>CABULX010000009.1 GCA_902492545.1 uncultured Collinsella sp. | reverse complement strand
CGCTGGGGCGTCGTAGAGGTCCTCAACGAAGTCGAAGCCATGTGGGCCTACTACTAGTCATTGGGGACAGACTTAAACGAGTGGTCATTGGGGACGCTCTTGTTTGACTAGTCATTTAAGAACGTCCCCAATGACTAGGTGAATAGCAAAAGCCCCGCAGTCGGAGCGGACTGCGGGGCTCATGAAGAGAGGCTAGTTTGTGGGCGCTTTGCCTAGCGCCCACGAGAGAGGCAACAGAGTAGAGACTACTCGTGGATGCGGGTACCGGAGAGGCCGGCCATGGTCTCGGCAGCCTTGTCCAGGGCGCCGATGATGCAGGTGCGGCCCTTGCGGGAACGGGCGAACTTGATGGCAGCGCGAACCTTGGGCTCCATGGAACCCTTGCCGAACTGGCCCTCGTCGGCCAGGCGCTCGGCCTCGTCGGCGGTGAGGTCCTCGAGCTCCTCCTGGTTGGGCTTGCCAAAGTTGATGGCGACATGCTCAACGGCGGTCAGCAGGAACAGAACGTCGGCGTCGCAGTCCTCGGCCAGCAGCTCGCCGCCCAGGTCCTTGTCGATGACGGCGGGAACGCCCTTGTAGCAGCCCTTGTTCTCGTAGTCGCGGACGACGGGGATGCCGCCGCCACCGCAGGCGATGACGATGAACTCGTTGTCGAGCAGGTTGAGGATGGAGTCAGCCTCGACGATCTTCTTGGGATCGGGGGAAGCGACGACGCGACGCCAGCCGCGGCCGGAATCCTCGACGAAGACCTTGGAGGGATCCTCGGCCATGAGCTCCTTGGCCTGCTCCTCGGTGTAGAAGGGACCGATCGGCTTGGTCGGGTTCTTGAACGCGGGATCATCCGGATCGCACTCGATCTGGGTGACGACGGTGGCGGCGTGCCAACGCTTATAGCGCTTGTGCATCTCGCGGCCGATGCCCTGCTGCAGGTGATAACCAATGTAGCCCTGAGACATGGCGCCGCACTCGGGCAGCGGCATCTCGGGGGTGCCGATGGCGTCGTGGGCGGCGGCGAAGGCGTTCTGGATCATGCCGACCTGCGGGCCGTTGCCGTGGGTGATGATGATCTCGTTGCCCTGCTCGATGAGACCGAGGAGAGCGTGGGCGGTGTTGCTCACGGCCTCGATCTGCTCGACGGGGTTGTTGCCGAGGGCGTTGCCGCCAAGGGCGACGACAATACGATCGGGCTTGCCAAGAGGCTTAGACATTGCTGGAATCCTTTCTGTAAAAGGCCTACAACCCATTAATAACCCGCGTCCGTGCGATACGCGAGTTTATTAAGGTTTATATTCTCTTTATCGCTCATTTTATTCATTTTGAAAATAGCGGAACGGTGAACGGTCGTTTTTATCCGCTCAGCGTACAGAACTCCAGCTCAGACATATCTACGTAATTTACGTGCGACTTTATTTAAATGAAGCGAGGATTATGTCGGATTACGCAAACTACATCTCTGCTAAACACAAAACGGACAGCGCAATATCTTACTCGCGCTATACGAGATTCTATGCACTTATAAGTCTAGTATGCACCCCTGCAAAAACAAGGGGCTTTTCATCCAGCAAAAGGAATAAAGAAGAGCTCCGAAAAGACGGCAGCAAGCCTGTCCTCCCCCGCGTCCCAAAGTGGCGCGAAGTTTCGCGGCAAAGCCGCGAAACAGTGAAAGGGACGGAACACCCGGCCAACTACGTCCTTCATCCGCCCACACAATCCGAGGACGTAGTCGCAGCAGGATCTGAGGGCTGACCTTCGCGGACACTCCGCAGGACGAAAGAACCCCCGCCGCACGTAGTGCGCAGCGGGGGTTCTTTCATGTCCGAGGACGTCCGCGAAGGTCAGCCCTCAGATCCTGCGGTGGGAGACCTAGGCCTCGTTGTACACCGTCTTGAGCTTCAGCAGGTGTTGATAGCGGTCCATAGCGGCCTGCTCATTCTCCTTGAAGAGCTCCTCGGCGCGCTCGGGGAAGGAACGCGTCAGCGAAGCGTAACGGGCCTCGTTCATCAGGAACTCCTGATAACCGCCCGCGGGCTCCTTGGAATCGAGCGAGAACTTCTTGCCGGCAGCAGCCTCGGGGTTGAAGCGGAAGAGGTTCCAGTAACCGCACTCGACAGCCTTCTTCATCTCGGCCTGGCAGTTCTGCATGCCACCCTTCTTGATGGAGTGCATCTCGCAGGGGCTGTAGCCGATGATGAGGGACGGGCCGTCGTAGGCCTCGGCCTCGTGGATGGCCTTGAGGGTCTGAGCCGGGTTGGCGCCCATGGCGACCTGCGCCACGTAGACGTAGCCGTAGCTCATGGCGATCTCGGCCAGGGACTTCTTCTTAGTCACCTTACCGGCAGCGGCGAACTGAGCGACCTGGCCCAGGTTCGAGGCCTTGGAGGCCTGACCGCCGGTGTTGGAGTAGACCTCGGTGTCGAAGACGAAGACGTTGACGTTGTGGCCGGAAGCCAGGACGTGGTCCAGGCCACCGAAGCCGATGTCGTAGGCCCAGCCGTCGCCGCCAAAGATCCAGAAGGACTTCTTGGTGAGGTAAGCCTTGTCGGCGAGGATCGCCTTGGAAGCGTCGCAGCCGCACTTCTCGAGCTCGGCAACGTAAGCAGCGGCAGCGGTCTTGGAGGCCTCGGCGTCGTTGACGGAGTCGATCCAAGCCTGGCCGGCGGCCTTGAGCTCATCGGACGGACCATCGGCAGCGATGATGTCCTGGGTAGCGGCGATCAGCTTCTTCTGGACGGCCTCGTAACCGACGGCCATGCCCAGACCGTGCTCGGCATTGTCCTCGAACAGGGAGTTGTTCCACGCCGGGCCGTGACCGTCCTTGTCCTTGCAGTAAGGAGCGGTGGCAGCGGGGTTACCCCAAATGGAGGAGCAGCCGGTGGCGTTGGAAATGAACATGCGGTCGCCGGCGACCTGGGTCACCAGACGTGCATAGGCGGTCTCGGCGCAGCCGGCGCAGGAACCCGAGAACTCCAGGTAGGGCTGCTTAAACTGGCTACCCTTGACGTTGGCCGCGATGAGCTCCTTCTTCTCGGAGACGTTCTCGACCATGTAGTCCCAAACGGGCTGCTGGTCCATCTCCTGCTCGGTAGGAACCATCTCGAGAGCGCCCTTGGGGCAAACCTTGACGCAGTTGGTGCAACCCATGCAGTCGAGCGGGGACACAGCCATGGTGAACTTCATGCCCTTGGCCTTGGGGCCCATGGCGTCGAGCGTGCGGGTAGCCTCGGGCGCGGCGGCAGCCTCGTCCTCGGTCATCGCGAACGGACGGATGGTGGCATGCGGGCACACATAGGCGCACTGGTTGCACTGGATGCACTTGGTCTCGTCCCAGTGAGGAACGACCACGGCGACGCCGCGCTTCTCGTATGCGGAGGCGCCCAGCTCAAACTGGCCGTCGGCGCAATCGACGAAGGCGGAAACAGGCAGGCTGTCGCCGTCCATGCGATCGATGGGCTCGAGCAGGTTCTTGACCTGCTGGGCGATAGCGGACTTGGTCTCCTCGGAGAGCTCGACGGGAGCGGCATCCTCGGCGGTAGCCCAGTCGGCCGGAACCTCGAACTTACGGAAAGCGGTAGCGCCGGCATCGATGGCCTTGTGGTTGGCGTCGACGATGGCCTGGCCCTTCTTCATGTAGGACTTGGTAGCCGCGTCCTTCATGTACTGCAGGGCGTCCTCGGCGGGCAGGACCTTGGCCAGCGCGAAGAAGGCGGACTGGAGTACCGTGTTGGTGCGCTTGCCCATGCCGACCTTGGCGGCCAGGTCGATAGCGTCAATCAGGTAAACGTTGACGTTGTTGTTCGCGATGTAGCGCTTGGCCACGGCGGGCATGTGCTCGGCGAACTCCTCGTCGCTCCACTGGCAGTTGACCAGGAAGGTGCCGCCCGGCTTGACGTCGCGGACCATCTTGAAGCCCTTAACGATGTAGCTGGGGTTATGGCAGGCGACAAAGTCGGCCTTGGTCACGTAGTACGGCGAGCGAATCGGGGAATCACCAAAGCGCAGGTGCGAGACGGTGACGCCGCCGGTCTTCTTGGAGTCGTACTGGAAGTAGGCCTGGACGTACTTGTCGGTGTGGTCGCCGATGATCTTGATCGAGTTCTTGTTGGCGCCGACGGTACCGTCGCCACCCAGACCCCAGAACTTGCACTCGATGGTGCCGGGGGCTGCGGTGTTGGGCGCATCCTCGGCCTCGGGCAGGCTCAGGTTGGTCACGTCATCGACAATGCCGATGGTGAACTCGCGCTTGGGCTCGTCCTTCTTGAGCTCCTCGAAGACAGCGAACGCGGACGCGGGAGGCGTGTCCTTGCTGCCCAGGCCATAACGGCCGCCGACGACCTTGATGCCCGTCTTGCCGGCCTCGTAGAGAGCGGAGACGACGTCCTGGTAGAGCGGCTCGCCGATGGAACCCGGCTCCTTGGTACGGTCCATGACGGCGATCTTCTGGACGGTCTCGGGGAGAACGTCGACGAAGTGCTTGATGGAGAACGGACGGAACAGACGGACCTTGACCAGGCCGACCTTCTCGCCGTGGGCGTTGAGGTAGTCGATGACTTCCTCGAGCACGTCGCAGAAGGAGCCCATGCACACGACGACGCGGTCGGCATCGGGAGCGCCGTAGTAGTTGAACAGGCCGTAATCGGTGCCGAGCTTCTCGTTGATCTTCTTCATGTAGCCCTCGACGACGGCGGGAAGCTCGTCGTAGACCTTGTTGCAGGCCTCACGGTTCTGGAAGAAGATATCGCCGTTCTCGTGGCTGCCGCGGGTGTGCGGGTGCTCAGGGTTGAGCGCGTGGTCGCGGAAAGCCTGGACGGCGTCCATGTCGCACATCTCGGCCAGATCCTTGTAGTCCCACATGGCGACCTTCTGGATCTCGTGGCTGGTGCGGAAGCCGTCGAAGAAGTTAAGGAACGGGGTCTTACCCTCGATGGCGGCAAGGTGAGCCACCGGCGAGAGGTCCATGACCTCCTGGACGTTGCCCTCGGCGAGCATGGCGAAGCCGGTCTGACGACAGGCCATGACGTCGGAGTGATCGCCAAAAATGTTCAGGGCGTGGGAAGCGACGCAACGCGCGGAGACGTGGAAGACGCCCGGGAGCTGCTCGCCCGCGATCTTGTACATGTTCGGGATCATCAGGAGCAGACCCTGAGAAGCCGTGTAGGTGGTGGTCAGAGCACCGGCGCCCAGCGAACCGTGAACGGTACCGGCTGCACCTGCCTCGGACTCCATCTCGACGACCTTGACCGGGGTGCCGAAGATATTCTTGCGACCCTGGGCCGCCCACTGGTCGACATGGTCGGCCATCGGGCTGGACGGCGTAATGGGATAGATTCCCGCTACCTCGGTGTACGCATACGAAACATATGCGGCCGCCTCGTTGCCGTCCATAGACTTAAACTTACGCGCCATATACCCCTCTCCTCTCATATAGGTATACAGGCCCCGGCGATCGCCGGGATGTTGGCGTGATGGGATTTACGCTGTTGCTTCCAATCATCTGGCAGGCAGGCTCAGCAGCAGGTACGTGGCGTGGAGAGAAGACATGCCGAGGCGAGGGCCAGCTGATGCGCCCCACAGACCCGACCGCCCGTCTTGCACATGACCGAGCGCCGCAAAGGCCGCATGCCGGATGCTCCCGGGCACGCCCCGGCGATGGGAAGCGCCCGCAACGGAAATCCGCATGCGGGCTTATTGTACCCCGCCGCCAAGCCATATTTCGGCAAATATAGGCGGGCGGTAAAGGTTTACCCCGGGTGACCGCCAAAGGCCAGAATGGTCCCTCCATCCCCGGACGACTGGCTCTGACGCGCCAAGGAGTGTCCCCAAGTACCGGCAGGAAAGGAACACCTAACTGCCGGCTAGAGGGCGCCGAGCAGGATGGCGTAGGTGGTGGATTCGCCGAGTTTGAGCTCGTCGCCGGGGTTGAGCTGGGCGGAGCGGCCGGGCTCTACTTGAATACACACACTCGTGGCCCCGTTTACCACCACGGTGCCGTTAGTGGACGACCCAGATAGGGGCATGGCGGGCCGAGACGTCGTCGCCGACGTCGTCGGTGATGCCGCCCTCCCCCGTTGCCAGCGCTCCGATCTCAACGCCTTCCTCACTCGGCTGAATCCAGCGCGGGACGCTCACCACGTAGCCGTTTTGCACGCACAGCAGTCCCAGCGGATGCGCCGGCGCGACCTCGTGCTCGCCCGCGACCGAAGATGTGCTCAGCGAGCGCGGCGTCGACGTGTCGCCGCCACGGGTCGCATGAGCGCGGCGGCTCGCCCGACTTGGAACTAAGGCGGGCGTGAGAGCAAACGGCATAGGGAACGAATCTTGCGGATGTACTCCTCGACGTCAGGCAGGTAAGCCCCACGAAGTCACCGGGGAGGCCCAAGCGGCCCGGCACCACTTCCAGATTCTGACCAGGGCGAGTCGTTCGCCGGTGGCTGAAGGCTCGCTCCCACCCAAAAGGGGAGATTCGCGTTGTTCCCCAATCGCTCTCGCATCTTTCATTTTGCTCGAGGTGGGCTATAAAAACTTTCCCGGTGAAAGGCGGCGATTGGTTTCCTTTCTTTCTAGAGGAGCGCGCCTGTAATCTGTTTTCATCCTAAATCAAGTTAAGATCGGACCTTCCAGAGGCAAGTCGACTCAAACTGCGAGGCTCCATGTTGGAATAAAGAGCGCTGTCGAAGTGCCAACAACACAAAGCTTGCCAGTCTCAAATAGAACCTTTTGGGAGTCCGATTGGGCCGCACACCGAATCCCCGCTGGTGGTTTTTTATAGCTGCGCAACAATAAACAAGGTTAGTGCCAGTCCAGCATGAAATTGAGGAACGTATGCATTTTTTCTCAGTAAGTGATCGTCGTTACTGCTTCGATGAGGTCACTCGCAATTGCTTTCAGGTTGACCAAGCATCAGAAGATGCGCTTCGCATATTTGAAGCATCGGGAAGAACGGTCAACTCGAAGTTGCTAACAAAGTCACTTGCTGCGAAAGGCTACGACCAAACGACCATAGCAGAACTTGAAGACGACATTGATGAGTATCAACGATTGTCTGAGCGGACTTTCTTAACAAAAGACACGCCTCGAAAACTTAGATCCATCGAACTCCACGTTTCACATGCATGCAACCTTGGTTGTAGTTACTGTTTTGCCGGTAAAGGAGATTATGGAACGTCTCCTCTGCTGATGACAGACGAGATAGCCTTCAAGGCGGTCGACTACCTCGTCGCAAGTTCATCGGAAAACGAAACGCTTGCGATCGTCTTTTTTGGTGGGGAACCCATGATTAACGAGCCGCTGATATGGAAAACGGTCGACTATTCAAAAAGAATATACCCCAATAGAAACTTTACCTATTCTATTACGACCAACGGAACGCTTTTGAATGACACTGCTGTGAATTCTTTCAAGGAGCACGGGTTTTCTGTTCTGATTAGTCTCGATGGTACAGGATGCAAGCACGATGCATCACGCCCGTACAAGACGGGAGGCGGCTCTTTCTCCGATATCGACAAAAACGTTCGTCGTTTTTCCGAGTCGTTCCCCTTCGGCGCAAGAGCGACCTTAACAAATAATAACTGTAACCTTGTTGAAGACTATCTTCAGTTTAAAGAGATGGGCTTCAGAAGGATTTACTTCTCGCCCGTGAGCTCATTCGATGAGAATATCAAACTCGACGAACACTCATTAAACAAAATCAGGGCGGGCCTAATAGATTTGGCGGATCAATATCTCAAACAGATTGATCAAGGGGAAAAGCCCTTGTTTAGAACATTGAAAACTGCAGTTGATTTGATTATGAGCAACAGGATCGCCTTTGTCGGATGCGGGGCTGGCAGGCGTTTTATTTCCGTGACTCCCGAAGGGGACGTATACCCCTGTCACAGGTTTGTCGGGATGATGCGATTCAAAATGGGCAACATCGTCACCGGAATTGACGAAACTAGGTATATTGAAAACTGGAGTCAGGGTGTCGAAAAAAGAATTGACTGTACGGACTGTTGGGCTCGGTCTTTCTGTGGTGGGGGCTGTAGCTGGGAGGCTGCAGACGAGCACGGCTACTTGCCCAAGAGTCTACACCCTGCATCATGTGAATATAGAAAAATGTGCTACGAGATGGCTTTTGACCTTATTTCCCGCCACTCATCTTCGCAGGAGAAAAATCAACGAGAAGCTACTGTATCGGAATAAGCGTTTCAGCGCATTGCTGTCACCATTGTGGAGGTGTTCGTTCTTCTGATTACCGTCTGCAAAGCTTATTGCTACGTTCGCCGAAACCATTCTAGAAATATGGTGAACTAGACATCTTGGTTTGTTATACACAATATTGAGGTTTTTCTGCACTCAAAGGGAGGTAGTCGTGAAGCATATTCATCCGATTAATCCAGGAAGTGGCGACGAGGCAGGCGTGAAGCCGATGTCTTTTGACTGCCTCTTGGGCATTACTGACATCTGTACTGTTTATGATAAAGCAGATGGCTGTGGTGCATACGATTACTGCGACTATGACATGGATGGCGGCAGCATCTGCGTTGTAGATCACTGTGGCATTGATCAAACGTAGTCTCTAATTGGATTAAGGTGAGGAGCTGTTATGAAGCATATCCATCCTGTTGGTTCAAATGAACATCCTCCCGTTGAGCCTTGTTGTCTTGGAGTTGATATATGCAATTTTTACGACATCGCCGAGTGCCCTGTTGCGGATTGGTGCTATGTCGATAAAGAATCAAGCTGTGTTTTGCCAGCAGATTGGTGCGATCCAGTTGACGAGTAGTTTTGTGGCTAGGAACTATTTGGTCCAATTCAGAATAAGATGGGAACAAATACCAAAATCTCGTGTCTGTGAGGAGTTATGCCATTATTGCAAGGTCTCGTTGGATTAGCCTTTATACTTGGGTTATATCTGGCACCTTTTTTAATTCTATTCTTCATTATCCGACTCTTTCTTCGGAGAAAATAGGAGTGTCACGCAAACATTAGCGTAGCTTTCTTCCAATATGAGCCGAGCATTGGCAAGTGGAATAAGAAGCCCGACCGTTCGCCACATGAAAGTGATCGGACGGGCTTCTCTATTTAACCTGGGCCGCCACCCATAGCGGCTTTCCAAGCGTATTCTCAGTGCAAAGCAATCGTCAGTTTAATCCTATGCGCTGATACCGCATTTCATTTGTTCGGCTCGAATTCTACGGCCTGGCAACCCTCGCACTCTCCGGCAAATGGATTGAACGCGAAGGCAGAGATGATGTGTGCGTGGACATCGAGGCTGCTGTAGGCAACATACTGGGACATGGACCCCCGCTGCGCGTGGTATGCGGCCCGGCATATTCATTGCCGTCCAACCCCGTGTAGTTGCAGCAAAGGGTGGAACCTCAATGCTCAGCTCATGTTGTCCGTGGGACACGAGAATCGTAAGTACACTTTGGTGCGATTCTCACGCTGATACTGAGCCACCTGGAATAAGATACGTCGCGACAACACTTCGCTTCACCTCTGTCTCGACAAGATGACGTAGACTAAAGTTTCCTTTAGTAAGAGAACGAGAACTATATCTGAAAGCGTTGCGATGGCGTGAAGGCACCGAGTCCGAACCGCCTGAATGCTACGTGCATCTGCATCGCCTTTTTGTTATCTCTGCCAGTTGGGTAGCACTACACTTGTCATCATTTACCCTGGTACATGCTGCCTAAATCCACTACCCCTTCTACCGCGCCGACCATCTCGTCATCGTGAGAGACAACGATGATCAGCTGGCTTTGCTTGTTGCGCTTAACATAGGCCGCAAGCTCGGCGCGGCTTACAGCGTCTAACCCAGTCGTGGGCTCGTCGAGTACCAAAACTGACGACTTGCGTGAAATCGCCGACCATAAGTACACTCGGCGCAGCTCACCGCCCGAAAGCGCGGAGCAACGTTTCCCGAGCAACTCCTTCACGCTGTTTTCCAGCGAAAGTAGGCCATCTACACCCCGGTGATAGGAAGAAAAGGGCGTGTCGAAATACTCTAACAGCTCTTTCACCGTTTCGTCCGGCGCGAAGCACGACTGTGGGCAGCACGATATCTCTCTCGCACGTATGTAATCCAAGTCGCATTCTTCGATTGGCACGCCGTTGTATTTTACTTTGCCTTTCGATGAGTATAGCCCGAGCATCAAGTAAAGAAGTGACGTCTTGCCTCTTCCGTTTTCCCCAACTATGCAATATGTACCAGGACCGGAAAACTTGAAAGAAAACCCGCCGAGGACCTCTCGGACAGATCCGTCTGGAAGGGCAACCGAGAATTCCAAATCAGATACCGAAATGTCATTTATTTCATCGAGTTTAGCTAAATCGGTCCGATTCCACCCCGATCTCTCCTTTTCTCTCGTCGCGATAGCCGTCCTATCCCATGATGCTTTGGCATCTTGATAGGATTTGAACAATGACATCATACTTTTCAAAGTCTTAAAGAGAACCGCGAAGTATGTACCGATGATAGTGTACTCGCCTATTGACATAGTTCCGTTAATGATTCGTACTCCGGAAACAACAAGTATCACCGCTTGAAACAACGCTGCGAAAAGACCATCGAGCGATGTCAGAGAATATGATAGCTTTCCGGAGCGCAAAACTTTGGGAAAATAGCTCTTAAACCCAGCGTCGAGCGCTTGTTCGCTCTTGCCGTACGAAGATGTCAGTTGAATGTTGAGAATCTGATTAAGCTGCGATGCAATTGCGGCGTAAAAGGCGCTGTCCGCCTCTTTCTTCTCATACGTGACCCTATACAAAAGTTTCCTCAACCCAGTAATTACACAGAAATACACGATGAGGAGAATGATGGAAAACACCGCGAGAGTTGAATCAATTGACCATATGATAAGCAATACGATGGGAATGGCTACAATGGACAGCGGCGCACTGATAAAATTCGCCAAAACGAAGGATGAGACCACGCTGGAGTCGGAAATAATCCGTTGCGTTGTATAGGCTGGATCGATGGTCCGACTCACCAAGTAATCGTCTCTTTCAAAACGCAAGACGGCCTCCCTGAGAAGATCAAAGGAAAGTCTCGTGGTTATGCGAATGGAAAGTGTTCCTGCAAAATAAGTAAAGAGGGTGGAGAAAACTCCTATTGACGCAACCAGGAGCGCGAAGAGTACGGCGTCTCTTTCGCTGCGGTTACCGAGAAGAAAATCTAAGAATTTCCCGTTCACGTATGGCATGGCATAGGAGAGAGCGGTTCCAATCACCGTGATAGCAATGAAGACGAAAGCCCCTTTTGCTCTGATGAACCTCGAGAGAACGCATCGAATCAAGGAAGGCCCCAATCTACCCGCCACAAAACATCAATCACTGATACCTTACACCTCAACACAACAGGAGCGAAGATTTGCCAATGAGACTGCTTTAAGATTGCCTTGGGCCAATACGATCTCAAGCTCTTCCTACAAGAGAGTCGGAATCGGACATCTCCTCCGACGAACCTGGCAATCGGGCGGTTGAAATATCTTTTTCAACCGCCCGATTGCCACAATAGATTTGAGCATCCGCCCACAAACGTCCGCGTTTTATACCCATCAAATCCTTTGCCTTTTGTCGTCTAGACTAGAAAAATCGCTCGAAATAACGCAACCGGCCTGCTCGCTTGAAGAAACCTAAGCCCGTAACGTAGATGTGCAAACTTCCGAAACGCCTTGCGCGGCATAGTGCGTATAAACTTCGTCAACCGCCTCAGAAATATCTGAGTATCGCGCCGGGTCAAAAGCATACGATGTCGCAGCTATACCCTGCACCCATTCGGAACGCGGATTAATTGAATAGCCACACAGCATCATCATACATGCATCTAGACCTGATTTCCCAAGTATCCGACGTATTGATGAGAGCATCGCGGGTCGCCCCTGCACCATCGTCGTCACCCCTATTAGCAGTATTTACCGTTTTTCTCTAAATGCGTATCGCCACCCTTAAGAATACGAAGTGTTTTATCCAGACCCGATTGTCCTCCATCTCAAACGAAGGGATAAGGAATCTCATCCGGAATCGGCAGTAACGGAGGATTCACAACGACAAGCGAAAAACATGAGTCATCTCTCAGAGGGGAGTAAAGGCTCCCCTCAAGCACCCTAGTTTCGTCATCCAAAGAGTTGATGGCAGTGTTTTTCTTACAAAGGTCGACAACAAAAGGGTTGATTTCTACAGATGTTACATCCATGCCACAGTTGGTAAGTATCAGGCCCTGTATTCTGGGGCCAGAACACAAATCGAGAGCCTTCCGTGCGCTCTGCGGTGTAAGGCGCCAATCTCAGCAAATCTGTCCCACAATACTGCGCTGAAGAACAAGACGGAACCCCTGAGCCAAACTCCCCTATACCTTATTAAGGCTAAGACAGGCAAGTTCACGCACCCGGCATATTCCAGAATAACATCCTATTGTTTTAGATGCTCTACAAGCATGAACAGCCGCGAATCGGAAAGATCTTCTAGTTTCGCCCCGACTGACCGCAAGGGCCAAAATGACCCCTCCATCCCTGGGCGACCGGCTCTGGTGCGCCAAGGAGTGTCCCCAAGTGCCGGCAGAAAAGGAACGTCCCTAACTGCCGGCTAGAGGGCACCAAAGAGGATGGCGTAGGTAGTGGATTCGCCGAGCTTGAGCTCGTCGCCGGGATTGAGTTGGGCGGAACGGCCGGGCTCGACCTGAATGCAGACGCGCGTGGCCCCGTTTACCACCACGGTTCCGTTGGTGGACGACAAGTCCTCGACGTGCCAGATATTTTGAGCATCGCACCAGATATGGGCATGGCGGGCCGAGACATCGTCGCCGACGTCGGTAATATCGCCCTCGCCAGTGGCCAGCGCGCCAATCTCAACACCCTGCTCACTCGGCTGAATCCAGCGCGGGGCGCTCACGACAAAACTGTTTTGTACGCGCAGCAAGCCCAAGGGGTGCGCCGGGGCGGGTTCGCGTTCGCCCGCGGTCATCGACATGCCAAGCGAACGCGGCGTGGATGTGCCTCCGCCACAGGTCGCGTGCGCGTAGTCGATGGCATAGTTCACCGAGGACCGCACATCCGCCGAACAACCGACGGCGACAAACAGCACCAGCACGGCCTCGGCGCGCTCGGCGGGCATGAGTTCTGCCGCCTGGGACAGGCGATCGAGCGCGTTGCGATAGAGATTCGTGTCCTGGTGGCACTCTTCGAGCGCGCGTACCATCGGTTCACCTGCAGGACCGCACACCATATTGATCACAGCCGTGGAGTCCATGGGATTGCGCTGGCGCAGGGCCAGTTGCGACATAATACGCGCAGCCGAGGTACCGTATTCGGCAAAGTAGCGCTGCTGAAGCGTGCCGACCGGCGCGCGAACGATAAAGCGGGAAACCCAAGAGCGATCGGCGGCTCGGCTCTGCGGGCTGCGGCCGTCGGCGAGCGGACGGGACGAAAGCACCAAGCCGCACAGCTCGATATGGCTCAGATGCGCCGCGCGCTTAAAGATGTCAAACATGGCCCCGCATGGGGTGAGCTCAACTTGAGATGCCATGACCTAGGCCTCCTTGGTCGTAGAAATAGAATCGGACGATACTTCGACAGGTCCGCCAAAAGTACGGGCAGCTGCGGCTCCACCGGCAAGCGGAGTCGCCATCTGGGCTTTTGTGCGTCGCGGTGCCGAAACGGGAAGTTCAAAGGCAAAGCCCATCGCAAGCAAAAACCACGTAAGCGTATAGGTTGCAACCAGAGCGGCAACAAGGCCGCCCATCACGGCGCGTTGGGAAAATACGCTACATGCAGCCACAACCAGCACCGGAACCTCGCAGGCAGAAAGCGCAAGCACACCCTGCAGGAAGCCCGAGCGCCGATCGCGCGCAAGTGCCCCCGCGGCAACGCCGGCTATGTCTGGCAGCGCCAACGCCAGTGCGGCAATAATACCCGGTAGCGACCCAGACCACACGAGCGATCCCAAAGTCGCCGTCACGCGAGCGCCCGACGCCAGCAGCGCGGCCGAAACCACGACCACAGCCCAAACCACGCCACAGACGACCGTCGCGCCGACCATCAGCGCGCGACGAACCGCGCGGCCAGACGCATCCATGGGGCACGGCGTGAGCGGCTCGCCGCGGAGCGAACGACCGACATTTTGCGCATAGTGGTCACAAAACGCCGAGAGCGCCGCCTCGACCGCCGCCGGCTCGGGACGATCTTTTTGATGGCTGGACAGACAGGCCATCACCACGTCGAACAGCTGGGCATCGACAAACGCCAGCGCATCACGTAGCTCTTCGGAATCCGGCTCAAGCCCTAGCTGCTGGGCCTGCTCGGCCGCGGCGAGCGCCACATCGGGCTCACGACGAAGCAGCTGAGTCAAATCACAACCGGGCGCATGGGCACCAATGGGATAGTCGGGCCGCGTGTCCATCTTGAGACGGTAGGGGCTCGCGATGTCGCGCGTCTTTTTGCGCGAACCCGAGGTGCCCGAAGTGCTCGGCGCGGCTTCGTATGGCGCGACGCCGGCAATGAGCTCGTAAACCGTGCTTGCCGCGGCATAGACGTCAATCGCCGGCGACATACGCAAAGCGCGCAGATCGGGAATATCGTCGGTGAGCATCTCGGGTGGGGCATAGGCAACCGTCGCGCGACGCAGCGTGGCATAGCGCTCCGTAAACGACGCCTTGCCGCCGGTACCGGCCACGGCCGACGCAGGCTCGAGCGCCAGCGACGAGCCAAAGTCGATCAGGCACAGGTCAAAGGTGCCCTCGGCAAGCTGCCGGTCAAGCGGTAGACGCGCCGTACGCACCATAATATTAGCGGGCGAGATATCGCGATGGACAAAGCCCTCACCCACCAGGCTCATACGGCAGAGCAGATCAAACAGGTCGCGACCCAGACGCGCCGCCACAAGCGGCGACAGGCGTCCGGCATCGTCCACGGCGAGTCGCGAACGCAAGCGGGCGAGCGTCTCGCCCTCGACCCATTCCATGACAATTGCAGGCACACCGTCGACCTCGCCCCAGCCATAGAGGCGGGGAAAGCCCTTAAGACCCGAAAGGGCGCGATGGCATTCGTATTCCTCCCGAAACGCCGCCTTGAACTTGGCGACCAGCGCCTCGTGAGCTGCATCGTCGTCAAACTCATCGCGCGTCGGCAAGATGAGCTGCTTGAGTGCCACGGCCTCGCCTTGGGCGTTGACGGCACGCGTCACGCGGCCGATACCGCCACGGCGCATGGTGGCTTCGTCGGCAAACAGCATCGTAAAACGACGCAGATAGGCAGGCAGTTCGTCCTGACCGAGCGCAATGGCCGGCTCAAACCCGTCGACACGCGCCAGGCGCAGGTCGACCATGGAATCGCGACCGAGCGATTGTGGTGTGGTGGATGCAAGATCGGTCATCATAGGGCAAGCGCCGCCACGTTATTGTTGAAGTTACCGAGTGCGACGTCATCATCGCCGTAATGGCCGACCCATTGACATAGGTTGGTGTAACAGCCCCACAGATTGGCATACTGCTGATACCACTTTGACCGGGGCGAGAATGTCTGACGACCGAACTCGGCTCGAATGACAAACATCTCCCCGACCAGGCTGTCGCACGGCCTGGGATCTCCCGTAGAGTTATAGGTCGAGACCACGTCATTGGCACGAGAAACGTAGCCGTCGAGCATGTTGTACTTGGTCACAAGCCAACTGTGAATGCTCTCTTCCTCAGCAGCGGAAAGGCCACCGGAGTTTGCATCGTTGTCAGTGTTGCCGCCCGTCGAGCCGCCATTTCCAGACCCTCCGGTAGAGGAGCCCGACCCAGAGCCGCCGCTCGAACTCGACGAATTCGAGCCGGAGCCAGAAGTATCCGAGCTACCGGGCTTTCCGGACTGCTGGGCGTCCTGCTCCTTCTGCTGCTCGACCTTATTCACCGTTGCCGCCACGCTATTGTTGGACAACCGATCGATGATCTTGGTGTTGGTGAGCACGATGGTTTTGCCATTGGCAAGCGTGACTTCGTTGTCCGGGGCCTCGGCGCCGTCCGCATCGTCGGTGCCAAACACAATATGCGCGACCACACTTGCCCAAGCATATCCAGTCGTGGTACCCAGATCACTTTTGACCTCATGCCCCACGCACGGTTCGCGTGCGGCATGCGCCTGCATCATGGACGGCACGGTCATGCCATAGGCAGAAACGCCAGCTATGACCAGCACCAGCGAGCACGACAGCAGTGCGTACGCCCGCGGCGCCAAGCCCAGTCGGCGCCGCATGCGCACCGCGGCGCCGCGCTTTGTCTGAGTGCCACCGGGCCGCATGCGTTCTCCTCCAACAAAAACACGCCGCTTGGGAGCGGCGCATTCATTCAAATCCATATTTGAGTGTATCAGCGAACCCAAAAGGTTGCGCAACGAATGGGCAAATTAAGGATGCGAGCGGAAGCATCCATGCGATAAGCGGATACGAAGCATCTTTGTTGCACAACAAACTCACAGTCGCACGGGGAAATTATGACTACCCCGTGCGTCGCGAGGAAAACATACGGCAGGAGCAGGCTCGCCACCTAAATCGCGCGACGGGCCTCGATGGCGCGCCCAAGCGTAAGCTCGTCGGCATACTCCAGGTCGCCGCCCACGGGAAGGCCGCTTGCCAGACGCGATACCTCGACGCCCAGCGGCTTGATAGTGCGGGCCAGGTAGCTCGCCGTGGTCTCGCCCTCAATATTGGGGTTGGTGGCGATGATGACCTCGTGGATGTCCTCGTGGCCCAAGCGTGCCAGCAGCTCGCGGATGTGCAACTGCTCGGGACCAATCTTGTCCATGGGGCTGATCACACCGCCCAATACGTGGTAGAGGCCGTGGTAGCTGCCCGTGCGCTCGATCGCCTGGACGTCGCGCGGCTCGCCCACAACGCAAATGCGAGTGGTATCGCGCATCGGGTCCTGGCAGATGGAGCACTCGTCGGCCGTGGCGTAGTTAAAGCAGCGGCTGCAAAAGTGGACCTCCTGCTTGACCTCCAGGATGGCCTCGGCCAGGCGGCGCGCCTCCTCGGCGTCGGCCTCCAACAGGTAATAGGCGATGCGCTGGGCCGACTTGGGACCAATGCCCGGCAGACGGCCCAGCTCATCGAGCAGTTTTTGCAGACTGTGGTTGGCACTCATATATATGCGTGTCTTAGAACGGCATGCCCGGGATGTTGAGGCCGCCGGTGATGGCGCCCATCTGCTTGTTGGCGAGCTCGTTGACGCCGCGGACGGCCTCGTTGACGGCAGCCATGATCATATCCTGCAGCATATCGACGTCCTCGGGATCGAGCGCATCGGGATCGATGGTGAGGTTGACGAGCTCCATCTCGCCGTTAACGGTCACCTTGACCATGCCGCCGCCGGCAGAGGCGTCGACGGTCTGGGACTTGAGGTTCTCCTGCGCGGCGGCAAGCTGCTCCTGCATCTTGCGAGCCTGCTTCATCATCTGCTGCATGTTCATACCGGCCATAATGGCTCCTTTGCGTGCGGCCGCGCAACGAGCTGCAAGGGCAGCCGGAACGCGGCGGGACTTTCAAACTCAAAAATCGTACCACGGCGCGCGGCGAGAGAGCGGGGCGGACGTGTTACCTCAGTCGATATACATGTCCTCCAATACAAACCGCACTCAAAGATTATGCAAGGTCGAATTATGCAAGGTTGCATAATATCGCACACTCAATCTAGTAGAGCCGAATCCGGCATTTCATGTGCGCCACTAAATAGCTAAATGCCGAACCGCTGCTCGAGGCGGCGCACATGGCGGCAGGGTATAATTTGATTGCCATAGATAGTAATTTGGAGGTGCCCCATGAATGCCCCCAACGCGCTCCAAAACATCCGCTCAAAACACCCCGTTGCATATGTGGTTCTCTATCTCTTTGTCGGCTGGGCATTGCTGGTTGTCATCACCCATGCCATAGCTTTTGGAGCAGAACTGCTGATAGCCAGCTCGGACCAGCCCGTCGTCAAATGGGAGACGACCGATGAGTGCACCGACGGAACCCGAACCGTCTACTACAACAGCCCGTCCCTCTATCAAGAGTTCAAGGTCAAGATAAAGGACTTCAAGATTGTCGATGCCGAGCTAGGCGTTTATTTGGCAATCGGAGCAACCATTAACGCCGAGCAAGTCGAGTACACGGACAGCCATGCGACGTATCGTATCGACCTCAGCATCCTAGGCCGACCGTCACGCACCTGTCTGCTCAAATGCGACATACGCGGCACCACACTACGCATGTCCGAAATACAGATGCGCCCGGACAAGGGGTCCTCTTCTTGAGCAGTATACCCGCCTGCGCAGCTACTCCACCGGCTTGAAGATGGTGGCCTGGCCAAAGACGCTGCGGATGAGGTCTTTGGCCTCGTCCTCGGTCTGCGGGATGCTCGGGGCTGCGCCCTGGTGGCCGAAGGGGCTGCCGGCGCCGGGGTTGGACTCCCAGGGAGCTGCAGAAGCGTCCTCCTCTTTGGGGGCAGCTACAGCGGACTTGGGCGCGGGCGTCGCACCCGGCACGTCGAACGGAGGAAGATCGTCCCCGCCAGCATCGGCAGCAAAGCCGCCGACCATGGCGTCGTCGTAGGGTACCTGCTCGGATTCCCACGGCGCGGACTGCGCGACAGGCTGAGCCTTGGGGGCAGCCGAGCGCTCGGGCGCACGGGGTGCGGGCTCGGTCGGGAGCTTACCCGTGGCAGGAGCACCGGCGGGGTTGTCGGAGCGTAGCCAGGGGGCTTTGCCCAGGTCAGACGACTTGGGCGCGGGCGAGACGGGCTTGGGCGCGGGTGTCGGAGCAGCCGGTTTGGGCGCCGCGGGCTTAGGCGCCGACGGGGTCGATGCCGCTACCGGTGCCGTTTGCTGCTGCGGCGCGCTGGCGCTCGAGGATACAGGGGCCGCCGAGGACACGGGTTGCGGGTCCGCAGATGCCGCAGCCCGTGCAGATGGAGAATGCTCCTCATGTTGAGGAGCCGGCGTGCCACCCCCATCCAGGACATAGTCGACGGTACGACGACCGAAGACCGCGCAGACCGTCGGCAGGACCACCGACTGCGTATCGGCGCGACCGAGCATCTTAATGGCAAAAGTCGAACCCGCGGGGAACGAGACCGTGAGCTTGGAGCCGTCGTCGGCCGTGGCGCGGGCGTTGAGCAAAAGCCCTGCGTAGGAAGCCTGACGTGCCTTGACACGCTCGACAACCTCGGCCCATTTGCGCTGCAGCTCTCCGGCATCCTCGACCGCGGGCGTCTCGGCAGCACCGGCGACGGCAACCTGGGCGGCATTGTTGGACTGGGGCTTAGGTGCCGGAGCTATGGCAGGCGCGGGGGCCGCAACGGGCTGAGGCGTCGGAGCCGGCGCAGGCTGAGGTGCAGGCGCAGGCTGAGGTGCAGGCGCTGCAGGCTTGGAAGCTGACACGGACGCAGAACGGGGCGAAGGCTGGGCAGCCGGAACAGCAGCACCACGGTCCCAAGGCATACCGCCCTGGCGCGCGGACGTAGCAGCGGGGGCAGCGGATGCCGCCGGGGCGGCAGCGCGGGCGCCCGAAATGAGCGTCGGCTGTTGGGCAGCAGCGGGTACGGATGCTGCAGGCGCGGCGGCCTGAGCAGCAGCCACGCTCGCCGGCACGGCGGCGTTGGCAACCATGGCCTCCAGGCGTGCCACGCGCTCGGCCAATGCCTCAATCGTTAAATCAGCCTCGGGACGCGCCAGACGCGTGCAGGCAATCTCGAGCACCAGGCGCACGTCGCTCGCGCCCCTCATCTCCAGTGCGGCATCGTCGAGCACTGTCAGCACACGAGCCAGGCGGTCGGCAGGATGCTCGCCAAAGGCAGCGGCCTCGGCAGCAAGCGCCTCGGCCTGCTCGGAGCCGCCCTCAAACAACTCGGCACGGGCACCGGTAACGCAGGCAACATACACGTCGCGCGCGTGCGCCACCAGGTCGCGCGTCAGCTCCAGCAGATCGTTACCTTCCTCGACCTGCGCGCGAATAAGCCCATACAGCTCGGCAACATCGCGATCGGCAATGGCGCGGGAAAACTCGCCCAGAATCTGGTCCGAAACCTCGCCTAAAAGCGAGCGGGCGTCGTCCGCATGCACAGAACCGTTGCCAAAGACGCTCAGCTGCTCCAGCGTGGACAACGCGTCGCGCATGCCGCCCTTTGCATGGCGCGCCACGATAGCCAGCGCCTCGTCGTCGTAATCGAAGCCCTCCTGCTCGCACACGTATGCCAGGCGATGCTCGATATCCTCGTTGCCGATGCGATGGAAATCGAAACGCTGGCAGCGTGAGAGGATGGTCTCCAGAATCTTTTGCGGGTCGGTGGTGCACAGCACAAAGATCACGTGTGCCGGCGGCTCTTCAAGCGTCTTGAGCAGCGCGTTGAACGCCGCCGTCGTGAGCATGTGGACCTCGTCGATGATATAGATCTTGTACTTGCCGCGCACCGGGGCAAAGTTGACGGAGTTGATGATCTCCTCGCGCACATTGTCCACGCCCGTGCGGCTTGCGGCATCGAGCTCGTAGACATCCGGGTGGTTGCCCTCGGCAATGAGCTCGCACTCCTCGCAAGTACCGTCGGGCATGCAGCCGCTTGCACCCTCGGCGCGCGCCGCCTCGGCATTGCGGCACAGCAGCGCCTTGGCCAGAATGCGCGCCATGGTGGTCTTGCCCGTGCCGCGCGGTCCGCAGAACAGGTACGCGTGGGACAGGCGTCCCTCGGTGATGGCGTGCTCGAGCGTCGAGACGATATGCTGCTGGCCCACCACGGAGTCGAAGGTGAGCGGGCGATACTTTCGGTACAACGATTCCATGGGTGCTCCCCCGGGTATACTGAGTCTTGTTGCCGCGACGGCCATGCGGTCGCACGGCATACTGCATTCATAATAACCCGTACGGCGAGCCCGCCGCGATAGGAGTCCAAAGAGCATGGCAGACGCAGAGAGCAACCTCGTTCCCTCCGAAGCAGCCGACCAGGTCGAGGTCGCGCTCGAGGAGCAGGCCGCAGCCGATGACGGCATCCTGTACCTCAACGAGTACCAGTACGAAAACGACCTGGTCACCGACTTCGCCCGCCTGGTCGCCTCGCCCAGGCGTCGCGGCTCGCTGTATGTCGCCGCGGCAATTGCCGCGCTCATCGGCATCGGCATGCTGGTGGCCGGCGGCAACTGGATCAAGTTTGGCGTCGTGTTGATCGTGTTCGGCGCCTTTTTGGCCTGGTGGAGCAAAAACCTGCACCACACCCTCGCCCGCGACTTTATCGATTCCGTCGAGGCCGACGAGTCCATGGGTGGCCGCTATCGCCGCGTCGCCGCCAACGAGGACGGCCTGATGGTTTGGGGCAAGAGCGGCAAGTCGCAGTTTTTCCCGTTTGAGAAGCTCGACCACGTGCTCGACGGCGAGCGCATCTTTGTGGCCATGTTCGCCGACCAGGGCGTGACGATCCCTAAGGACACCTTTGTCCGCGGCGATGCCGAGCAGTTTGGCACCTTCCTTAAGGCGCGCATCAACAAAAAACTCCGCATCGAGACCAAACGCAAGAAGATGAAGGCTGAAAAGGCCGCCGCCGAGGCCAAGCAGGGCGACAAGCCCCAGGAGACCAAGGGCAAGCAGCGCAAGCAGAAGAAGAACAAGAAGAAGCGCTAAGGCCAAGACAGACAGGCAGCCTCGCATCCCGTTATCCTCGCCATCCGCCCGAGCGTGCTACACTAGCAGCATCTATGCCACCGCGAATGGCTCGGCCCCGCGCCCGCCGCTCGCAAACGAACTTTAAACGCACGAGGGTTGGCCATGCCGCTTTTCCCGCAACATACCGCCCGGTTCTCGCCGGACGTTCCTTTGGAGGGCACCAGCTCTCGCGAGCTGCTCAAGCGGTACCAGCCGCTCGAGACACTTGCGACCGGCGGTTTTGGCTCCATCGAGATCTGCCGCGACACGCACCTGCGCCGCCGCGTCGCCATTAAGCGCATCCCCCTTATCAACGGCGCCGGCATGCCCGCCAGCGACATCATGGATGTCCTGCGCGAGGCACACACCGCCGCCATGCTTCAACATCCCAATATCGTGCAGGTTATCGACTTTACGCACGATACCGCCTATGCCTACCTCGTCATGGAATATGTCGACGGCATGTCGCTCGCCGACTTTTTGCATCGCGTGGACGGCCATTCGCTCACCTTTGACGAGGCCGCGGCAATTGCCGACGCGCTGGGCCAGGCGCTCACCTTCGCCCATAGCAACGGCGTGCTCCACCTGGATATTAAGCCCGCCAACGTGCTCATCGACCACTCGGGCAACGTAAAGCTCACCGACTTTGGCATGGCGCGACTGTCGTCTGCCGGCGGCTTTGGCGGCTCGCGCGGCGGCACCATCGGCTACATGCCACCCGAGCAGCTCGATATCGAGACCGGCACAGTCGACGAGCGCGCCGATGTCTTTGCCCTCGCCTGCGTGATCTACGAGGGCCTGTGCGGCAGCGCCCCCTTTATGGCCGCCACGCCCGGCGACTCGCTCGGCCGTATCATCGGCGGTGCCACCTACCCCAGCGAGCTCATCCCGCACTTTCCCCCGGGAGCCGAGGCTGCGCTCATGAGCGCCCTCTCCCCCATGCCGCAAGACCGCCCCAACAGCATCGAGGCATTTTGCGACCAGCTGCTCGCCGGCTTGGGCAGCGTGCGCGAGGGCCGTCGCAGCCTGGAGCAGATGGTGGGCGAGCTGTCGGATGACGAGCGCGCGGCAGACGATATCGAATCGTTACCCTATGAGGACGACACCATCGAGGTCGACCCCGCACTCGGCTGGGCCGGCACGCGCTGGAGCCACGCGCGCGATTACACCATGCGCGCCATCTCGGCGCTAACGTGCGGTGCCTTTAGCTTTTTGATCATGCAGACGGCTGGCGTCGCGGCGCTTCCCGGACTTATTGCCGCGGCCATCGCAATTGGGGCGGCCGCCGGCCTGGCCCCGCAAATTGGCTCGGCCATCTCGGCCGTGGGCTTTTTGGTACTTATGGCCAACGCCACCATGCAGACGCAGGGCATCCTGTCGATGCTACCCGTCGCGGTGCTCTTTGCCGCCACCATGTCCGGTTGGTGGATCGCCTGGGGCCGCACCGAGGCCGCCGCGAGCGCCGCGCTCACCTGCGCGGTGGCACTTGGCTGTCTAACGGGCGACGCCCTCCTTGCCGCCGGGGTCGCCGCCGGCATCGCTGCCTTTTGGCTCGACCCGGCAAGCGCCGCGGCCGCCACGGGGATGGGCGCACTTTTTGGCCGCCTGGCTACGGTTGCGCTTTCCGCCGGAGGCGTGCTGGGGCTCGGCAATGTTGCCGCGGCGCTGGGAGACATGCTCTTCTGGGCTGCCGTTGTGCTTGTCGCGGCGACAGCTGCACTGACATCTCTGCTGCTCAACGCCCATGCCAGGCGTGCCGAGCAGGGCTCGAACCTGGCTGCAATCGCTGCCATCGCCGGCTGCGGAATAGGCACCGCGGCGTCGCTCTGTCTTGCACACCATATGGAAATTGCCAGCCTTGCGGCCGCGGTCGTCGTCAAGGCGGCGGTTGCGGGAACCCTATCCTCTATAATCGTTGGGATATGCCTATATTTGCTCGGATACCAAAGAACCTATACGGAGAGTGATCTTTCGTGAACTTCCTGAACATCTTCGAGGACCACGTGGCCGGCATCTTCGGTGCCACCCGTGCCCCGTTCTCCTTTAAGAAGCTTGCCAAGCAGGCCGCTCGCGACATGGAGGATCAGACTCTGGTGATCAACGGCGTCAACACCGCGCCGGCACTCTATACCATCCTGATCGCCGCCGACGACGATCCCATGCTCGCCCCGTTCTACCCCGAGCTTTCACGCGAAGTCCGCGAGTTTGTGAAGGCACAGGCCGAAAAGCGCCGCTATGTGTTTGTCGGCGAGCCCCTCGTTCGCTTTATGATCGACCCGCAGCTGCGTGCCGGTAAGTTCTCGGTCTTTGCCGAGAACGTCGACGCCCCCACGCTCGGTCGTCTGTACGAGGAAGAGCGTGCCTACCAGAATGGCCTGGGCCAGAACAACTCTGCCGCAAGCCGCGCCGCCAGCGCTCCCCGCGCCGGCAAGCAGCAATTCGCAGCTCCGCAGCAACAGCACCCCGCCGCCATGCCCCAGCAGCCGACGCCCCGTGCCGCCGCTCCCGACCCGCTCGCCGTGGCCGATCCCTTTGCGCCCAACGCCCCCGACCCCGCCGCCGCGCCCATCCCCGTGCCGCAGACCGTCTCTCGTGACGCCCTCGCCGGTATGGGCGGAGCCGCCGCGACCGGTGCCGCCGTGGGCCTTGGCGCCGCGGCCGGTATTGCCTCCAACATGGCGAGCACCCGCGCCCCGCAGCGCCCGCTCGCCCAGCTCGTCGATGTCGTGAGCGGCGAGAGCCACAGCATCACTTCCGCGCAGGTGACCATCGGTCGCGAGCGTTCGGTTTCGGACATCGCCCTGCGCGACCCCAACGTGTCGCGCCGCCACGCCCAGCTCACCTTTACCGGTTCGGACTGGTCGATCGAGGACCTCAATTCCACCAACGGCACGCTCGTCAACAACCGCCGCATCACGCGCTGCCCGCTGCGCAACGGCGATCTGCTGACGTTTGGCCTGAGCACCTTTGAATTTAGGGGATAGTCGCTTATGAACATCGATATCGTCCTTTTTGCAGGCCGCATCGTCCTGGTCGCCCTGCTCTACATCTTCCTGTTCGCCGTCATGAAAACCGGCGTGGGACTCGTACGCGGCCAGCGCCGCGACTCCGCTATCTGGACGATCGATGTGGACAAGGGTCCGCGCGGCATCCGTGGCATCCATGTAGACATGCTCGGCCCCGTCATCGTTGGCCGCTCGCCGTCCTCGGACATCTGCATCAACGAACCGTTTGTCTCGGCCTCGCACGCACGCTTTTCGCTGCAGGGCCCGGCACTCATCATCGAAGACCTCAACTCTTTGAACGGCACGCTCGTTAACGGCCGTCAGCTGGTGGAGCCCGCAACGCTGCGCGAGGGTGACGAGGTCCAGATTGGCGACGTGGTCATGAAGGTGAACCGTCGATGATCGACGAGGAGAACAAGTCCGCAACCATGCCCGAGACGCCAACTGTCCCCGCAGCTGCGCCGGCTCATGCCGCTCCGGCGCGCCCTGCGACCGTGGAGCCCGAGGACACGGTGTTCTCCCTGCCTCTTTCGCATGTAACTCAAGAATATCCGGCACTCGTCGATGACGAGGACGCCGGCACCGAGCAGCTCGACGCCCCCATCGGCGCGCACGCTGCCGAGCAGCCCGCGGAACCGGAGCCAACGCCCGCACCGGCTCACTTCGCCGAGCCCGTCGCCGAGGCGATTAACGAGAGCGCTGCCGTGTTTGCAGCCCCCGAGCCTGCCGCGCCGGTATTCCCCGTCGCCCCGGCAAGCGAGGCGGCACCCGCATCTGCAACGCCTGCCGAAGTCGAGCAGCCCGTTGCCGCGCCCGCCGCAGCTCCCGAGCCCTCTGCTCAACCCCAGAGCACGCCCGCGCCGTCGCACTTTGCGACGCCCGAGCCGACGGCTGTCGAGCCGCAGCAGGACGGCGACCCCGCCGACCGCGTAACCGAAGATCTCAACCTTCCGGACGTCTCCGATGCCGAGTCGGGCAACGATGCCGACACCGTCTCCCCCGGCGACACCGCCGAGATCGATGTCGCCGCCGTGGAGGCAAAGCTCAAAGATCCCGGCTCGACCATGAGCTTTGAGCCGCTGACCGACGAGCGCATCGAGACCGACTCGACCTACGACGCCGGCACCACCACGCAACTTATGTGGGGCGCCCGCTCCGACGTCGGATGCGTACGCCCGCACAATGAGGACTCCTATCTGGTGCAGTCGCCGCTCTTTTGCGTGTGCGACGGCATGGGAGGACACGCCGCCGGCGAGGTGGCATCCTCCATCGCCGTCGAGACCATCGCCAAGACGGCACCGCAGTCCGCCGACGCCGCGCGCCTGGCCGCAGCCGTCGAGGCCGCCAACGCCGCCGTGATCGAAGCCGCCCTCAACGGCCTGGGCAAACCCGGCATGGGATGCACGGCCACCTGCGCCTACATCGAAAACGACACGCTCGCCATCGCCCATGTGGGCGACTCGCGCGCCTACCTGCTCCACGAGGGCACGCTCATCCGCGTGACCCGCGACCACTCCTACGTGGAGGAGCTCGTGGATGCCGGCGAGATTACGGCCGACGAGGCCCGCGTCCACCCCAACCGCTCGGTCATCACCCGCGCGCTGGGCTCGGATCCCGCCATGTATGCCGACCACTTTACCCTGCACATCGAGGAAGGCGACCGCCTGATTCTGTGCTCCGATGGTCTTTCGAGCATGATTCCCGATAGCGATATCGAGAACATCGCTACGCAGTCCTCGAGCGCACAGATCTGTGTCGACAACTTGGTGGACGCGGCGCTCGCCGCCGGCGGCCACGACAATGTGACCGTGGTGGTCGTCGACCTGGTCGACGACGGCGTCATGCGCGAGGCAAAACGCGTCCGACGCCGCAATGTCACCATCGCCACCGTCTTGGCCCTTGTCTTTGTGCTGGTAGCAGGCATCTGGGCATACACGGGCGTCACCGGCTCCTATTACTTGGGAACCTACCACGGCAATGTCGCCGTCTGGCGCGGCCTGCCCGGCAAGACGCTCGGGGTCGAGCTCCACTGGCTCGAGAGCGAAACCAGCATCAAGCTGTCCGACCTGCCCGAAGACACGCAAAACCGCCTGAAGGCAGGCATTCCGCAAACGAGTGTCGACGATGCGCAGGACACCATTTCCAAGTACCGCCATCAGATTGACGAGGAGCAGACCCGTCAGGTGATTGACGCGCAAACGATTCGCAACAACACCGATCAGGAATCCACCTCCGAGTCAGATTCCGAGAAAACCGCCGAACAGTCAGCCGAGGCCGAAGCCTCTGATAAGAATTAGAAAGGGAGTGCCGCTTATGAGTCGCCGCAACACCGAACTGCTCTTGCTCATCGCCTCGGCGTTCCCCGTCATCCTGCTCTATGCGATGTACGTGCTCACCGCGGGTGCCACGATTTCCTTTGAGACGCTCGCCGTGCCGATCGGCCTGTTCGCCGCCTTCGCCGCGGCGCATATCGCCGTGCGCATCCTGGCGCCCGGCGCCGACCCCGCCATCCTGCCCATCGTCTTTGTGCTCTCGGGCATCGGCATCACATTCGTGACGCGCCTGGCCCCCGACCTCGCCATCTCGCAGCTCATCATCTTGTTTGTCTCGGTGGCGCTCATGGTGGGAACGCTCGCACTGGTCAAGAACCTCGACGTGGTCATGCGCTACAAGTACACCTTTGGCATTATCGGCATCATCCTGCTGATGCTGCCGATCTTTATCGGCACCACGATCTCGGGCTCCAAGCTGTGGATTCGCATCGCGGGCTTCACCATCCAGCCCGGCGAGTTCGCCAAGGTCTTCATCGTCTTGTTCCTGGCAGGCTATCTGGCCGAGAACCGCGAGCTGCTCTCCATCTCCAACCGCAAGATCTTGGGCCTCAAGATTCCGCGCTTCCGCCTGCTGCTGCCGCTGTTTGCCGTGTGGGGCGTGTGCCTGCTCATCGTCGTCTTCGAACGCGACCTGGGCTCGGCCGTCCTGTTCTACACCATCTTTTTGCTGATGCTCTATGTTGCCACGGGACGCTTTTCGTACGTCATCATCGGCCTTGCGCTGCTGGCCGTTGGAGCCGTGGGCGCCTACAAGTTCCTGTCTCACGTGCAGGTGCGCTTTCAGGTCTGGGTCGATCCGTTTAAGGACGCCCAGGGCCAGGGCTACCAGATTGTCCAGTCGCTCTTCTCGCTCGCCGACGGCGGCCTGGTTGGCGTCGGCATTGGCAACGGCATGGCAAACAACATCCCCGTCGTCGAGTCCGACTTTATCTTCTCGGCCATCGGCGAGGAAATGGGCCTTTTGGGCGGCGGCGCCGTGCTCATCCTGTTTATGCTTTTTGCCGTGCGTGGCCTCACCACGGCCGCCCGCGCCAAGTCCGACCTTGCCGCCTTTAGCGCGACCGGCCTTACGGCGGCCATCAGCTTCCAGGCATTCTTAATCGTTGGCGGCGTAACCCGCCTGATCCCGCTGACCGGCGTCACCCTGCCCTTTATGAGCCAGGGCGGCTCCTCGCTGCTGGCGAGCTTTATCATCGTCGCGCTGCTGCTGCGCGCCGGCGACGAGGCAACCGGACGCGAAGCCGAGCTCACCGGCACCGGCACCATGGCCGCCATCACCGATGATCAGGTCGCATCCGCCGCTGCCCCGACCGGTACGCGTTTTGCCAACGCACCTTCCTACAGCCACGGCAACCACTCTGCGGGTTCTCGCATGCGTCGTCGCCTGCTCGACACGCCAGAGTCCGGCGTGCTCGGCCGCGTTGCACTTGCCAACCGTCTGACTCGTGCCGTGTTTGCTTTCACGGCGCTGTTCGCCATCCTTATCGGCAACCTCACCTATGTCCAGGTCATCAAGGCGAAGGACTATCAGGACATGCCGACCAACAACCACACCATCGCCCGCTCCAAGTACATCCAGCGTGGCTCCATCATCACGTTCGACGGCGTGACACTAGCCGAGTCGCTGCAGCAGGAGGACGGCACCTACGCCCGCTCCTACCCCAACGGCAACATGGCCGCGCACGTGGTGGGCTACGTGAGCCAGCAATACGGCACCGCCGGCATCGAGAGCGTCATGAACGATACGCTCACCGGCTCCAAGGATTACTCCAGCTGGAACAACGCCATCGCATCGCTCGCGGGGCAGACCCAGCCGGGCA
>CABULX010000008.1 GCA_902492545.1 uncultured Collinsella sp. | reverse complement strand
GTATCGTTCGCGCTTGGCGTCCTTCGAAGGCCTACGTCATCCCCGCGGACTTCAACCTCAGCGACTACCTGTTCTTTGAATTCGATTTTGCCGACCGACCGCCCGTTGCAGCCACGTTCTCATTCGCCCCTCAGACGCAGATCGATATGATCAACGGTCTCACGCGTGGGCGAGGTGAGCTCGTACACACCGATGTGGGATGGACCTGGACCGTTGACGTGCGCGATCTTGAAGCCGGCGCCTCATTTTGCATGGCCCACGCCATGGACGGCATGAGGCCCGTGGCCCCCAAATCGCTCAAACAGGCGTGGAACCACCTCATTGAAAGGACGGTGCACGAGCATGCCCGTGCGTAAACTCACCAGCGAGCAGAGACTCTCGCGCGCCATCGACATCATGGAGGCCCTCTACGCCGCCGGCGAGAGCGGCATGACACGAACCGAGATTTGCAGCCGCTTTGACATCACGGGAGTATCGCTCGACGAGATTCTCGAGATCGTCTCGACGCTCGCGGACCGAGAATCTGGTGCGCGCATCATCTGCGAATGCCACGGCGAGCGTGTGATCCTCACCGGTGACGCCGGGCGTGTGCTACCGTTGCGCCTGAGTGCCGCCGAGGGCGCTGTGCTCAACCACGAACTTGAATCGTTGGGGATCGAGCCGCAGACGGCAGCCCGGATTCGACATGCCCTTCTACCCGAAGAGCTCGGCTATAACCAGCGCGTCTTTGACACCGTCAACCACGGGTCGCACTGGCAGCAGCTGAGCTGCGCCATTCAGGACGGCGTTCGCTGCCGCATCTCATATCGCTCGATGGACGATGCACGGCCACGCGAGCGTCTGGTCGACCCCTTGCGCATTACGGCAAACGGCGACCAAACATACCTGATTGCCTGGGACATCACAGTCGATGAGCAGCGCACCTATCGCATGGATAAAATCGAGGGACTCGCCTTGACGGAAGACTCCGTCGTGCCTCACACACCGGACGTCGCATCCCTCCACGATTCCCTTGCCCGGACGCAGCGCAGCGCAAAGCTCTTGATGCCATTCGATATGGCGGAGCATCTGGACTGGGCCGGCATCACCCTAATCGAGCGCGGCGGGGCAGACATGGCAACGGTAACCGTGCATTACGGCTCCGAGCGTTGGCTACTGAGCCAGGTAATCGCAGCGGGCGGAGCCATCCGCATCTTGGATGACCCCGCCCTGTCAAAGCGCCTGTGCGATATGGCAAAAACCCTCGTCTGTCCGCTTTAGCGCCGCCGCTCGTGGCGTGCGCGCCACAGTTGCAGATAGTGCCCGATCTGCGCCGATTCGATGCGCTGGTAGGAGCTCGTGGGCAGCGACGTTAAGAACTTCTTTCCGTAGCCCTTCGTCACCAGGCGCGGGTCGGCCAGAATCAGCACGCCGCAATCGGTCGACGAGCGGATAAGGCGGCCGGCCGCCTGCTTGACCTCAAGCACCGCCTCGGGCAGCGAATAGCGCGCCCAAGCGCGGTCTTCGCGCAGGTTGCGCTCGCACGAGAGCGGGTCCGTGGGGCTCGAGAACGGCAGCTTGGGAATGATGACGCAGCGCAGTGTCTCGCCGCTGGCGTCGAATCCCTCCCAGAAGGCCTTAAGAGCAAAAAGCGACGAGGTCGGCTCGTTGATAAACCGGTCGCGCAGGCGACGAGGAGATGAGTTGCGCTGCTGGCAGTTGAGCTCCAGACCCGCACGGGCCATCTTGGGCTCAACGCGGGCGTACAGGTCTTCCATGTCGCGCCGATTGGTAAACAATGTGAGCACCGATCCGCCCATGGCAAGATGGGCGTCGACCAGCACGCGCTCGAGCGCCGTAAGATAGCTCTCACGATCGCGCGGATCGGGTATATCGCCCGCAACGACTACAGCCATGTTCGAATCAAAGTCGTAGCTCGAGTCCAAGTGCAGCGATGAGGATGTTGAAGCACCGATGCGATCGAGGCCGACCGCGTGGTTAAAGTGTTCAAAGCTTTTGGACACCGTCATGGTCGCCGAGGCAAAGATAGCCGTGTGAACCTCGGGCAGCCACTCGGTTGCCAAGGCCTCGCCAATGTCGATGCGCTCTGCGGTCATTGACTCTCCGCCGGCACGCAACCTGCGATTGACCTGCAGCGAATACACGTAGTGTTCATCGGTGCCGTCGATGATGAGTTTGAGGTTCTCGGCCAGCTCGTGCAGGCGGCGCGAGATATCGCCCAAGTCGACAACAACCTCGGGCTTGTCGGCGGCGACGGCTTGCACCAGCGCGTCGACGCACTTGTCAGCTTGTTCCAATGCATCGATGGCAGCGTAGGCCGACTGTAAGAAATCATGCCAGTCGTCAGATTCGCGCAGCTCGGGGCCAATCCATAGATTGGCATTGTCATAACCCCCACGGGCACGGCGGCCGAGCTCGCGAACGCCATCGAACACGTCGGCGATTGCCATGCTCGCGCGCGCAACCGTCGACGTCGCCTTGGCAGTAAGGCCCAGATAGAGCGTAGAGCCCTCGGAGGTTGCCAAATCACGGGAGACCTGGCTTAGCGCACCGGTGCTCGAGCCACCCAGGCGCTCAAACAGAACGCGTGATTCGTCCGCCGACACCACGCGCGCCCACTGACGGCGCGCCTCGCGCTCGATAGAATGAGCCTCGTCGATTACCCAATGACGAATCGGAGGCAAAATCCTGCCCTCGGCCGCAACATTGCGGAACAGCAGGGAATGGTTGGTGACCACCACGTCGGCATGCGCTGCACGACGGCGAGCGCCGTGGACCAAACATTTATCAGGGAAAAACGGGCAGAGGCGACGAGCACACTCGCGCGAGGCCGTCGTAAAGTCGGGGCGGTTGACGCTGCGCCACCGAATGCCGAGCGAGTCGAGGTCGCCATCGGCTGATTGGCAGACGTACGCCATAATGACCGCGACCGCCGTGAGCGTGTCCGCCGGATCGCGCTTGGTGGTAATCTCGACCTGGCCGCGGCTCATGCGCTCAAGCTTGCGCAGGCACGGATAGTGGTCATAGCCCTTGAGGGCGCAAAATGACAGGCCACCGTCCAGTTGCTCGGCAAGTTTTGGCAGCTCATGGTACATGAGCTGGTCGGCAAGATTGTTCGATTTGGTCGCAATACCAACCGTGATGTTGTTACGGCGTGCTGCCTCGGCAAAAGGCACCAGATAGGCCATCGATTTGCCGACGCCCGTGCCCGCCTCAATTACACGATGAGTGCCCGTGACCAGCGCATCGCGGACCTCGAGCGCCATCGCGATCTGCTCATCACGCGGCTCGTAGGTGGGATACATGCGATTGACCAGGCCACCTGGCGCATAGTCTGCCTCAATCTCCTCACGACTCGGCATCTTGAGTACCGGCAGTTCGTCGGCGTCCACCCGATCGTCGGCGCGATCGGCCTTGAGAACGTCAGCACGAGCGGCGCTGAGAGAGAAGATAGAACCAGGGTTCTGCCCCGCCAAGAATGAGAAGATAGGACGATAGGACCAAGGCACATCCGGATGCATGTCGGCTAGGCGCGCCATGAGGCCCTGAGGCAAGTCGGTGAGCGCCACGAGCAACACGCGCCATACGCCACACAGGGCGTCGACGTCGGCATTGGCACGGTGTGATACCGAGTCACAGCCAAACAGATCGGCCATAAAAGACAACTTGTGCGAGGCCAGGCGAGGAAGCGCGATGCGCGACAGCGCCAGCGAATCGATCCAAATATCGCTCACGTTGACGCCGCCTTTGACCGACTCGATAAACGAGCGGTCGAACGTGGCGTTATGTGCGATCACCGGGCAACCACCGACAAAATCGGCGAGAGCGGCGACGGCCTCAACAGCCGACGGGGCATCTGCCACATCGGCATTTGTAATGCTCGTGAGCTCGGTAATCTCGGCGGGAATCAGCTGCTTGGGATGCACGAAGGTATCGAAGCGGTCGACGACCTCGCGACCCGAAAGGCGGGCCGCCGAGATCTCGATCAGCTCGTTGTCCTGCACCGAAAGACCCGTTGTCTCGGTATCGAGGACGATCACATCTTCCTCAATAAGGCCGAAGGACTGTGTTTTGGCGCGCTCGGCAAGCGTGGCATAGGAGTCGATGACAAACTGCGGCGTTCCTGACAAAACCGCGTCCTCGATTAGCATGCAATGCCCGCTCGACGAAGGCCCATACGGATCAGGCTGTCACAGACCTGCGGGAACGTCATGTCGTCGGTGTGGCGAATCTCATCCGGATACAGCGACGTATCGGTCATTCCGGGAATGGTATTGGTCTCGAGGATGACGGGGCCGTCCTCGCTCACGATAAAATCGCTGCGCGAGATGCCCAGGCAACCGAGGGCCTTGTGAGCAGCACAGGCAAGCTCCTGAGCGCGAGCGTAATTCTCGGGTGAAATCTGCGCCGGAATACGATGGATGTCCGTAGGGTCGACATACTTCACGTCCAGATCGTAGAACTCGCAGTCCTCGGGCTTACGAATCTCGACAATCGGCAGAGCGCGCACGTCATCTTCGCCGTATACGCCGACGGTGATCTCGGTACCCTCGATGCACTTCTCGACCAGTACTTTGTCGCCGTACTCAAACGCCTTGGCGATTGCCGCGGGCAGCTCGGAGGGCTCATGGACCAGGGAAATGCCATAGCTGGAACCGTTGACGGCCGGCTTCACAAAGCAGCGCTCGCCACAAACCTCGACGATACGATCGATATCGACTTCATCGCCCACCTCGAGCGCAAGGCCGGGGGCAATGGGAATGCCCGCCTTGGCGTACAGGAGCTTAGAGACCTCCTTGTCGGCACCGCAGGCGCTGGCAAGCACGCCCGAAGCCGTGTAGGGGATACCCAGGGTCTCCATGGCGCCTTGCATGGCGCCATCCTCGCCGCCGGCACCGTGCATGGCGATAAACGCCACGTCAAAGCCGCCGGTTGCCATGGTTACCATAAAGTCATCAGCAGCCGTGTCGAGCAGCTCCACCGAAGTGTAGCCGGCCTCCTTCAAGGCAACCACGACGTTCTTTCCCGAATTGAGCGAGATCTCGCGCTCAGCGGAATGACCGCCCGCCAAGACCGCTACGTGCATGTTCTCTAGGCTTTTACCCGGCATGGGCAGACTCCTCCTCTATAATTTCTGCAGCTGATACCATATTGTAGCGATACCCTCTACGTTTCCCCAAAATCGAAAGGCTTCCATGAATCCCAGGACTAAATCTCAGGACATTCGCGACTTGAGCCAAAACGATATTCGCGAGCTCGTGGCCGAACTTGGCCAGCCAGCCTTCCGCGCGAAGCAGCTCATCGAATGGGTCTTTGAGAAGAACGTTTGTTCGTTTGACGATATGACAAACCTTCCTAAGGCTTTCCGCGAGCAGCTTAAAGAGGCTTTTGCCTTTGACACGCCGACTGAACTAACCAAGCAGGTTTCCAAAGATGGCTCTCGCAAGTATTTGCTCGAGTACCACGACGGCGTTTCCGTCGAGACTGTCGGCATGCCCCGTCGTAACAAGCTTTCCGTCTGCGTTTCCACCCAAGCTGGCTGTGGCATGGGCTGCGCCTTTTGCGCTACCGGTCTCAACGGCCTCAAGCGCTCTCTGACCGCTCAAGAGATCGTCGACCAGGTACTTCATGTATCCAACGACTTTGGCGAGCGCGCCACGAGCGTTGTCTTCATGGGCCAGGGCGAGCCGTTTGCCAACTACGACGAGGTTCTCAAGGCGCTGCGAATCCTCAACGACCCCGATGGCATCGGTATCGGCGCTCGTCACCTCACCGTCTCTACCAGTGGCGTTATTCCCGGTATTCGCAAATTTGCCGACATCCCCGAGCAGTTCACGCTTGCTGTTTCACTGCATTCCGCCATCCAGTCGACGCGCAATAAGCTCATGCCCGGTGTTAAGAAGTACACGCTGCTTCGCCTTCACGAAGCGCTTCAGCTCTACACCGAGAAGACCGGCCGCCGCCCAACCTATGAGTATGCCATGATCGAAGGCGTCAACGATACGAATCCGGAAATGCAGGCGCTTTGCGACTTCTGCGAGGGAACGCTGTGCCACGTTAACCTCATTCAGCTTAACGACATCGAGGGTAGCCCGCTCAAGCCGTCGCCGATTCATAAGGTTGAGGATCTTCAGCGTCGCCTTGAGTCCCGTGGCATCGAGACAACGATTCGTAACTCCCGTGGTAACGATATTGACGCCGCTTGCGGACAGCTGAAGCAGCGCTTCAAAGTTCAGAAGAACGCATAGGGGAGTCGCACCCCAAAACGTTTCATGTGAAACATCGAACGACCCCGGTTGCAGGATATGCAACCGGGGTCGTTTCATTTATTGACCTTAATTTTGAATCAGCTGCTACTGGTCCCATTTTTACGGCCAAAATAAGGGGTCCTTGTCTCGTGAATCAGACAAGGACCCATCACAATATGCTAAGTAATTGTTAGGTACCTAATAGCCTACATTTTCCCATTGGTTGCTGACCCAACCCTGATTAATCTTGGGATTCTTCGTTACCTGAGCTGTACGCATGGCAACATCTTCTGTCATAACATCCATTTTCTTCTTGGATGTATCGACAATATCTTGCGCACTACGAAGCAAACGACCTCGAAGTTCATCGTCTGTCGCGATCTTATAGCCAGCGAAGGCACCAGCCGCGACAGTCGTCGCCAATGCAATCGCAGTTAAAATTCTATTCCTCATCTTGGCCTCCTTGATCAAACTGAATCATTTCGCCAAGAATACGAGAGAGCTCTTCCTCGTCTTTAAACTCAATCTCAATCTTATTCTTTCCACGCGAGCTCTTCACACGCACGTTGGTATTAAAAACCTGACGAAGCACGCGGGCTGCCTTTTTAAAAGACTGAGGGGTTGCAGGCCTCGGCGTCTTAGGTGTCTCTCCGGCAGAAAACAACGGAGCAAGATTTTCTGTCGCTCTTACGGAAAGGCCCTCTGCAACAACCTTCTCTGCAAGTCGAATTCGAGCATCCTCATAGGGAACTGCAAGAATCGCACGTGCATGACCAGCAGTAAGTTTACCCTCAAATATCATCTGCTGAACTACTTCGGGGAGATCGAGAAGACGCAGCGAGTTTGTAATTGCAGAGCGTGACTTGCTTACTGCCTTCGACAATGCCTCCTGGGTCATACCGCTGGCATCGATGAGCTGTCGATAGCCCTTAGCCTCTTCGACGGGATTCAGATCTGAACGTTGAAGGTTTTCGATAAGAGCAAGAGCCAGCATCTCTTCATCATTTACCTCTTTAATGATGACTGGCAATTCTTCAAGGCCAGCAAGCTTTGACGCCTGGTAACGACGCTCACCAGCGATGATCTCATAGCCGTTTCCATGCTTGCGAACCAAAAGCGGCTGCAAAACGCCATGTTCTTGGATTGACTCGCTCAACTCGCGAAGTTCAGTTTCGTTAAAGTGAATTCGCGGCTGATTAGGGTTGGGAACGATATCCTCAATAGGTAGTTTTGTTTCAGATGCAGCATTTGAAGCCGATGCAGCCGAACCGCCGGTCTCATACTCGGCCTCTGAGACCAAAGCATTCAGTCCACGTCCCAATCCGCCACGTTTCTTTACACTAGGCACGCTTGATCACCTCTTTTGCAAGGTTCATATATGCTTTTGCACCCTTATTTTGAGGTGCATAGGTAATTACTGGTTCTCCAAAAGACGGAGCTTCGGAGATTTTAACCGTACGGGGGATTAGCGTCTTAAACGCCTTATCACCAAAGTACGATTGAACCTCCTCAACAACCTGATTCGATAGTGAAGTACGCGAGTCATACATGGTCATAAGCACACCATAGGTGTCTAAGCCCTTGTTCAGCCTTGATTTGACCATCTTCATTGACTCAAGCAGCTTCGTAACGCCCTCGAGTGCGTAATATTCGCACTGGATCGGAATCAAAACGCTGTCTGCTGCGGTCAAAGCGTTGATAGTAAGCAGGCCGAGCGAAGGAGGACAGTCAATCAAAATAAAATCGAACTCGTCCTGAATCGGCTCAAGCAAATCTTTGAGGCGGGTTTCACGTGCAATTGCGCTTACGAGCTCAATTTCGGCGCCTGCAAGCTGAATTGTAGCTGGAATTACGAATACCTTTTTGCAATTTGTATCAAGAACAAGTGATTCTGCCGGCACATCATTCAACAATGCATCATAGATGCAGTGATCAAGGTCTTCTTTTTCAATTCCGAATCCACTGGTGCTGTTTCCCTGCGGATCAAAATCGACAATCAGTGTCTTACGACCCTGCTCACCCAGTGCTGCTGCAAGGTTTACAGCCGTCGTTGACTTACCGACGCCGCCTTTTTGATTGATGATTGCAATGATACGCGTGTCTTTTGCGCTCTTTGAACGCTTAACGTCGCGAAATCCCACGGTCCCTCCTGGTGTGTATTTAAGCTGTCAAACGGAGGATGTTTCACGTGAAACATTCCGAATCGATATCAACCGCCATGTTTCACGTGAAACACTGCAAGTTGTTAGTATCCATTATGTTTCACGTGAAACATCTAGGCAAGCGGATTCTTCTTTGCCACGCCATTTGCACGAGGCAATGAAACGGATGCTGGATGACTCTTCTTAAGAACAATGAACTCCCTGTGACCCAAGCCTTCAGGCAAATCAATTGCGTCATTCAGAAGCAAAGTGAAGCCGCAAATCTTAGCTGCTGACATGCCGGAAGCAAGCTCCTCATCCGAAGGATTGCCCTTGGTTATAACAAATAGCCCTCCATCCTTCAGATACGGAGCCGCATACTCAACAAGAATCGGTAGAGGGGCCAGTGCGCGGGCGGTTACAACAGAGAACTGCTTCTTATGGCTCCGAGCATATTCTTCAAGACGATCATGAACCGCATGGGCATGTTTCAATCCAATAGCATGGACAAAGGAATTTACCGCATCAACCTTCTTGCCAACAGAGTCAATATAAGTAGCTTTACGATGCGTGGTTATGGTTAATGGAATACCAGGGAAGCCCGCACCTGTTCCCATATCGAGCAAAGCTCCCTCAGGAGCCTTGTTGATATAGGGGAGCAAAACAAGTGAGTCGAGGATATGAAGTACTGCAGCATCTTCTACGTTAAGAATACGGGTGAGATTGGTTGTCTTATTTGTTTCTAGAACCAAATCCAAATGCTGAATACATTTCCTCAGCTCAACATCAGTTACGCTCAAGGAATACTCTTTGCAATAGAAAGCTAGACGACTCAACATCTCGTCAGCTTGCTGATCAGTAAGTACTAACAACGAAAGCTCCTTTCTGACAAAAATCAGCGTATCGAGAACTTTTGACAAAAAAAGGGGACGTGGAAACCACGTCCCCTTAGCATAAACTCGAGTAGATTATCGAGCAACAATCACCACATGGCGATCAGGGTCAGAACCCTCAGAATGAGTATCGACGGCATCATTGCCACGAAGTGCAATGTGAACCAGTCGACGCTCGTAGGCATTCATGGGCGGAAGCGAAACACTCTTATGAGTGCGAATGGCACGCTCGGCAGCAGACTGAGCCATGGAGGCAACCTTGTCCTGACGGCGGCTCTTGTATCCCTCGACGTCCACTACAACCGGATACCTAAAGCCAAGTTTGCGGCTCACCAGCAAAGAGAACATAACCTGAAGGGCATCAAGGGTGCGACCATGACGGCCAATGAGAACAGCAAGGTCGGGAGCCGTTACATCCAAAATCAGCTCACCTTCGTCGCCCTCATACTCATCGATAGGAGAGTTGGCGGCATCGAAGTGCGAAAGGATGGAACGCAGGATGGAAATAGCAACATCGGCAATGGTGTCGAGCTCCTCATCGGTCAGCTCTTCACCAGCCTTGTAGCGCTGTGCAATCTCGGGATAATCGCCCGCGACCTGCGGGGCAACCTCCTCAAGCATATCCTCGATGATCTCTTCAGACATAACGTACTCCAAAAGTTAGGTACCTAAATAAGATTGATATCCCACTACTTCTTCTTGTGCGGGCGCGGCTTCTTCTCTCGACGAGTGACCTCAACCTGCAGCGGAGCGTTCTTAAGACGCTCCTCCTCATCGGCCTTCGCCTTGTCGATGACCTTCTGCGTCACAAAAATCTGCTGGATAACCTGCCAAGCAGACGAGACGTCGTAGTACAGCAGAACACCAACGGGAAGGCTCCAGCCCATCCAAAGCATCATGACCGTCATGACAACGGCCATCATACGCATGCTCTGAGCCTGCTGGCCGGTCTGGTTGCGCGACATATAGAGCTGCGGAATCAGGGTCAGGACGGCGAACAGGATCAGGCAAACCAGCGCAGGCAGTGCAACCATAAAGCCATCGGCAAAGGAAGCACTCGGCGTGGTGGTCAGGTCGGGCAGGATGTTGAAGAACGAGAACGTGCCGTCGTTAAAGTACTGCGGCAGGTTGCGCAGCAATGTAAACAGGGCGAACAGGATAGGCATCTGAATCAGCAGCGGCAGACAGCCAGCCATGGGGTTGAACTTGTTCTCGCTGTAGAACTTCTGCATCTCCTCGGCCTGACGCTGGGGATCGTCGGCATAGCGCTCCTGGATCTCGAGCATCTTGGGCTGCAGCACCTGCATGCGAGCCGTCGACTTGGTCGACTTGAGCATGAGCGGCGTCAGCAGCAGACGGATGATGACCACCAGGATGATGATGGACAGGCCCCAGTCGACCGCAAAGGTCTGGATGAGCTTGAGCAGCTCGAAAAGGATGTTAACGATCCAATCCCACATGTAAGTTTTCCTCCGATAGCGAGTGCCCGCTAGGGCACAGGGTCATAACCGCCGACGTGCAGGGGATTGCAACGAGCGATGCGCCTCACGGCAAGCCAGCAGCCTCTCAAAACACCGTGCTTCTCAATCGCCTGGATGGCGTATTGCGAGCACGTTGGGTAATAAATGCAGGCGTCAGGCAATAAGGGCGAAATAACCTGTTGATATATGCGAATAGGAGCGATGGCAACACGTCGCAAAACGTGATTGCTCATCGCTCCTCCCCGGCAACGCCGGCGCGCTTCATAAGCGAACGCAACGCCTTGTCCATCTCCTGCGGCGAGGAAACCCTCGTCTTGGGAGTTGCAAACAAGATGATGTCATAACCCGCAACGGGAAATCCGCAGCTGCGGGCGGCCTCGCGCATCACACGCTTAGATCGGTTGCGCACGACGGCACAACCGAGTCGCTTAGCACCAACGAAGGCGACCCTTCCGGAGTCGCCTTCGCCAACCGATTCACATATGGTCATTCGAATCAGAGGGTGATTGAAACGACGCCCCTGACTGAACACATGCTCGAAATCTTGCCGAGACTTAATAGTCTTCATGCGAGATGTGTGTATCGCTGCTAGACAGTGAGACGCTTGCGGCCCTTGGCGCGACGACGGGCGAGCACGGCACGACCACCCTTAGTGGCCATACGGGCACGGAAGCCATGGGTCTTGGCACGCTTACGCTTATTAGGCTGATACGTACGCTTCATCTTAAGTTCCTCCTGCTGCATTTCGAGTGTCCGCGGGGACGCGGACGCAGATATAGACACGTGAGCTTGAAGATTGTAGGGAAATCAATGTTCAAATGTCAAGAAATCAAAGGTAAAAGGTTGCGCAGTTCACACGGTTCCCCCATAAGCACAACCGAAATTTGCGCCTCATGGCAACCTTTCACGATATTTCATCGAGTTTTCAACAGGTCATATTGGCAATGTTGAGAACTTTTCGCCCATTTTCCAAAGTTTTCAACAAGTTTTGAAAAGTTGTCGAAAGATGAGAAACGTTGCACGGTGAGCTACTATTTGTTCGAAACCTTTTGAAAGATTGCGAGCGGCATGTCTGACGACTTTTACACCATGGTCGATTCCGGAGACCCGGCACCCGACAACGAGCACATCACCGGCGTGCGCGAAGAGCGTGCGGAAGGCGAGCAGACGACCACGCAGGCGCCAAAAGCCATGTACGCCGCGCGCATCGCCGTCTATGACGACATGCTGTCGACACCGCGGGTGATCGTCATTGATCCGCAAGATGTCCGCACGTATTTGGAAGAGACGACCAACACCGTCTACCAGTGCATGAAAGAACAAGGTGGCCATATCTCGCTCATGGTCATCCGCGAGATTGTCGAAAACTTTATCCACGCACACTTTGCCGAGCCCATCATCTCGATTCTGGACGGCGGAGACACCATCCGCTTTGCTGACCAAGGACCCGGCATCGACGACAAGGAACGTGCTTTCGACTTTGGCGTTACCAGCGCAAACAGCAAGATGAAGCGCTATATCCGTGGAACCGGAGCAGGGTTTCCCATGGTGCAGGAGTATTTGGAAAACGCCGGCGGTGCCGTATCCATCGAGGACAACATGGGCAACGGCACCGTGGTTACGGTAAGCCTGAACCCTAAACGCGTGCAGGAAATCGAGCGTGCCGGCGGACGCGGCGCTGCCGTGCGGCCCGAGACGGAGCAGCCCACATATCCCCTGCCGGGAGCTTTTGCGCAGCAGCCCATGGCAACGCAGCAGATGCAGCCCCCCGCGGGACAGATGCAGCAGCCCGGAATGATTCCTACACAAGAGCCCCAGGCGGCATCGATGTCGATGCTGCCAAGCATGCCAGAGGCCGTGCCGCTGGCGGATCAGGATGCAGCAGCAATGCAGCAGGCGACGGGCGCACCGGGTGGCCAGCAAATGGGCTATCAGCCGTACCAACAAGGATATCCATATCAGCAGATGCCGCCACTGGGGTACGGCCAGCAGTTCCCGCAGCAGTACCAGCAAGGATATCAGCAGCCGTACCAGCAGATGCCGCAGCAGCAGTACAACCCCTGGGCCCAGCAGATGCCTCCGCAGCCTTACCAACAGTGGCCTCAAAGTTTTCAACAGCAAATGCCACCGATGCAGAGTTCTCAACAACCAGCAGCTCAAATGATGTATCCTAATGCAGCAAATCAGCATGCGCAGCCACAACCGGACGTGTTCGTAAGCGATCGCGGCAACGCCGCGCTGGGCTATCTGGCGCAAAATCAAGCGTGCGGTGCAACCGATCTGGCGAGGGCGTTTGGAAACTCGGCCCCCACTTGGTCACGCACGCTCAATGACTTGGCGCAGGCCGGCTTGGTCATCAAGCATGGCCAGAAATACCATCTGACCGAACTCGGCGCCGCTCGCGTGCGAGCTCAGAGCTAAAGAACGGGAGAGACAGTGGACGAGGAAGCAAGCATCATCCTGGGGGATGCCATCGCCTTTTGCCAGCGCGACGGCCAAGATGCACGCCTCATCAACATGCTGGGGCAATCGCGCGCCATAAGCCTGACCGAAGATGCGCTCACGATCGAGGCCCCCTCGCGCTTTGCCATCGCGCAGCTCAAAAAGCATCAGCCGACTATTGAGGCCTATCTGGAAGAAATCGCCTTTGCACCGATCGCGCTCGACATCGTAGCACCGCAAGGCGCCGCAACGGAATCCGCTGCCGCGACGGCGCCCGCCACGGCTCCCGCCGCTTCCCCGGCGGCACCGACCTCCGCAGGCGACGTGCCGACAATCGAGCACCAGCACAGCGATGTTTCCCGTGAAACCATGGCACCGTTGCCGACCGCGGCGGCGACGTCAACGAACGCACCCGTCACGCACATGCCTATCGCTCACGACGCAGCGGCGGGCGCGGATTCGGGCATTGCAATCAAGAACACGCTCTCGGCCGATGATTTTCGTCGCATGATGAACCAGATGAAGGGCGGAGCGCCGACTAAATCCACGCAAGCTGCGACCCCCGCTTCACCCATACCGGCGCCGACCGTGCCGGCCGAGCAGAATACGGATGGAGCCCCGCTCGCCGCGAACTCAAAATTTACCTTTGAGAACTTTGTCTACGGCCCCGAAAACAGCCATGCCTATCGCTCGGCACTCAAGTTTGCCGCCCTCGCGGACGAGCGCGGCACATGCACATCACTGTTCATCTACGGCAAATCGGGCCTGGGCAAGACGCACCTGCTGCTTGCCATCAAAAACGAGCTCGCCGAGAAGTCGCCCGAGATCAAGGTCAAGTATGCCAACTCCCAGGCATATCTGGACGACCTGATGACCGAGTTCGACCGCCAAAAGAAGAGCAACGCCCCCATCATGCAGGCGTACCACGGCGTGGACGTGCTCATCATCGATGACATCCAAAACATCATCGGCAAGCGCGCGAGCGTGGACTACTTTTTCCAGCTCATGGACGAGTTCATCCGCAACAACAAGAAGGTCGTCATCGCGGCAGACCGTGCCCCCAAGGACCTGAGCATGGACGAGCGTCTGACCAGCCGCTTCAACGCCGGCATGCTCTGCCTGGTCGCAGAGCCCAGCTACGAGATGAAATACAAGATCTTGCAGCGCTATTACGAGAACACCATCGTCGCCGCTCCCGAGGCAGGCGACGACTCGCTGCTGGCGGCCTATGGGGGCGACGGCGGACACCTGACCGACGAGCACTTTAAACACATGGCCGAGGTCTCGGGCACCAACATCCGCGAACTCGAGAGCTTTTGCGAGCGCTGCGCCGGCGAGGCGGGCGACCGCGAGCGCGAGGGCGGGGAGCTCACCTTTGACGATATCGACGCCATCGCCAGCCAGTACTTCGACACATCGGCCAAAAAGATCAACGTCCAGACGGTTCAGTCCGTCATCGAAGAGCAGTACGGCGTGACGCACGAGGAGCTCATCGGCCCGCGTCGCAACGCCAATATCGCCAAAGCACGCCATATCGCTATCTACCTGGCCATCGAGATGTGCGAGATGACGACCACGGCGGTGGGCGCCGAATTTGGCAACCGCAACCACTCGACCGTCAGCACGAGCTACAAAAAGGTCCAGAAGATGATCCAGGAAGACCGTACCGTCACCGAAGACCTCAAATCGCTGCGCGATAAAATTACACTGCGCTCGTAGGGAAATAGAGACACCTGTTGAAAACTTGTCGAAACCACGGGCATAAGGTGTCTAAAACCCAACCCGCGGTGATGAAAAGTTTTGCGCAGGTTTTGAACGTGGAAAACCACCCCTGTTGCACACAGGTTGCTGTCGATTCTCTTTCTGGGTCTGGCCTGCGTCTTTGGGAGTAATCAACAGTTTCGTCAGTGCTATTACTATTATTAAGATATTTATATCTATAGAAAGGTATTAAAAGATGAAGTTCACCGTCAGCCAGAGCTCGCTTACACAAGCCATCGGCGTCGTTATGAAGGGCGTCGCTTCGGCATCCACCCTTCCCATCCTGTCGGGCGTGCTCGTCAAGGCGCAAGACGGCATCTTGGAATTCCAGACCTCTAACTACACCATCTCGATCCGTCATCGCATCGCGGCACATGTCGAAGAAGAGGGCGAGATGGTTATCCCTTGTAAGATGCTCTCCAATATCACCAAGACCCTCCCCGATGCCCCGGTCACCTTTGAGCTGTCCGAGCGCCAGGTGCTGATTGGTTGTGAGAAGAGCTCTTTCCGCCTGAACACGCTCGATGCCAATGACTTCCCCGAGTTTCCGGCCTATGCCATCGAGAGCGCCGTGGAACTGCCGACCGATATCTTGTCCGAAATGGTCGGCCGCGTGTGGCGCGTCACCTCGACTGACAAGGCCCGCCCCATCCTGGGTGGCGTGCACATGAAGGTCGAGAACAACACCGTGCGCCTGGTGGCGACCGATTCCTTCCGCTTGGCCGTGTGCGATACGCAGGTCGAGACCTCAACCCTCGAGGGCTCCTTTGAACTCAACGTTCCGGCCGACGCCTTTAACGACGCGCTGAACATCATGGCCAGCCAGGCGACCATCATGATCGGGGCTACCGACACCCAGGTCGTCTTTGAGGCCGGCAACACCACCTACGTGTCGCGCCGCATCGAGGGCGTGTACCCCAACTACAAGCAGCTCATCCCCGATTCGTGCGTGACGAGCGTCAAGATCGACGTCGCCGCCTTTAACGCCGCCCTCAAGCGCGTGGCCGTTATCGCGAGCGCCAACCCCGCCGTCAAGTTCGAGATCGATGTCGAGAACGGGCAGATGGGCCTGTCCTCCATTTCCAATGACCAGGACCTTGCGCAGGAGACGATCGATGTCGAGGCCGAGGGCGAGTCGGGCACCATCGCCTTCAACTACCACTACATCTTCGGGTGCCTCAATGCCCTGTCCAAGGAGAAGGAGATCACGCTGGAGCTCAAGAGCTACTCGCAGGCGGGCATCTTCAAGTCCTACGACAAGATCAACTACCTGTACCTGGTCATGCCGGTCCGCATCTAGCAACTGCCCTATGACCATGTTCGCCCGCGATCTTTCCGTCGCGCACTACCGCAGCTTCGATAGCTATCGCCTTGCCCTGGACGAGGGCGTGACGATACTTGCGGGACCCAACGCGGCGGGAAAGACCAATCTCATAGAGGCGCTGCAGCTGCTGACGAGCGGCGCCTCGTTTAGGCATCCGACCGCCGCCGAGCTCGTCCATGACGGCGCGGACTCGTGCAAGGTTGAGCTGAGGCTCGAGGGCGACGGCCGCGTGCTTGATATGGGATTGAGCGCGGAGGACGGTAAGCGCTCGTTTAGCCGCAACGGCAAGAGATGCTCTGCCGCCGGTGTGCGCGGGGTCCTGCCGAGCGTGCTGTTTTGCCCCGACCATCTGGACATGGTTAAGCGAGGCGCCAGTGTGCGCCGTGCCGCCCTCGATGACTTTGGCATGCAACTGAGCGCACGCTATGCCGATCTTGCGAGCACCTATGGGCGCTGCGTGACCCAGCGTAACGCCTTGCTCAAGGAGGCCTGGTGCTGCCGCGAGATGCTCGGCGCGTGGAACGATTCGATTGCCCGCGCGGGCTCGGCCCTGCTCGTGCACCGGTTGGCCCTGCTCGACCGGCTGGCGGGCCATGTGCACACTGCCTACGGGCAAGTGGCGTCCGGCGAGGCCGCCAACGTGACCTATACGTCCACGCTGGGGGATTTGCCCCAGGTCGAGGATCGCGAAGAGCTGAAGGACTGGGCGTACGAGCGCATGCTGGCTGCCCTTGATGAGCACGCCGACGAGGAAATTCGCCGCGGCGTGACGTTGGTGGGACCGCATCGCGATGAGATTGAGTTTGCCGTGGCGGGTCGATCCGCCCGTTCATTTGCCAGCCAAGGTCAGCAGCGGACGTTGGTTTTGGCCTGGAAGGTGGCGGAGGTGGCCGTGGCTCGCGATGTCCTGGGCACCGCCCCACTGCTGCTTTTGGACGACGTGATGAGCGAGCTCGACGGCGAGCGTCGCGGCGCTTTTCTGCGGCTGATCGGCGATGATATCCAGACGGTCATAACCACGACCAACCTGGGGTATTTTACCGATGACCTGCTTGATCGAGCCAAGGTGGTGAGCATGGGTGAGACGTGCTAATTACGAGCGCGAGAGCGAAACGGTCGCCTTCAGTGGATTTTTGAACGCAGAGCGTCAGCGCATCCTGGCGGCCGCGACGCCTGAGCGCCGCGTGCAGATGGAGGCTGCAGAGGAATCTCGTGCGGTCTATCGCGCCTGGAATGCGGTGTGCTCGGGCACGCGCGAGGGGCGCCATGTGACGGGCCTGCGCTACCTGCCCGAGTCCAATGAGCTGCTGGTATATCTCGACTCGCCCTCGTGGACGCAGGAAATGACGCTGTTGCGCGAGATCATCCGCGCGCGCATGGAGCGCGCCGGTGCGCATGTGGACGGCCTGGTGTTCAAAACCACCGCGCCCGGTCACACGCCGCCCGCCGCCAAGGAGCGCCTGCGTCCGGCGACGACCGAGCGCCCGCCGGCTCCGCACGCCGACCTAAGTGAGGCCGAGCGCACCGAGATTGAGCGCCAAGTGGCGCCCATCGAAGACCAAAAACTGCGCGAGGCCCTCGAGAATGCCATGAGAGCCAGTGCCGAGTGGGCCAAGGGCGTGCAAAGCAAAAAAGAGCCTTAAATCGCATCTGGTGGCCTTGTAGAGCCAAATACCCTCGTTCCCGAGGGTATTTTTTTACGATAAACTAGTAAGGCTGTACACATTTTCTTGACTGAAGGAGGACGTGTGGCAAACGAAAACGATTACGATGGCGGCGAGATTAAGATTCTCGAAGGTCTCGAGGCCGTTCGTAAGCGCCCGGGCATGTATATCGGCTCGACGAGCGCCAGCGGTCTGCATCACCTGGTGTGGGAGATCGTTGACAACTCCGTCGACGAGGCCATGGCCGGTTTCTGCACCGAGATCCAGGTGACGGTCCACGCCGACAACTCCATCACGGTCGTCGACAACGGGCGCGGCATCCCCGTCGACGAGCACCCTGTTAAAAAGATCCCGACGCTCGAGGTCGTCATGACGATCTTGCACGCCGGCGGTAAGTTCGATAACTCGGCCTATAAGGTCTCGGGCGGCCTGCACGGCGTTGGCATCTCCGTCGTCAACGCACTGTCCAAGCGCGTGGTCGTTCAGGTTCGTCGCGACGGCAACACCTACGAGATGGAGTTCTCGCGCGGCAAGACCGTCAAGAAGATGGAGGTCGTGGGCACCTCGGATTCGACGGGCACCACCGTCACCTTCTGGCCCGACGACGAGATCTTCGAGACCTGCATCTACGATTTCGATACGCTGCACAACCGTCTGCAGGAGACGGCGTTCCTCAATAAGAACCTCAAAATCGTGCTGACCGACGAGCGCGAGGCGACTCCCCACGTGGAGGAGTTTTGCTACGAGGGCGGCATCATCGACTTCGTCAAGTTCCTCAACGAGGGCAAGGACGTCCCCGAGGCCTTTAAGGAGCCCATCTACATCGAGGGCAAATCGGACCCGGACGCGCCTGTGACCAAGATGGGCGAGGTCGAGGTTTCTCTGCAGTGGAATAGCGGTTACGGCGAGAACGTCATGTCGTTTGCCAACGACATCTACACCCCCGAGGGTGGCATGCACCTTGAGGGCTTCCGCACCGCGCTCACCCGCGTGATCAACGATTACGCGCGCAAGCAGAACCTGCTCAAGGAAAAAGACGCCAACCTGACCGGCGACGATGTGCGCGAGGGCCTTTCGGCCGTTATCTCGGTCAAGCTGCCCGATCCGCAGTTTGAGGGCCAGACCAAGGCCAAGCTCGGCAGCTCCTATATGCGCGCGCTCACACTCAAGATTGTGACCGACGGCCTTGCCGATTACCTCGAGGAGCATCCCAAGCCCGCTCGCGAGATCGTCAAGAAGGCGCAACAGGCCTGCAAGGCGCGCAATGCCGCCCGCAAGGCGCGCGAGGCGACCCGCCGCAAGAGCCTGCTCGAGACGGCGTCCCTGCCCGGTAAGCTCGCCGACTGCTCGGTGCGCGATGCCGAGCTGACCGAGCTCTTCATCGTAGAGGGCGACTCGGCAGGCGGTTCGGCCAAGGACGGCCGTCGCCGAGACATCCAGGCGATTTTGCCCCTGCGCGGCAAGATTTTGAACGTCGAACGCGTTGGTGACCATCGCGCGTTCTCGAGTGACACCATCCAGTCGCTGATTACCGCGATCGGTTGCGGCGTCACGACGAGTGCCGGCGACGGCGGCGACTTCGATATCACCAAGGCGCGCTACCACAAGATCATCATCATGACCGATGCAGACGTCGACGGTGCGCATATCCGCATCCTGCTACTGACGTTCTTCTACAAGTACATGCGTCCGCTGATCGATGCCGGCTACGTCTATGTTGCCTGCCCGCCCATCTTTGGCATTAAGGTGCGCAACAAGATTCACTACGTGTATCCCAACGGCCGCCAGCCCGAAGACGAGATCCTGCGCGACACCATCCAGAGTCTGGGCCTGAACCCCGACGATAACGACGAGGACGGCAAGGCCAAGGACGGCAAGATCACCAAAAAGCGCAAGGGCTATACCGTCCAGCGCTACAAGGGCCTGGGCGAGATGGACCCCAAACAGCTTGCCTCGACGACGATGGACCCAAAGACCCGCATTCTGCAGCGTGTGTCGATCGAGGACGCCGTGGTGGCGGACCGCGCCGTGCGCGAGCTGATGGGTTCCGAGGTCGGCTATCGCCGCGAGTACATCGAGAAGCATGCACATGATGCACGATTCCTTGACGCTTAAGAGGAGGTAACGTGGCAGACGATATCAACAATAACGAGGGTATGGACGAGGCCGGCGATGCCGGTATGCCCGATGATCTGAAGCGCCTGCTTGCCCGTGCTGAGCAGGGCGAGGACGGCGATCCGGACGCCTATAACCCCGATGCCGATGATGATGAGGAAGAGGACGACGACGGTGAGCTCGAGGAGAGCTTTGGCGAAGTCGATCGTGGCGCCTCGGCCGGCGAGGACATCAACGGCGGCCAGCTCCAGATTTCGGAGTTCGGTCGCGAGATGAAGCAGTCGTTCATCGAGTATTCGATGTCGGTTATCACAGCGCGTGCCCTGCCGGACGTGCGCGACGGCTTAAAGCCGGTACACCGCCGCATCCTGTACGCGATGAACGAGAGCGGCATCTACCCCAACCGCCCACACAAAAAGTCGGCCTGGACGGTCGGCGAAGTTATCGGTAAGTACCACCCGCACGGTGACTCTGCGGTCTACGAGGCCATGGTCCGCCTGGCGCAGTGGTTCTCCATGCGCACGCCGCTCATCGACGGTCACGGCAACTTCGGCAACATCGATGGCGACGGCGCGGCGGCCATGCGTTACACCGAGAGCCGCCTGGCCAAGCCCGCCATGGAACTGCTGCGTGACTTGCAGAAGGATACCGTCGACTGGCAGCCCAACTACGACGAATCGCTCGCCGAGCCCGTGGCACTGCCTGCGCGCTTCCCCAACCTGCTGGTCAACGGCAGCCAGGGCATCGCCGTCGGCATGGCCACCAACATCGCCCCGCATAACCTCACCGAGGCGATCGAGGCCACCTGCTACCTGATCGACAACCCCGACGCCACCGTCGACGAGCTCATGCAGATCATGCCCGGTCCGGACTTCCCCACCGGCGCCATCATCATGGGCAGCGCCGGCATTAAGCAGAGCTACGAGACCGGCCGCGGCTCCATTACCGTGCGTGCCAAGGCACATGTGGAGTCCACCAAGACCGGCCGCAGCCGCCTGGTCTTTACCGAGATTCCCTACATGGTCAACAAGGGCACCCTGCAGGAGAAGATCGCCCAACTCGTCAACGACAAGCGCATTGAGGGCATCTCGGATATGCGCGATGAGTCCAACCAGAAGGGCATCCGTCTGGTCATCGAGCTCAAGAAGGGCGTCATTCCGCAGGTCGTGCTCAACAACCTGTATAAGTACACCTCGCTGCAGACGACCTTTGGCGCCAACAACCTGGCACTCGTCAACGGCGTTCCCAAATGCCTGAGCCTGCGCGAGATGCTGCAGCACTACATCGACCACCAGGTCGACGTCGTCACCCGCCGCACCCGCTTCGACCTTAAGAAGGCCCAGGCCCGCGCGCATATCCTCGAGGGCTACCTGATGGCCCTTGACCATATCGACGAGGTCATCAGCATCATCCGCTCCTCGCAGACCGACTCCGAGGCCAGCAGCCGACTGATCGAACGCTTTGGCTTTACGCCCGAGCAGACCACGGCCATCCTCGAGATGAAGCTGCGCCGCCTGACCGGCCTGGAGCGCGACAAGATCCAAGAAGAGTTGGACGGCCTGCGCCGCGCCATCGCCTACTACGAGGAACTGCTGGCGCACGAGGAGAAGATTCTGGGCGTCATCAAGGAAGAGATGCGCGAGATCTCCAAGAAGTTTGGCGACAAGCGCCGTACCGAAATCAGCCAGGTTGAGAAGGACCTGGATGTCGAGGACCTCATCGCCGACGAGGACATGGTCGTGACCATCACCCACACCGGCTACGTTAAGCGTATCCCGGTGGCCGCCTACCGCGCCCAGAAGCGCGGCGGCAAGGGCGTGTCGGGCGTCAACCTCAAAGAGGACGACGTCATCGACGAGATGTTCATCGCGTCCACGCACGAGTACGTGCTGTTCTTCTCGAGCAAGGGCAAGGTCTATCGCCTGAAGGTGCACGAGCTGCCGGTAGGTACGCGCCAGGCACGCGGTACCGCGATCGTCAACCTGCTGCCCTTCGAGGAGGGCGAGAAGATCGCGAGCGTCATCAGCTGCCGCGAGTTCCCGGCCGACGAGTACCTGATGTTTGCCACCAAGAGCGGCATGGTCAAGAAGACCGTGATGAGCGCATATGATCGCAGCCGTCGCGACGGCCTGATCGCTATCAACCTGCGTGACGACGACGCGCTGCTGAACGTGCGCCGCGTGCGCGAGGGCGACAAGATTATCCTAGCCACCACCGCGGGCAAGGCGATCATGTTCTCCGAGGAGCAGGTGCGCGCTACCGGCCGCGACACCAGCGGCGTTCGCGGTATCGGCATGAAGGACGGCGTGAGCGTTCTGGGCATGGAAGTCACTAACGGCAACGGCGATCTGTTCGTCATCACCGAGCGCGGCTACGGCAAGCGCACACCGGTTGCGGACTACCCGGAGCAGAATCGCGGCGGCCAGGGCGTCTACACCATCCAAATGACCGAGCGTAAGGGTAACCTCGCGGCCATGAAGACGGTGGGCCCGCAGCACGAGCTATTCATCGTGACGGAGGGCGCGACGGTCATTCGCGTCAAGACCGACGAGATCAGCCAGACTGGCCGTGCCACCCAGGGCGTCAAGATGATGACCGTCGACGACAACGACCGCATCTGCGCTGTCGCCCGTATGACGGCAGCCAAGGAAAAACCCGAAGGCGAGGGCGCCGAGGCCGCAGCCGACACCGAAGAGACCCCAGTCGACCTAGGCGACGGCAACGACATGCCAGAGGATCTCCTCGACGAGTAAGTAGTCCTCTCCGGTCAAAAACATCAGACCCCATATATCGGCGGTCGGCGCACCTGCGCGCCGACCGCTTTTTTGAAAACCTAGGGACCCGCGTTCGCCCCGGCCGCCCGGCGGCATATGAAGTCGATCGCGAGTTCCGTGCGAGTCAGGACTGTCCGAGCAGGCGACTTCATATGCCGCCGGGCGGCCGGGGCGAACCCCTCCCAAAGATTTTCAAAAAAGTTGTTGACGCGCGCGTAACGACTCGTCTAATATATCCCTTGCGCGATGGACCTGTAGCTCAGTTGGTTAGAGCGTCCGGCTGATAACCGGGAGGTCACAAGTTCGAATCTTGTCAGGTCCACCACTTTCTTTCGCAATAAACACCCCAGCGAGAGCCGAGTCGCCGCTGGGGTGTTTATTACTGTCTCCGTGGGGGTTTAGCTCAGCTGGGAGAGCGCGGGCTTTGCAAGCCTGAGGTCAGGGGTTCGATCCCCCTAACCTCCACCATGATGGACCTGTAGCTCAGTTGGTTAGAGCGTCCGGCTGATAACCGGGAGGTCACAAGTTCGAATCTTGTCAGGTCCACCATCAAAACTGTGAAGAGCCCTGGGGCGTTGCCTCGGGGCTTTTTTCTTGTCTGCGATAAATCTCATTTTGGTTTTGTGTGCTGTGCGAAAGATTGGGTAGTATAGCTATTCAATGCGGCGACCCTGCCGTGTGTTAACCGCTACGTACCGGAGGTGTTCCATGGTTCGTGTCGACATAGAGACCATCGTCATGGCCGCCGGTCCCGTGCCATCGCTTATTGTGCTTCGTGAGCGCAGCAGCAAATCGGACTCGCCCGCGCCGCTGCGTTCCCTTTCCATTCAGACTGGTTCGTTTGAAGCTGCTGCCATTAGCCGTGGCATCGATAGCGGCCGCGCCGAGCGCCCGATTACCCATGACCTGTTGCTCGATACTGTTGGCGCCCTGGGCGCCAAGCTCGAGCGCATCGAGATCGTTCGCGCCGAGCCGCCGGTGTTCTACGCGACGATCGTCGTACTGGCCGATGGTGACGAGCGCAAGATTGACGCCCGCCCCAGTGATGCCATTGCCCTTGCCGTGCGCAGCAATGCTCCCATGTTTGTGGAGGACGACATCATGAATCGCCTGGGTACCGTTTCTGCCCATGCCGAGGAAGTTGACGACGAGCAGGAGTTCGAGAAGTTCGACGAGTTCGTCCACACGCTCTCCCCCGATGACTTCTAAATGCGGGGCGGCCAGGATGCGGGGCGTTCGCTGATGGCCGGCGGTATGTCGGCTGAGGCGGCGGCCATTGCGCGCGAGGCCCAGATGCGCTCGGAGGCTTCTGAGGCGGCTCGCGTTGCCTATGTGACGCAGGCCCGCACGCTTCGCGAGCGCCGCGGCTCGTTTATCAAGATGGTTGTCATCTCCGTTCTTGTCGCGGCAATCTGCTCGCGCCTTCGTGGTACAGTTGGTGCGCTTGGGTTTTCGATTTCTACGGGCCTGGTGATCTGGGGTGTGGTCGACGCGGTCATGCTGACCAGTCAGATCAAGGTGCTCGACAAGCGCGCGGTGGATATGATGCGCGCCCGCGACGCTGCCGCCAAGATCGCTGCCGAGGCGCAAGAACTGTAACGACGCCAGACTCGATGGGAAGGTCTAAAGATGGCACAGGATATGCAGGACGCCGGTAACGTCTCCGCCGAGCTCGACGCCATGGTGTGCGATCTGATCGGCGCGTTCTTGGACGACCTTGCCGCCGGTGAAAACCCTGGCGTGGTCGTGGCAATTGAGGATGCCGCTTCCAACCGTTATCTGGCGGCGCTCGATGAGGATGGCGAAGAGGCGTGCCTCGAGGCGGCTACCAACTTTATCTCCGAGCACAAGATGGGTCTTAAAGACGAGGGCCTGGGCCGTATCGCCCGCTATGCCATCGGCTATACCGGCTGCGTCGAGATCGACGGCGGCTACCATGACGCCCTGCTCGTGAGCTTCTTCGAAACCACGCTCGAGAGCGGTTTTTCGGCATATGTGCTGTATGAGGGCATGGGTGCCGGCGATGGTTTTATGTGGAGCGACCCTGAACCTGCAGGTGAGGAAACCCCTCTCATCTAAAATCGCTAAAATAAACGAGTTTTCGGTAAAAGGCTCAATATTCCCGCCGAGCGTTGTGTTGCTGGGCGGGTCGCATACGCGTGCCGTTTGTATATGGATAGAAGATAGGGGAACTACATGCGCGTAGACAATCTGAGGAACATCGCCATCATCGCCCACGTCGACCACGGCAAGACGACGATGGTCGACAAGCTCCTGCGTGCCACGGACGCCTTCCGTGCCAACCAGCAGGTCGAGGACCGCGTTCTGGATTCCAACGACCAGGAGCGCGAGCGCGGCATTACGATTCTCGCCAAGAACATCTCTATCGAGTACAAGGACGTTAAGATCAACGTCATCGACACCCCGGGCCACGCCGACTTTGGCGGCGAGGTCGAGCGCGTGCTGCGTATGGCCGACGGCGCCCTGCTGCTGGTCGACGCTTTTGAGGGCCCTATGCCCCAGACCCGATTCGTGCTGCGTCATGCTATCGACACCGGCCTTAAGATCATGATCGTCATCAACAAGATCGATCGTCCGGGTGCTAACCCCGAGAAGGCCTACAACGACTGCTTGGACCTCATGGCCGACCTGGGCGCCACCGACGACCAGCTTGAGTTCGCCATGGAGCACGTGGTCTACGCCAGCGCCATGAATGGCTTTGCCCGCCTTGACCCCAACGACGGCAACATGGACATGTATCCGCTGCTCGATATGATCATCGACGACATGCCCGCGCCCGAGGTTGACGAGAACTCTCCGCTGGCCATGCAGTGCGTGACCATCGACCACTCCAACTTTGTCGGCCGCATCGGCATCGGTCGCGTGTATTCCGGCACCATCCATCAGGGCGATCAGATCCTGGTCGTCAAGAACGACGGCTCCAGCGCCACCGCTACCGTCAAACAGCTCTTTACCTTCGACTACCTGGGCCGTACCGAATGCCAGGAAGTCGGCGCCGGCGACATCGCCGCTGTTGTGGGTATTGACCGCACCGATATCGGCGATGTCTACACCGACCCCGAGAACCCCGTCGAGCTCGAGCCCATCGAGATCGACCCGCCGACCCTGTCCATCGTCTTTGAGGCTTCGACCTCCCCGCTCGTCGGTCGCGACGGCGACATCGTGGGCGCCCGTCAGCTCAAGGAGCGCCTGTTCAACGAGGCCGAGAACAACGTGACCATGAAGATCGAGGAGCTCGAGGACAAGAGCGGCGTCGAGGTCTCGGGCCGCGGCATCCTGCACCTGTCCGTCCTGATGGAGTCCATGCGCCGCGAGGGCTTTGAGTTCCAGGTCGGCCGTCCCCGTGTTCTGTTTAAGAAGGACGAGAACGGCAACAAGATGGAGCCTGTCGAGCAGGCCGTCGTCGAGTGCCCGGACGAGTACTCGGGCAAGGTCGTTGAGGTCTTCGGTACCTCCGGCGGCATCATGACGAGCATGGACACCTCGGGCATCGTGACGCACCTTGAGTTCAAGATCCCGACCCGCGGCATCATGGGTCTTAAGAACCGCATCATGAACGTCACCCACGGCGAGGGCGTGTTCTACCACACCTTCCTGGAGTATGGTCCTTACGCCGGCGAGATCGGCAACCGCCAGAACGGCGCCATGATTTCCATGACCACCGAGAAGGCCGTTGCCTATGCTCTGGGTACGCTGCAGGAGCGCGGCCAGCTGTTTGTTGAGCCGGGCACCGAGTGCTACGAGGGCATGATCGTGGGCGAGCGCAGCAAGGCCGGCGACATGGTCGTCAACATCGCGCGTACCAAGAACCTGGGCAACCAGCGTTCCTCGACCTCCGATATCTCCGTCCAGCTGGTGCCGCCCCGCACCTTCTCGCTGGAGGAGGCGCTGGAGTACATCGCCGACGACGAGCTGGTCGAGATCACTCCCAAGAACATCCGCCTGCGCAAGCGTCTGCTCAACGCCACCGACCGCAAGAAGGCTGCCGTCCGCGCCGGCCAGGTCAACAAATAAGCGCTGGGCTTTATAGCGTCTAACGAGAAAGGGCGTCGACCGCAATGGTCGGCGCCCTTTTTGGTGCAAGGGGATTGAGCTGGTCTGCACCACCATAAAGGTGCCTGGCCCCTTTGTGATGGTTGGCGGCTAAGCGGTGGGGAGTTCTGGCGTGTTAGCCGGCTGCTGCGGCTTGAGGTGGGCGTTGTGCCAGATGATTTGGATGATGTAGCCGAGCATAAAGACAAAGGCCACGCCGCTGATGAAGCCGCCTACGAGGGGAAGCCCCGTGAGGGCGCCTGCGATTACGCCACCAACGGCTGCCATGGCGTAGCGGTTCTGGCTGTGTCCGACCATGCGTGCAATCGCGCACCCTGCAAAGGCACTCGACACCAGCGCGATGCCAATGACACCGCACATGAGGGCTCCGGCAAGCGACAGACCGGCGATAGAGATAATCAGCAGTAGGACGGCGGGGACGATAGCAATCGTGCCCAGAAGACCGCTCACCCACAGGGGCATGGGGCGCTGGTGGAGCATGCCGGCGGCGCTGGCGGTCGCGCGCGGAAAGACGAGCTCGAGCAGCAGAGCGACAAAGCAGGTCGAGAGTGCCGCGGCGACGATACCGCCGATGACATCGTTAACGGTGGAAATATCCTCGTTCTCGGTGCGGTCGATCTTGAGCGCGCCTACCTCGGCTCCTGCGGCACGCTCGGGGTCCTCGGAGACGTGCGCGTTCACGGTGCCGGTGATATGGGCGTTCTTGCCCAGGATGAGCTTGTCGGCCCAAACCTCGACATCGCCCTCGACGGTGCCATCGATGGTCACCGTATCGCCCGCAAGCGCTGCCGACTTGGTAGAGCCGCGCAGGGCAACCGTCTCGCCTATCGCGTAAAAACAGTTGGCAGAGCTGTCGGTGTTAAGCACAACGTGCTGACCGACGACCGTGACGCTGCCATCAACCGTGGTCTTGGCGATATCGATAGTGCGTGCCGCCAAGCGGACGGCGCCGCCCACCGTGCAGTCGCGAATTGAGAGGGTATCGCCCGCGGCGATGATATCGTGGTCGATGGACGCATCATCCAAGTTGAGGGCCTGACCGGCCCAGTACAGGTCACCCTCGACGCCGGACGGATTGGCGTCATTGTCGGTCGCAAGGACATTGCCTGCCGTGTCCGTGCCGGCAAATGACGCCGTGGGAAGAGCGGTGAGCGCGAGCGCGATGAGCACGAATGCCATAAGCAGGCAGCGACGCATCTTGTGTGACGGCGCCGCCGCGGTTTGATTGAAAGCCATGGTTGATCCTTTTGTTAGGTGTTTGGCATATACCTAACAGGGTACCCAACGCGAGGGCGCTCTAAAAGAGCCTCTCGGTTGCATTTCGAAGGGTCGTGCCGCGCCACCTACTTTTTGCGGTGCAAAAAGCGTGCGATGTCGTCCTCGGTGGGGCTTTTGATATCAAAGCGTAGCGATAGCCAGCGCAGCCCCATGGTCACCACGACGCAAACGACCAGTGCGACGACATTGCTGACCAAGCCGCTCATGACAAGGCAAACATAGCTTGCCGATCCGGCGATAGCCGCGATGGCATAGAAGTTGGTGCGCTGGAAAATACCCGGCACCACACCCATAAAACCATCTCGCAGCATGCCGCCGCCCACCGCGGTAAAAAAGCCCATCATGATGCACACCGCCGGCGCAAAGCCGTAGACCAGCGCCTTGTCTGCGCCGGTTGCCGCATAGATGCCGACCGAGATGATGTCGAGCAAGGGGATGAGTTTTTCGGGCTTGTCGACGATTGCCGGGAAAATGTAGATGATGGCTGCCGTGGCGATGGAGAGCGGCAGCGCCATTGGCTGGTTGAGGATGTAGACGTTGCCCACCTGCAGCGTCATATCGCGCAAAAGACCGCCGCCCAGACCGCAGACCACCGCGAGCGCAACTGCACCCACCAGGTCGAGCTTGTGCTCGCGCGCAACCAGCACACCCGAGATCGATGCAGCGACAACAGCGAACATCTCGAGCCAAAACGGAATGGCGACCATGGCATCCGATGCATGTGAGGTAATGGTCATAGCGGCGACGACGGGCAAGATGGGGTCCTTTGGATCGTGGGTTTAGACAATGCCCGTACATAGTACATGGTTGACGGGTCTGGCGACCCTATTGCTCGGTAAACGGTCGGGACTGGGTACGGTCATAGGTTCTATGTTTGGGGATCTGGGTTGATGCTGAACGCGATGGGGGGCGTGGCTGAATAGGAGGGATGTCCAAATTTTGAGCTTTGCTCAAAATTTATCCGGTCGGCTTACGCCGACCGCGCTGCGCTAAAAACGCGCCACTGGCGCGTTTTCTTTACGCTCCGCGCCCTGGCGGGTTCGAATCCCTCCTCCTCCGCCGTATTTGCTTGTTAGGGACTCAAAACAAAAAAGCTCCCATTCTTGGGAGCTTTCTCAACCAAAATGGCGGAGGAGGAGGGATTCGAACCCTCGTGACCTTATACAGGCCAAACGGTTTT
>CABULX010000007.1 GCA_902492545.1 uncultured Collinsella sp. | reverse complement strand
CTTGCGGTGGAATACGGTCTGTTTGCGCCAAAATAAGGCACCAATAGACCGTATTTCACCGCAACTGATGAGGGGGAGCTGGAGATGCTGACGATCGGGTGTCATCTTTCGACGACGAAGGGCTATCGGGCAATGGGGGAGACGGCGTTGTCCATTGGTGCCAATACCTTTGCGTTCTTTACGCGCAACCCGCGCGGTGGCAAGGCAAAAGACCTTGACATGGATGACGTGGCGGCTCTGCGCGAGCTTATGGCGCAAAACGACTTTGGACCGCTGGTGGCGCATGCCCCGTATACCTATAACCCCTGCTCCGCTAAGGAGCGGGCGCGCGAGTTTGCCTTGGAGGCTATGGCGGAAGATTTGCAGCGTCTGGAAGCACTGCCCGGCAACTACTACAACTTCCATCCCGGTGCGCATGTGGGACAGGGGGCAGACGCCGGCATTCAGATGATTGTCGACACGCTGTGCCAGGTGATGTTTGGGGGCCAGCAGACGATGGTATTGCTCGAGACCATGGCGGGTAAGGGCACCGAGGTGGGCCGTAGCTTTGAAGAGCTGGCGTGCATTATCGAGGGCGTTGCCGCCAAGTGTCCAGAGCTGTCCGATAAACTGGGCGTTTGTTTGGACACCTGCCATGTGAGCGATGCCGGCTACGACATCATCCATGATCTGGACGGCGTACTCGACGAGTTCGACCGCGTGGTGGGCATCGATCGCCTGCATGCCGTACACATCAACGATTCGAAGAACCCTTGTGGCGCCCATAAAGATCGTCACGAGTGCATCGGCAAGGGATACCTTGGCAGCGAGGAATTTGGCGGCGGTATGCAGGTTATGCAGAATATTGTATCGAATAGCCGCTTGCGTGCACTTCCATTTATTTTGGAGACGCCGAACGAACTTGCAGGTTATGCAGTGGAAATTACGCTATTAAGGTCGTTACAGCAGTAACAACTGTCACAAAGTGGAGTGTTCCATTCACGTTATGGGATTGTTTCAATCAGTTTTCTCATTGCAGATTCGTAATTCAGGGTGCATAATAGCCAACAGTTTTTGCAGACCTCTGAATCAAACGGGGTCGCCGGAAGGAGACTGATTATGAAGCTCAAGAAGCTCGGCGCATTTGCCGCCACGGGTGCTATGGCGCTCGCCCTTGCTCTGACGGGCTGCGGCTCGTCCAACGCCACCTCTGGTTCTGATGCTGGTTCCAGCAGCTCTGACGACGCTAAGGTCGAGAAGGTCGACGGCTCCAAGGAGTACGCGCTCGTCAAGGACGGTACGCTGACCGTCGGCACCTCTGCCGAGTACGCTCCGTTTGAGTACAAGGATGACAACGGCGATTATCAGGGCTTTGACCTTGAGCTCATCAAGGCTATCGGCGACAAGCTGGGCCTGGATGTCGAGTATGTCAACAATGACTTTGACACGCTGGTTCCGGGCGTTGCTTCGGGCGCCAAGTATGACGTTTCTATCGCGGCTATCACCGACACGCCCGAGCGTGAGAAGGAAGTCACTTTCTCCGATTCCTACTACATGGACGATCAGGCTATCGTGACCAAGGTCGATAACACCGACATCACGGCCGACAACTACAGCGAGAAGCTCAACAACGCCGACGCCACGATCATCGTCCAGTCTGGCTCGACTGCCGAGGCCTTTGCCCAGGAGAACTTCCCCAAGGCAAAGATCGTCCCCTACAAGGACGCTACCGAGTGCTTCAGCGCCCTGCAGTCCGATAAGGGCGACGCCGTGGTCACCAACCGCTCCGTCGCCAGCCAGCTGACCGCCGAGCAGTTCAACACCTGCCAGACCATCAAGCAGATCAGCACCGGCGAGGAGTACGCCATCGCCATCAACCAGGGCAACACCAAGCTCAAGGACGACATCAACCAGGCTATCAAGGACCTGACCGATGACGGTACCGTTGACGCCCTTATGGCTAAGTACAACATCAAGTAAAATAGCTACTTGATTGCACGCGGGCCCTTTCCGTTTTGGCGGAGAGGGCCTTTGCGTTTCTTGAATGGGCGTCATCCCGCCCCGTTATGTCGGCAACTTAAACGTTAGGAGCCACCTTGTCTCGATTGAACCAAGGAGCCATGGGCAAGAGCCATCCACTGCCCTCGATGCTCCAAAAGCTGGCCTGTGCCCTGGCTGTGGTGCTCGCCCTGGTATGCGCGGGGGCCTGCGTGCCCTCGACTGCTCAGGCACTTGAGACCGCAAAGATCACCGCCCGACCCAATACCGGTTCGGGTAGCGACGTAGTCGGTGGCACCGAGACTCGTATCACCTGGGAGGTCCAGGCCGATGCCGACGAGGAACTGAGCGGTCTTTCGCTGACGTTTGCCGATGGCACGACCTTTGGTGCGGACGACACACGTCTGACGATGCTCTCGGGCGATGACCTTATGGACCGTACGCCCATGAAGCCTACGTGCAAGGTCGACGGCCAGACGCTCAAGATCGATTTTGGCGAGACGGCTCCGGCCGGCGGCTATTTCCGCGTCGAGGTCTACGGCGTGACCTTCCCCGTCGAGGGCGGCGACGAGGCCTTTAGCGGCACCTACACTTTGGCCGATGGTTCGACCAAGAAGATCTCCAAGATTCCGTCGGTGGAGATCAAGGGCGTGACGGCATTCGATAACTTCCTGGCCGACCTTAAGGAGCAGCCGTGGGTCGAGGCATGGAATTCCAACATGTTCCTGCGCCTGTTCCTGAACCCGGTCATTTTGGTCCAGAGCCTGCCGATCGTCTTCAAAGGCTTCCTCATGTCGCTCTCGATCGTGCTCGTGGCGTTTCCGCTGGCAATTCCCTTTGGCTTTGCCCTGTCGCTCATGCGCATCTCCAAGTCGCGCATCCTGCGTTGCCTTGCCGGCATCTATGTGAATATCATCCGTGGTACGCCGGCGTTCCTGCAGATCTACATCGCGTTCTTTGGCCTGCCGCTGGCCGGCGTCAAGGTTGACGACTATGTGTTGGGCGTCATCGTCATGGCCATGAATTCGTCTGCCTATCTGTGTGAGATTTTCCGTGCCGGTATTCAGTCGATCCCCAAGGGTCAAAACGAGGCTGCTCGCTCGCTGGGCATGAACGCCTTCCAGACACTGCTTTACGTTATGATTCCGCAGACGTTCCGCAATGTCCTGCCTACGTTGACCAGTGAGTTCATCCTGCTTTACAAGGATACGTCGCTGCTCGCCGCCGTGGGCGTGGTCGAGATCGTCATGAACGCCCGTACCATCGTGGCCACGACGGGTTCCATCACGCCGTATGTGGTTGCCGCCCTGTTCTACCTGGTCATCACCCTGCCGCTTGCTCGCTTGGTGAGCGGTCTTGAGGCGAGGCTTTTGGGTACGGCCGAAGCCAAGAAGAAGCGTCCCACCAAGAGCGCCGGACAGGTCGTCGCGACGCCCGCCGACCACATCGCCGGTCTGTAAGGAGGTCCTATCATGAGCGAAACCAATAACTCGAACGAGGTCGTCGTCAGCATCAAGAACCTCCAGAAGGCCTTTGGCGATAACGTGGTCCTGCGCGATATCGATCTGGATGTGCACAAGGGCGAGGTCGTCGTAGTCCTAGGCCCTTCGGGCTCGGGCAAGTCGACGATGCTTCGCTGCATTAATCGTCTGGAGCATCCCACGAGCGGCTCGATTGTCGTTGAGGGCGTGGATGTGTGCGACAAGGGCGTCGACCTCAATAAGGTACGTACGCACTTGGGCATGGTGTTTCAGCAATTCAATCTGTTCCCGCATCTGTCGGTCAAAAAGAACGTCATGCTTGCGCAGCAAAAGGTGCTCAAGCGCAGCAAGGAAGAGGCCGAGAAGATCGCCGTCGAGGAGTTGACCAAGGTTGGCCTGGCCGAGCGCATCGACTTTATGCCGAGCCAGCTATCGGGCGGCCAGCAGCAGCGCGTGGCCATCGCCCGCGCCCTGTCGATGAATCCGCACGTGATGCTCTTTGATGAGGCGACATCGGCGCTCGACCCCGAGCTGGTCCGCGACGTTCTGGGCGTCATGCGCGATTTGGCACGTGATGGCATGACCATGATCGTCGTGACGCACGAGATGGGCTTTGCCCGTGATGTCGCCGACCGCGTCGTCTTTATGGACGGCGGCGTTATCGTGGAAGAGGGTACGCCGAGCGAGGTCTTCGACCACCCCAAGAGCGAGCGAACCAAGGCGTTCTTGGGCAATATTTCGTAGCCGGTTGATGTAACTGCCGTTACAAAAGAGCGGGGGCTGGACTTGAATCCAGCCCCCGCTCTTTTGTAGGGATGGGGATGCGCTGTGATACAGGCTCTTTTGGAGGTCTGGTTTCGTTACGCGAGCTCGGCTCCGAGGGCCTTGCAGGCGGCCTCGCCCTCGTCGTCGGGCGCGTCGTAGCAGATGGCGGAGTCCACGACGTTGACGCCGGCCTCGTCGGCGTCGGCCTTCCAGTTGTCCATCCACTCGCCCTCGGCCCACGAATAGGAGCCAAAGAGGACGACCTTCTTGTCGCCGAGAGTCTCCTTGACCTCATCCCACATCGGCTGGAACTCATCGTACTCGAGTTCCTCGGAGCCCATGGCGGGGCAGCCGAAGGCGAAGGCATCATATTCGGCGGCCTTGTCGGCAGAGAAGTCGGCGCAGGGGATGACCTCAGTCTCGGCCCCCGCGGACGTGGCGCCTTCGGCGACAAGGTTTGCCATGGCCTCGGTATTGCCCGTGCCGCTCCAGTAGACGACGGCGATCTTGCTCATGTTTTGTCCTTTCGGTCGTGCGGCGCTTGCCGCGGCTTGTACATTCTATCGGGTTGCCTGGGCAAGTTGCGCCAGGCTGCAGCCCTGCTGATAGATAAAAGTGAAGTATTGGGTGCAGGCACGGTAGGCATCAAACGTCGCAAGCGCCTGCTCGACATTTGCGTAGACCTTCCAGGCCCCAAAGACCTTGTAGTTCTCGCCGCGCTGGACGATAAACTCGTGCACGTCGTCGTAGGGATATCCAAGGAAGTAGCCTATTTCGTGCGGAAACTCGCAGGTGCAGTCTTTGCTGCAGCTAGCTTGCTGGGGTAGTGCACATCGAGTCTGGCTGCAGGCGCATTCCGCGACGTTATTGCTCGCGAGCGTGATGCGTGATGCCAAATGCACAAGGCATGTCGAAAGGTCTCTCGTGTCGTAGCCTTCCGAGGTGAGCGCCGTTTGGGCGCGAGGGTCTGCGAAATAGGTGGTGAGGCTTTTGGCTCGGTACGCGTACACGAGCGCTCCGCAGGGCCGCCAGACCAAAACACTCAGGTGGATGCCGAGCGGGTCAAGCTCGCGATTGCACTGGGCGATAACGTTGAGCAGGCGTGTTCGGCGTTCTGCGATGGTATCGGTTGTGGTAGAGCCGTCCCCGTGGGCGTAGGTGCCTGGATAGGTAAAGAGCGATGCCGGCTTGATGCCCGCGAGCGTGGGAGAGCAGTTGCGCACGACTGCTGCCTGAAACGTTGGGATGTCTATGGTTCGAGTCACGGCGCTCCTTACGGATCTAAACTGTTAGCCTAGGAAAACTTATACACGAAAGTAAGCCATGGTCAACAAAAAAGTTTGAAGAGGGAAACTAATTGACCGAACGGACATGATTTTGGGTTAAGATGGGGACACCCCATGGGGGTATCTAGATAGTGCTACTTGAAAGGGGAGCGCATGAGTGACTTGCTCAACCCTGCGAATCTCATCGTGCTGGCCGTCATTGCCGTCGGCATGTTTTTTGGACTGCGTCGCATTGCCGCTTCGACACACGGGAAGAGTTGCTGCAGCGATGGTACGAGCGGCAAGAAGGCCAAAAAGGTTGTTGTGGTGGATACCGATGCGTCACACTATCCCTATAGCGATGAGCTGCTCATCGGCGGCATGAGCTGTGACGGCTGCGCTCAGAACGTAGCCAATGCCCTCAATGCGCTGGATGGCGTGTGGGCAACGGTGACGTATGCGGACCACACGGCACGCGTGCGCTCTAAGCAGCCGGTTGATCGTGGTGTCCTCGAGACGGCCGTGAAAGACGCGGGCTACTACGTCATGACGCTGTAAGCGCCGCCCTGGATGCGCTTCCTTGGCTAGGCTCGTCCGCGCAGTTCGATGTCTTGGATATCGTCGAAGTCGATGGCGATGTCTCGGAGTTTGAGGAGCTTGAAGGCGGGGAGCGCCTCGTCGAGGATGCCGGTGCGGCTGCGATAGCCGTATGTATCGTAATAGGTGACACGAACCAAGTCGCCACGTTTGAGACCCTCGAGCTTTTTAGAAAGCGCGAGGGCCTTTTCTTCCGTGAGCTCGCATTTTGGCTCGGCGGCGATCTCTTGTTTACGCACGAGTTCGTAGTATCCCGTGAGGGCGGCAAAGGGCATAAACTGTGCGGCGCGGTTGGCGCGCACGGCACCGTTGGCAGTGAGCTTGGGGTCGGCGGCGCGGCGTCTGCCCTCGGGGTCCGCCAGGCGCTCGAAGGCGGTCGGCGGGCGCACGGGCTGTTGTTTGGGTTTAGGCACGGTGTCCTCCTACCTGATCGTTGCGTTCGCGTGCGGTGGCGCCGGCGGTAAAGCTCAATCCCTTGACCAGGGCGTTCTTGCCGTATTTGCCTTTTACGGCCAGGACGGCGCGCGCCAAGTCGCGTTCGCGCTCATCGGCCTCGACGTCGCTAAACAGATCGATGGTGGCAAATTCTTCGGGCATGAGGTTGCCAAATCCCAAGTTGATGCGCTTGACCGGTCGTTTGGGATCGACGGTCTGCGCCCAAAGGTCGTCGAAATAGCCCATGATCTTCTTAAACGAATTGGTGCGCTCGGGCAGCTTTCGCGAGGCGTTGGAGTGCGCGAAGAGTGCGGCATAGCCACCACGCGGTTTGCCGCCATGCTCTCCCACGAAGATGCCATCGATTGCCTGCGCTTCGCGCACCAGGCGGCGCCGTTCGTCATCGCGCTGGACGGGCTTAGGCGCACGGGGTGCGAGCTCGGGGCCGGCGGTTGCGGTGGGTTCGATACTCGACGTGCTCGAGCGCAGATGCCCGCATCCGTCCACATATTGCGCCGTTCCGCTGGCGTCGAGGCGGCGTATGTCGGCGCGCTCGCTCGCGTAGCCCACAAAGAGCGAGATGCTGTCACACACCACGTGCTTATCGACTAAGTCCAGCACGGCACTGTCGACCATCTCGCGCAAGACGGTGTAGGCCTGCTCGTAGGCATAACCTTTCGAGAGCACCTGTCCTGTGGTAGTTGAAGTTGCTTGCGGGCGATAGGCTTGGATATCGGCGATGGTTGTCGGCTCGCGGCCGAAGGCGTGGTCGATAAGATACTCGGCATTGACGCCGAGCTCGTCGTAGAGCAGGTTTTCGTCGAGCGCCGCGACGCCCATCAGATCGTAGACGCCGTATTTTTCGAGTCGTGCTGCCACGCCGGGCCCGATGCCCCAGATGTCGGTGATGGGACGATGGGGCCAGATCTCCTTGCGAAAGGTCTCGTCGTCGAGTATGCCGATGCGGCTGGGTACGTGCTTGGCAGTGATGTCGAGCGCTACCTTGGCCTGGAATAGGTTGGGGCCGATGCCGACCGTCGCCGTGATGCCGGTGCGCGCGAGGACCTCATCGCGCAACATGCAGGCGAAGCCTTTGGCATTGGTATGGTAGAGGTCTAGATAGGGCGTCACGTCGATAAAGCATTCGTCGATGGAGTAGACGTGCACGTCTTGCGGGCTGACGTATTCCAGGTAGATACCGTAGATCTGCGCCGACACCTCCATGTAGTGCTGCATGCGCGGTACGGCCTTGATGTAGTCGATGCCGTCGGGAATCTCGAATAGGCGGCAGCGGTTGTGAATACCTAAGTCCTTCATGGCCTGCGTGATGGCGAGGCAGATGGTCGTGCGTCCGCGCGATTCGTCGGCAACGACTAGGTTGGTGGTGAGCGGATCGAGCCCACGGTCGACGCACTCGACGCTGGCATAAAACGTCTTGAGGTCGATGCAGATATAGGTGTGTTGCTCGTGCGCCATCCGTGTCCCTCCATCAAACACATGTTCTTATCGAATATCTGTTCGATAATACCCGCTCGTCCGGACATCGTCAAAACCTATTCCTTTTTGGCAGGTATAGTCGTGCAACTGCATCGGGTTTTAACGCAGCTCTAAAGAGTGCGAAACAGCTCGGAAAACCTCGCTTCGTAGCATGAGCCTAACGATTGGCACGGAAGGGTTGTGGGGATAATGGTCAACTATGGGTTTGGTATGCCGACGCGCTTGGTTGCGGATGGGGATGTGGCTCGCTGGTGCGGGCGATTGGTTGCCCACTATGGCGGCACCAAGGCACTGGTCGTGCTGGGAGGCGACAAGCACACGCGCGATGAGCTCGTTTCGGCGGCGCTGGGCTCGCTCGATCGTGCCCTGCTCGAACGCGTGCTCTTTCGTTGCGGTTCGGCCGGGGGCGACGGGGGAGACGATTTGGTCGATGAGGCCGTAGCCCTGGCAACCGATGAGGGCGTGGACTTTGTCCTGGCGATTGGCGATGCCGATGCTGCCGGCTTTGCGCGCGAGCTCGCGCGTCGCATGGCGGCGCTCGATGCCGGCGAAGACGGTTTTGTCCCTTATGGATGCATTCTCTCGGAGGGCAAGGCGCCTGCTGTCGTGGGCACCGGTGAGGTTCCCGTTTTTGCCATTATCGCGCCCGAACTGCTGGAGGGCATCGGGTCTCCTCTGCGTGAGTTGCTCGGTAGCATCTGCGCCGCGGCCTAATATTTGCCATAAAAGGACGGGTTATTTTTGGTTGGTAAAGCGTTTGACCTGCCAAAATAAGCCTGTCCCTTTTTAATCGGTTGCCGTTTGGGGGCCGATTGGCAACGCTCGCTGATTGTAGTCTTGACCTGCGCTAGAATAGTGGCATCTGAATGTCCGGGCGCATGGAGGCGTGCGCCCGTATGCTGAGGAGGACTCTATGGCAACTGTTGCCGCACCTATCGATGCTACGTCGACTGCCGCTTGGAAGGCGCTCGAGGCTCATCAGGAGAAGCTCGAGGCCGAGGGTATCGACCTCAAGGCCTGGTTCGCTGCCGATGCTGAGCGCGTGAACAAGCTGAGCTTTGACGCCGGTGACCTGCACTTCGATCTGTCGAAGAACCTGGTGACCGATGAGACCGTCAAGCTGCTGTGCGATCTTGCCCGCGAGGTGAAGCTCGAGGAGCGCCGCGACGCCATGTTCTCTGGCGAGCACATCAACACTACCGAGGACCGCGCTGTCCTGCACACCGCGCTGCGCCGCCCGGCAAGCGAGAAGGGCCAGCTCATCGTCGACGGCCAGGACGTCGTCGCCGACGTGCACGAGGTCCTCGACCGCATGTATGCCTTCGCCGAGCGCGTGCGCTCCGGTGAGTGGAAGGGCGTTACCGGCAAGAAGATCGAGCATCTGGTGTCCATCGGCATCGGCGGCTCCGACCTGGGCCCGGTCATGGCCTACGAGGCTCTGCGTCCCTATGCCGACGCCGGTATCGACTGCCGCTACATCTCCAACATCGACCCCAACGACCAGGCCGAGAAGCTCAAGGGCCTGGATCCCGAGACCACGCTCGTAATCATCGTCTCCAAGACCTTCACCACGCTCGAGACCCTCACCAACGCCCGCGAGGTCAAGACCTGGATGCTCGAGCAGCTCAAGGCTCAGGGCGCCATCGACGGCTCCGATGAGCAGAACGCCGAGGCCGTGGCAAAGCACTTCGTCGCCGTTTCCACCGCACTCGAGAAGGTCGAGGCCTTCGGTATCGACCCCGCCAACGCCTTCGGTTTCTGGAACTGGGTCGGTGGCCGCTATTCCGTTGACTCCGCCGTGGGCCTGTCGCTGATCGTCGTGCTCGGCCCCGAGCGCTTCCAGCAGTTCCTCGAGGGCTTCCACGCCATCGACGAGTACTTCTGCAGCACCCCGCTCGAGAACAACGCCGTCGCGCTGATGGGCCTGCTCAATGTCTGGTACGTCAACTTCTTCGGTTCCAAGAGCCACGCCGTGCTGCCGTACTGCCAGTACCTGCACCGCTTCCCGGCCTACCTGCAGCAGCTCACCATGGAGTCCAACGGCAAGCATGTCCGTTGGGACGGCAGCGCCGTGACCTCCGACACCGGTGAGATCTTCTGGGGCGAGCCCGGCACCAACGGCCAGCATGCCTTCTACCAGCTGCTGCACCAGGGCACCGTGGTGGTTCCGGCCGACTTCATCGCCTTCGCCAATACCGCCAACCCTGCGACCGATAGCGGCCAGGACGTGCATGAGCTGTTCCTGGGCAACTTCCTGGCCCAGACCAAGGCGCTCGCCTTTGGTAAGACGGCCGACGAGGTCCGCGCCGAGGGCACGCCCGAGCAGATTGTCCCCGCCCGCTGCTTTGAGGGTAACCGTCCGACGACCTCGATCTTCGGCGACACGCTGACCCCGTTCGCGCTCGGCGAGCTCATCGCCCTGTACGAGCACATCACGTTTGTCGAGGGTACGGTCTGGGGCATCGATTCCTACGACCAGTGGGGCGTCGAGTTGGGCAAGCAGCTTGCCAAGCAGATCACCCCTGCCTTCCACGACGATGCCGCCAAGGCCGAGCAGGACGCTTCGACCCAGGCGCTCATCGAGTTCTATCGCGCGCATCGCAAGTAGTCGCTGCTGTTAACGCATCGCGCCTTATAGTCAGGGGCCCGTATCCTATCGGATGCGGGCCCCTTTGCTTTGCCGTGGTCCCGGGGCGCACGGCCTTTGTGGAACATCGCCGGGGCGCCGCGCGCTGCGAGAACCCTGCGCCTAGATCTCGGCCTCCGCATGGCCTCGCTGCGCCTCGGGCAGCTCCCCGTAGAGCGGATGGTCTTCGAGCCTAAAGCGCTCGACCTGTTCGGGAGTGCGACCGCGTACAAAGAGCCACGAGCGATCAATCGGCGTCGCCATGAGCGTGCTGGGCAGCGCGTCAGCGCGGTCGGAAAACACCCGGGCACTCTCGGGATCCTGGAACGCCAGCACCAGATGCGTGTCGCAGTTGCCCATGATGGAGCGTGCGCGTGCCTCGCCATAGAGCGCATCGAGCTGGTTGGTCGACTGCAGCAGCAGCGTTGCCCAGATGTTGCGGCTTCGGATAATCGAGAGCACGTTGTCGATCTGGGGGATCTGCAGATTTGCGAAGTCATCGAGCATAAAGCGCACGGGCACGGGCAGACTGCCGTCGGGCTGCCTATCGGCCTCACGAATGAGGCCCATAAACGCCTGCGTAATAAAGAGGCCGGTCAGCGGATCGAGATTGCGGTCAATATCGCTCACGGTTACAAACAGGGCGCAGGGGGTGTGTCCCATGGAAGCGAAGTCCACCTGATGGCACTCACGATAGAGCTGTGCCGCACCGTCGAATCCCAGACACATGACCTTTTCGGCAAGGATGCCGACGATGCTCGCGTGCATGCGCTCGGCATTTTGCGTAATGGCGTAGCGCCGCCATAGCGAGAGGGCATAGCTTTGGGGGTCGGTCGTGATCAGATCGTCAAACAATCGGGCCGTGGCACCGTCCTGCAGGTGCTCGATCAGCTTGATGACCGAGCTGATCGTCTGCTCGTCGGCGGGTAGCTGTTCGGTGACGTAGGCAATAAGACACGACAGCAGGTTTGCCGCCGCATGATCCCAAAAAGGCTGGTTGTTGTCCTCGATGGGGCAGATGGCCTTTGCCACCGAGAGGATGTCCTGCTGGTTGGGCCTGCCGTCCGCCTTGCGGCGAATGTGCCTCAGGGGGTTGTAGCCGCAGCGCTCGATGCCGAGCGCAAGGGCCGGGACGGTGTTGAGGTCGGCGAAGTTGAGGCATTGCACGCGGTAGCCGTGGGCTGCCAGCACGGGTCCCACTTCGCGACAGAGCGTGCCTTTGGTGTCGAGCACGATGTAGCTTGCGTTCATTTGCAGCAGGTTGGGCTTGAGGACGTTTCGGGTCTTGCCGGCTCCCGAGGGGCCGATCACAAGTGCGTTGTTGTTGAGTCCCGTTTGGCGGGTGTCGCAGGAAAGCGTTCGATCCTTGGCGAGGATGGTGGACGATGCGGACTCAGATGCGGCGAGGCGGCTGGCGAGGTTAGACATGGGCGACCTCCTTGGTGGTCGAGAGGATTTCGTGGGCAAAGCCGAGCTCGACGGCGCGCTCGGCCGAAAGGTAGGTGTCTTTTGCAGTGAGGGACTGGATGCGCTTGGGCGCGAGGCCGCTGCGGTCCGAGAGGATTTGCGTGAGGGTCTTGCGGGTCTGCATGAGACGCCGGCTGGTTTCCTGCAGCGCAAGTGCCGAGCCGCCTGCCCCCTGGGGGATCAGCGGGTCGTGAATCATGAGCTCTGCATGGGGCGCCATACGGCGATCGTCGCCGCCCATAAAGATCACGGCGCCCATGGACGCGGCGAATTCCAGGCAGACGGTGCGGATGGGGCACGATGCGAGGCGCATGGCGTCATAGATCGCAAGACCCGATCGCACGCTTCCGCCGACGCTGGCGACAAATATGGTGATGGGGCGGCTGGGGTCGGTGGCATCGAGCAGGCGGATCTGCTGGCATAGGTCGTGGGCCATCGGGGTTTCGATGTTTCCCATGACGGAGAGCTCGCGACGGGCGAGCATCTCATCGTAAATGCTGGTGAGCGTGATACCTCGGGCGGATTCACGCATGGTGAGGGGGCTGATGATGGGGGAATGATTGGTGTCCATGAGGACTCCTTTCTGTTGGTTGTGTTGTGGAATAGGATTGTTGCCCGCGGAGGGGCTGGCGGGCTACAGGGTTCGTCCGAGCCTGAGATCGAGCTCGGTTGTGGGGCAGGCTGCCTGTTCGTGCGGCTCGCAAGCGCCAAGGACTCCAAAGCGATGGAGCGTTGCGACGGGCGTGGTGTAGGCGAGCCGCAGCTGATGCTCGACAGGGGCACATCCGTCATTTTTGTAATGAGCCGCGTAGTACTGCGCGATGCTGGCGTTCATCTCGCTGCCATTGCGATGGCGCTCAAACTGGCGTCTGCAGGTCTCGATGATCTTTGCTACCGACTTGGGTGCCGTCGCGGGAACAAGGGCGAGATAGCCCTCAAATAGCTCGTTGATGCTCAGAAGGCACAGCAGGTCGATCAGCGTCCTTATGGCTGCTCCCTCGGCGGAAAAGTGCGCGGTCATGCGGTTATATCGGTTGCGGTCGACGATGGCCGCATGGGGTCCTGGAGTTTTCTGCCCCGTGGTCCCGGGCTTTTGCCGCGCCTGTGTATTGAGCTCGACGTTGCAGCGCTTGAGGCCGTCCAACGGAAGGAACAGTGCGGTGCGCAGGGTGTCCCGCTTGCTTTCGAGTTCATGACGCTCGTCGGGTTCCCATTCGAGCTTGAGTTTCGTGTCGAGCGCCGTAAGCATATGGGCTAGGCAGCCTACGGTAAGAACGTACGAATCGTTGTCGCGTTTTGGGGCATAGGGGTCTGTCAGCTTGCGAATGTCGGGGTCGCCCATGATCTTTGTGCAGCGCTTCAGCAGTTGAGGGTGGTCGGCCAAGATCGTCGCGAGCGGTAGCGACGCGTAGTTCTTGATGGTCGCGGCGGCAAAGGCGGCGTCATATTCGTTTGCATATGCTCGCTCAATTCGGGCATCCAGAATGCTTTTCTTATCGCCGTCTTCAGCGTGGTGGTTTGTCATAGCTTCTCCAATCGGTTGATGTTCGTGCTGTTTGTTGATGTGTTAGTTGTCGTGAGTGATGTGCTTGCCGTGGGTGATGTGCTGACGTTGGGGTGCTATGCGGTTTTCAATGAGCCCGTGAGGCAGTTGCTGCAGGGGCGGGATGGAACGGCCCATGCAAGGCGGAAGGCATCGTGCTCAAAATCGAGACAGCAATGCCCCGGGTGCCTCACATGTGGCAGTTACCTCATTAAGTTGTCATTGCGTTTGGGGTTGTACTTTGCCGATCTTGCTTCTCTTACACGCTAAAACTCAAACTTCATATGCTCGATCTACTTAAAACCGCAACGGCGGTCTTTTATCAACTTATATGTCGGAACGCGTCTTTGCAAGTACTTTTTTGCCTTTGTTTCAAATGGGGTGGTTTTGCAACCGTCATACGCGCGCTGTGCGAACGTGCCCCGGCTCGGATAAGATAGTGCGATCGAGTTCTACCGCGCTCACTGCAAGTAGTCTTTGTTGCTGAGATAGGTCACGGCCGAAAGGGGCCCGTATCCCAACAGATACGGGCCCCTTGCTATTTAAATGGGCATGAGGGTGTATTGAGGGGGGATGTCTTGCTGTCGGCATCCGCGTGCGGTGCCATTCGCTGTCCGTAAATTATACGTTTACGGCTAATTTCATACCACTTGTCGGAATGCGGACGCTGTCCTTGCATGCCGGGCGTACATTGAACGTGGTTTTTCGCGTGAAGCCACGAATCGGTTGCCAGCCCTGAACAAGGAGGCCCAGCATGACGCTTGCCAAACCCATCAATAAATACATCGACTATATCGATGCCCCCGAGGACACGTTTGAGCAGTATGTCGAGAAGGCGTTAAAGTACAACTTTCGCTGCGTATTTGCGAACCTGCAGGAGTACGAGACGGGCCGCGCCATGCTCGAGGGCTCTGACATCATCCTTGCCGGCGCTATCGACTTTCCCCAGGGCACTATGACGCTTGAGGAGAAGCTTGCGAGGTTTGAGGAATACGCTGCGTGTGGCTTTACCGAGATTGACTACGTTTTGAATCAGGGGTCGATCGAGAACCGCGATTTTGATGCCATCGAGCGCGAGATGACTACCATTGCTGATTTTTGTCGCGCGCATGGCATCACTGACAAGGTAATCGTCGAGATGTGCAAGCTGGACGGCGACGACGCCGCCAAGCGCCGTGTATGCGAGATCGCGCTGGAGGCCAAGCCGGGATTCCTTAAGACATCGACCGGCAGAAGCTTTGGCGGTGCTAAGCTCGAGGACGTGCGGCTGATGCACGAGGTGCTCGGCGATGCCGTGGCAATCAAGGCGGCGGGCGGTATCCATAATTACGAAGAGGCTTGCGCATTCATCGAGGCCGGCGCCAGCGCGTTAGGTGCATCGGCGGGCATCGCGATCGTCGAGGGCGCACCGACGGATGAGCGTCGCTAGCAGACGTATTTGACCTGAGCGATAAAGCTTCACGACCACACGCCGTTCATGTTCGAGACAATATGACTTTTTGCCCGTTGTAAACGGAGTCGCGATGGGTGTTCTGTATGATGGCTCAGACAAGGTTGTTCAATGACAGGGAGGCATATATGGCAATCAAAGCCATCGCGATGGATATCGACGGTACGCTCACCAACGATCAGAAAGTGATTAGCCCGCGTACGCGCGAGAAGCTGCTCGTGGCGCAGGAGTCGGGCATTAAGCTCATCTTGGCTTCGGGCCGTCCCGCATGGGGGCTACATGCTCTGGCGCAGGAGCTCGACCTCCAAAACCATGACGGTCTGCTAGTCGCTTTCAATGGCGCGCATGTGGTCGACGCTCAGACCGATGAGGTCCTTTTTGACCAGGCCATGCCAGCTGACGAACTGCACCGTCTGATTGATCACCTGCAAAACTATGATGTGATCCCCATGATCTCGCTCGGGCGCGACCTGCATGTAGAGGACTCGTATCGCTGCATGATTACACTGCCGGACGGCTCGCAGAAGAATATCGTCAAATACGAGCGCGATGCCTGCGACCTTAAGATCCGCGAGGTCGAGAGCTTGCATGAGGTCGTGGACACTTATCCCGTAGACAAGCTGCTGACGGCGGGCGACCCGGCCTATCTGCAAGCGCATCACGAGGAGATGTACGCGCCCTTTACCCAGACGCTTTCGGGTATGTTTACGGCCGACTGGTACTTTGAGTACACGGCGCCCGGTATTGACAAGGCCCGCGCGCTCGAGGGTGCCCTGCCCAAGCTCGGCATCGATGCCAGCGAGGTCGTCTCGTTTGGCGACGGCCAGAATGACAAGTCTATGATTGAGTGGGCCGGAACCGGTGTTGCCATGGGCAACGCCGTCGATGAGGTCAAGGCTGTGGCCCAGATGGTGACCGCCAATAATAACGAAGACGGCATTGCGGTGGCGCTGGATAAGCTGCTGGGTTAGAATCGCCGATAGTGCATGGCTCGGGCGTCCGCTTGCGGGCGCCCTTTTGTTAGGGAGGGTGCCGTGTCCGCATTTCCGTTCGACGCCGTTATCTTTGACATGGATGGCGTCATTGTCGATACCGAGTATTACTACCTGGGCGAGACTGCCGCGTTTGCCAAGGAGCTTGGGCTTAACCTGACTCAAGAGGAGTTGAACGGGCAGGTTGGTACCTCGCATCAGTTCTTCCTGCGTATGCTGGTCGATTGGTTTGAGCGCGCCGGGAAGGGGCATTTAACTGGCGAGGAAGCGTTGATCCGTTGGGACGAGTGGGCGCATAAGCGTCCGCGCGACTATCAGGCTTTGATTAACCCAGGCGCCGTGGATACGATTCGAGAGCTGCCGCGCCGTGGCGTTCGCGTGGCGCTTGCCAGCTCGTCTCCCATGGATAGCATCGAGGAAGTGCTCAATGCGTGCGGGCTGTCGGATGCCTTTGAGTATGTGGTGAGCGGCGAGCAGTTTAAGGAGAGCAAGCCCGAGCCCGACATCTACCTGCATGCGCTGGACCTGCTGGGGCTGCCCGCGAATCGCTGCTGCTGCGTTGAGGATTCGGTGCCTGGTATCACTGCCGGCAAGCGAGCCGGCCTGACAGTTATTGCCAAGCGCGAGGAGCGCTTTGGCTTTAGCCAGGATGCCGCGGACAAGATTATCGACCAGCTGCCGGAGCTGCTCACGCTTTCTTAGGAGCGCGGTAGTTGCGCGTTTTTCGGGTCAGATGAGTAAATACCCGACATTTTGGTGCGGCAGCAAGCATACTTTATGCTAATGCGGGCTTAAGGGCTTGTTGAATGCCCTTAAGCCCGCTTTTGACTTAATTGGGCTGGGAGAGGGTATATGCCACCGACTGAAGGACTAACTGACGGTAAAGCAGCGATACCGCTGTACCAACAGGTTATCGATATCATTAAAAACGAAATCAATTCCGGTGCCTACAAGGCGGGCGCGCGGATACCCAACGAATTCGAATTGGCTGAGAACTATAAAGTTGGCCGCGTTACCGTGCGACGCGCTATTGAGGAGCTCGTCCAGCAGGGCTATCTAACGAAGCGGCAGGGGAAAGGCACGTTTGTCAATGCCCCCAAGCTTAAGCGCAAGATTCGCCAGAAGGATGACGTCCAGAGTTTTTCGGACGCATGCCGCGTTAACGGAATGGAGCCGGGGGCGTGCGTCATTTCGAGAAAGATACTGCCGGCAGATTCTACCGAAGCGCAGTTCTTTGGTGTTCCCGTTGGAACTGATTTGATTTGCGTTGAGCGTGTACGTACTGCCGATGGAGTCCCCGTCATGCTCGAGAACAACATATACGTTTACGAGGACAACGCCTATCTATCAACGGCACCTCTATCTAACCAATCCATTTTTGAGTTCGTGCGCAACCGAACGGGCCGCACGCCCGCGTTTACCGACCCGTGCACGCTCGAGATCGCGTGCGCGTCGCCCGAGGTCGCTCGGCTGTTGGCAGTTCCCGTTGGCGAACCCTTGTTTTATATGGAAGCCTTCTTTTTCGATGAGCAGCGGCGGCCGTTTATCATCGGTCGTCAGCGGATCGTTGGGTCTCGCTACGTTTTTGACATCTAGGACATTGCGAATGGAAACGCCCGGTGGATCATCTCACCGGGCGTTTCCATACCGTTCACGGCGCAAACGCAACCGTTCAACCGCGTTGCGGCAATCAGTTTGAAATTATCTTGATGAAGGAAAAAGCTGCTGGTAATCTATGGGACGTCATAGAACGTTTGCATTGTGCAAACGTTGAAGCGAGATGCGATGCAGTCTCGAGTTCTTTGGAGGTATCTATGTCAGATACGAAGGCGAAGAAGACAAACAGACGTTTTAAGTTCAAATTACCGCATGTCTATACGATCATGTTCTTGCTGATCGTTGTCTTTGCGGTCCTGACTTGGATCGTTCCCTCTGGTCAGTATCAGCGCAAGACGATTTCGACAGCGGCGGGCGAGCGTGAAGTCGCCGTTGCTGGAACCTATGAACAGGTCGATAAGAACTACACCGATTCCGAGACCGGCGAGACCATCAATCTGGGCCAGGATATCTTCGCGGTTCTGCAAGCGCCCACCAAGGGTATCCAAGAGGCTGCCGACGTCGTTGCGTTCGTCTTATTGATAGGCGGATCGTTCGCGATCATCACCAAGACCAACGCTTTGAATGCCGGCATGAGCCGTGTGATTAAAAAGCTCAAGAACAAGGACATCCTCATCATTCCCATCACGATGACATTGCTGTCCATTTGCGGCACTACGTTTGGCATGTCTGAGGAAGCCCTGCCGTTCTATGCCATCTTCATTCCCATCATGATGGGTATCGGTTATGACTCGATGACGGCATTCATCATCTGCTTCCTTGGTCCTAACCTGGGATATTGTGCTTCGACCATCGACCCGTTTAATGTTTTGATCGCCCAAGGCATCATTGGCATCGAGGGTAATCCGCAACTGTGGCTGCGCGCCGTTTCTTGGGTCATCTTCACTGCCGTCGGTATCGCATGGGCCATGCGCTACGCCATGCGCGTCAAGAAAAACCCCGAGTCGTCCATTGTGTACGAGGACGATAAGCTCAAGCGTATTGAGTTTTCCGTGACCGATGCCTCCATCGAGGAAGAGTTCACTATCCGTCAGAAGCTCGTGCTTATCGATTTTGCTTGCGGTATGGGCATTATCGTCTGGGGTCTTGTTACCCAGGGCTGGTACATGAATCAGATTTCCGCCGTGTTCCTTGGCATGGGCTTGCTTGCCGGTATCCTGGGCGGCCTTGACCAGCAGACGATCGCAGAGGAGTTCGTTAAGGGTCTCGCCGACTTTGCGTACGCTGCCGTCGTTATCGGTATCGCTCGCGGTATTCTGGTCATCGCCGAGGGCGGCATGATCATCGACACCATCCTCCAGGCGCTTGCTACCGCGCTCGCCGGTGCACCTGCCGCCGTCTACACCACGTTTATGTATGTCGTCCTTGGCCTGCTCTCTTTGCTGGTTCCCTCGAGTTCTGGCCTGGCGGCGCTCACCATGCCCGTTATGGGCCCCCTGACCGAGCTCATGGGCCTCAATCCCGAGGCGGCCGTCACCGCGCTCCAGTTTGCCAACCAGACCATCAACACCATCAGCCCCGTGGCGGGTATGACGGTCGCCGGCCTTGCCGTGGCTAAGATTTCGTTTGGCCAATGGTGGAAGACCATTTGGAAGTTCTTCATCTTCATGGTCGTGTTTGGCTTGGTCATTACTGCCATTTCCGGCATGCTTCCGGCGTAGGTGGTTGTGATGTCTGATCGTTTGACGGTCCTGACGTCTAAGAGCGTCTTTACCGGTACGGGGGACCTGCCGTTTGAAGGTTTCGTAGCGGTCCGTGGCAATCGAATTGAGGCTGTTGGCACCAAGTGTGAGCTAGCTTCGTATTTGACCCAGGCGGACGAGGTAGTTGACCTGGGCGACCGCACCGTCATGCCTGGCCTGATCGATGTGCATACCTTCTATACAGGCTGGGCGCTGCGGACGTTGGGGCCTGATCTGTCCGGCATCGCTGATGCCAAAGAGGCCGTGTCGCTCTTGCGTGCATGGAAAGAAGATCGTCCGGATTGCGCGGCGGCTTTTGGCCACAACCTACCCGAAACGTTGGCATCGGATGCCGAGAACGCAAATACAGCAGCTGTGTTTGACGAGTGTTTTGGCGATATCCCCGTCGTCTGCTTTACACCGGCCGCGGATACCTGTGTTCTCAATGCTGCCGCCAGTGCGCGATACGGCTTCACACCCCAGGCGTGCTATGCCGAGAAGATCTGGCGCATGATGAGCGATTTCCTCGCGCTGCCCGAGGTGCGTGCAGGGTATTCGGACTACATGAGCATGCTTAACGAACGCGGCGTTACCGCCATCAAGGAGATGGCGTTTGATGACTACTACGGCTTTGCCGACGAAATGGCTCGCCGTGAGGAATCTGGTGAGCTGACGGTTCGCGTCTCTATGATGTCGCAGCCGGTGGGTGCCGGTGCAAATCTGGCATATGCCCGCGAGGCACGAGAGCGCTTCCGGGGACCGTTCGTTCGTTTTTCTGGCTTCAACCGTATGACCGATCGCGGCGTATGGGCGGGGCTTGCCGAGATGATTGACCCCTATGCGGACTCGGCCGATGCGGGCGCTGCCGGCAAGACGGTCGTCGAGGAGCCAGAGTGGGATCTGATTGAGAACGAGCTGCGTGCAATTGATGCTGACGGCTTCCGATATTCCTTGCATTGCCAGGGCGATGGCGCCGTTCGTCGCACCGTGGCGCTCTATGCCTCGCTGCCTCGAGACGAGCATGGACGGATGCTTCGCCGCCATGCGATTACCGATCTCGAGAACTCTGACCCGACCGATCTTGTCGAGTTTGGCAAGTTAGGTGGAATTTGCGAGGTCTATCCGCAGATTCTGACGCTGGACCGGCGCGAGGATTGCCTGTCGATGATGCGTCGACAAATTGGCGAGACGCGACTTTTGCACAGCTGGAATCGCCGCGGCATGGAAGATTCCGGATGCACAGTGTGCTGCGGCACGGATCTGCCGCTGCTGATTCCGAGCCTGGGCGAGTCAATCTACAGCGCGTGCGGCGGATTCTTCGCCGACGGACTGCCCGTGAATGAGGTCAACACGCTGACGCTTGTCGAGCTCTTGCGCGCTTGGACTGCCGGGGGCGCGTACGACCTGATGCGCGAAGACGAGCTGGGTACGCTCGAGGTTGGCAAGCTTGCCGATATCTGCGTGCTCGATCGGGATGTGTTCGACCTCGATTATCGCGACGCACGCGATCTTGCGGTTGACATGACGATGTCGGACGGACAAATCGTGTTCGATCGAAATAAGGAGGCATAAGATGTCTGAATCCAAACCGACGCTGCACCGCGAACAGATTGCGGGCATGAATATCCACTACATCATGTGGTCGCTCGATTACTTCCTTGATGTGCAGCAGCGCTTGGGCTTTGAGTCCATTGAGCTGTGGTGTGCAGAGCCGCATGTGACGCTCGACCACACGGGCTACTTTGAGGCTGAGGTCCTGGCGAAAAAGGCTGCAGACCGTGGGCTTAGGTATCGTACTCTGTGCCCTGAGAATGTTGTCTATCCTTGGCAGTATTGCGCACGCAAACCGCTGCATGAGCAGCGCAGCCTGGCGTACTTTAAGCACGGCATTGAGCTTGCCGAGGTACTTGGGTGCGACCGCATGTCCGTCAACTCGGGCTGGGGCGACTGGGACGAGGACCGCGAGGAGGCCTGGAAGCGCAGCCGCGAGCACTTGTCCATTCTGGCGGAGTATGCCGGCGAGCACGGTCTGGTGCTTACGATGGAAAGCCTGCGTCCCGAGGAGAGCAACCTTGTGACGACGGTTTCCGATGCGAAGCGCATGATTGACGAGGTCGCGAGCCCGTACTTACAGCCCATGGTTGATACAACCGCGATGGGCGTTGCAGGCGAGACGCTCGAGGACTGGTTTGCCGCCTTTGGTGATGGGGCAATTCACGAGATGCACTTTATCGACGGTGACCCGTATGGCCATCTGGTGTGGGGCGATGGCAAGCACGATATGGACGCCTTCGTCGCCACGCTCAACGCCCATGGTTTCGACGGCATGCTGGGCCAGGAAATCACGGACGGTCGTTACTACGATGATCCGGCGGCGGCGGATGCCAAGAACATGGCCGCATTCGAGAAATATCTGATTGACTAAAACAACCATCGGCCACGCAACCAACGTCATTGATTGCGGGCCAAACAAGAAAGGAACTGGATATGAACGCACACGATCTGATCAAAGAGGCAATTGCCGAGAAGGGCAAGTTCGACAGCGTCTACTGGATTGCTTGCGGTGGCTCCATGATCGATTTGATCCCGGCTCATGAGCTTCTGCAGCGCGAGGCAACCACCTTCACTTCGTATATCTATACGGCTCGCGAGTTCGATATCATGCGTCCGCGTCGTCTGGGCGAGAAGTCCCTGGTCATCGCTTGTAGCCACAGCGGCAACACCCCCGAGGTCGTCGAGGGCTGCGAGATTGCCCTTGCTGCCGGCGCTACGGTGATCGCCCAGACCGACAACGCTGGATCCAAGATTGACTCCGGCAAGTGGACCACGTGGGTCTACCCGTGGGGCGAGGGCGTGCCGCAGGCCGAGGTCCCCGCTGGCATTTCGCTGTCGCTTGCGGCCGAGCTGCTCGATCAGCAGGAGGGCTACGCCGATCTTGCCGATATGTATGCCGGTATCGCCGAGATGGATAAGATTCTTCCCCCGGCACGCGAGAAGGTAAATGCCGAGCTGGGCGATCGTTTTGCCAAGCTTTGCCAGGAGCACGAGTTCTTCTACATTCTGGGCAGCGGTCCCAACTTTAGCCAGACCTACGGTTTCGCTATCTGCTCTCTTATGGAGATGCAGTGGCAGCACTGCAGCTACATCCACTCTGCCGAGTACTTCCATGGCCCCTTCGAGGCTACTCAGGATGGCGTTTTTTACTTCCTGCAGATGGGCTCCAGCGAGTGCCGTGCCATGGACGAGCGCGCCCTGGCGTTCCTTAAGACGCATACCGATACGCTGATGGTGCTCGATGCCAAGGAGTACGGTATGGAAGCCGTGCCGGCGAGCGTCCGTGCCTATCTGGACCCGGTGCTGTTCTACGCCATGAACTGCGAGCTGCGTGCTGCACGCGGCAAGGTGTTTGATCACGATCCCGATTTCCGTCGCTATATGGGTGTTGTCGAGTACTAGAAGGGGCAAAGGCCATGGCATTTAACGTTAACGCGCTCGGATTTGGCGACAACGTCGTCGATCGCTACGAGCATATCCACACCATGTATCCTGGCGGCAATGCGGTGAACTTCGCCGTTTATGCCAAGAAATGCGGTGCCGCACGTTCTGCATACATGGGCATTTTTGGCAATGACGCCGCTGCCGAGCATGTCATTGCAAGCCTCGAGGATGAGGGTATCGAGCTTGACAAGTGCGAGCAGATGATTGGCGAGAACGGAGCGGCTCGCGTGACCGTCGTTGGCGGTGACCGTGTCTTCCTCGGCTCCAACGAGGGCGGTATCCGTGGCGATGCGCGCTATGTCCTCGATCGCTTTGACCTTTCGTACATGAAGCAGTTCGATGTGGTTCATTCGGGCAACTATTGCTTTACCGAGCGCGAGCTGCCCAAGCTGAAGGCTGCGGGCGTCACGGTCTCTTTTGACTTTTCGGACGACTCCACCGACGAGTACTACGAGCAGATTGCGCCCTACGTCGATTTCGCTTTCTTTAGTGCGGCGGATGCCGCGAGTGAGGACGAGATTCGCGAACGTCTGGCATGGGTGAAGGGCCTGGGTCCGCGTTTTGTGTCGGCTACGGCGGGCGCCGAGGGCTGCATTGCTTACGACGGCGAGCGCTATTACCGCCAGCTGGCTAAACCGGTAACGGACATGAAGGACACCATGGGGGCGGGCGACTCGTTCCTCACCTCGTTTTTGATGTGCTATCTCGATTCCGCCAAGCGTGGTGAGGATGGCGCCGAGGCCATCGAGCGCGCGCTCGACTTTGCTGCCGGGTTTGCCTCGACCGTGTGCGGTATGGAAGGTTCTTGGGGCCACGGAGCGCCAATCGTCGAATAGCTTAAGAAAGCGTACGGCGGTCTGGCTATGAGGCCTTGGACAGCCGATGCAAAACAATAAGCGAAACGCGAAAAGGGGGCTCGCCATGTGGTGGGTCCCCTTTTGAACATTGGAGAAGACCATGGGTATTAAAGCGTGCGCGGCTGGTTTTTGCTGTGCGGACGTCTATCAAAACATCGGCGTGTTCTATCCGACTGGTAATGGCATTGACTGGGGTATCCATCTTGCACGAATGGGCGTTTCGGTATCCGCCGTGTCGGTTGTCGGCAAGGACGAGTACGGAGACAAGATGAGAGAGGCGCTGGCCGCTGAGGGGCTCGATATCTCACATCTGCGGGTGGAGGATGGCGACACCTCGGTGATGCTCATGGCATTGAAAGACGGCGTCGATCGCGTGCATCTCGAGGCAATCGATGGCGTAATGGAGACATATCGACCGAATGAAGATGACCGGGCGTTTATCCTAGAGCATGACATCATTCATACCGACCTGTTTGGCAATTGTTTGGACCTCCTGCCCGAATGGCACGATGCGGGCAAGACGGTGGTTATGGACTTCTCGGTGTTCAGCCAGGATCCCGAATATGCATGTGAGAATCATTTTCCCTACGTTGACTACGCATTTATGTCGTTTGAAGAGGACACTCCGGAGCTACGAGACTGGGTACGCCACGTGCAGGAATTGGGACCGCGCGTTGCGGTTGCCACGCTTGGCGAGAAGGGAAGCATTGCCTATGACGGTGAGCGCTTCTATGAGTGCGGGATTGTACCGGCGGAGAAGGTCGTTAATACCGTGGGTGCCGGCGACTCGTATATTGCCGGGTTTACCAAGGGCGTGATCGATGGCCTTGATATTCCGGCGTGTATGAAGGCGGGCGCTGAGCTGTCGTCCCGAGTGATTGGTTCGTTTGAGCCGTACTAGGGTCAAATGCCTGGAAAGGAGTACGAAATGGTTATCGACATGTTGGTTCAGCCCATGCTCTACGGCGAGATCTGTACGCCGGGTGATGAGCCTGATGGATTCGGTTTTTGGTCACGAGAATTTGGTATGGGGCATATGGGTCCCATGGATTGGGACGAGCTTCAAGTTGAGATGGACGTCTGCGATGTGCAGAAGAGCTTGCTCATGCCGCTCGATGTAACCACGGCATGCGGAGGGCATTTTGGCACCAATGACCAGATTGCCATGCTGGTTGCCGCGCATCCCGATCGTCTGTGGGGATTTGCGAGCGTAGATCCGCGGGTGAGCAGTGCCGCAGGCGAATTGGAGCGCGCCTTTACCGAGCTGGGGGCAAAGGGGCTTTGTCTGCATCCGGCAAAGCAGGGTTTTGACCCCGATGATGCTGTGGCTGAGCCGCTTTACGAGCTGTGCGAGCGCTATAACAAGCCGGTGGTTTTCCATGCCGGTATGTCTTGGGAGCCGGGCGCAGAGCTCTCGCGCAGTAACCCGCTTGCATTTGAGCACACAATCGCAACGCATCCAAATGTGCGTTTTAGTTTGACCCACTTTGGCTGGCCCTGGGTGCGCGAGACCGTGGCGATGCTGCTCAAGTATCCCAACTGCTACACGGACACCTCTATCACTTACATCGATTCGCCCGAGGAGATGATGCAGCGTCTTTTCACGGTCGATATGGGGCCGCTGTGGTATGAGCGCGCGCTATCGCATCAAGTGATGTTCGCCAGCAATACGCCGCGTTTCCGTGCGTTCAAACTCAAGCGGGCGCTCGATACCGTGTCCATGCGCGATGATGCGCGAGAAAGGCTCTACTGGGGTAATGCCCTGCGTTTTCTTGAAGGGGATGAGTAAACATGGTGACGCTCGAAACATTGAGCTATCTATCGACTGCTCCGGACCAGTTCATCGATATTACCGAAGACGTGCACGCTGCCATCGAACGCAGCTCGGTGACCAATGGCTTGGCAGCGATTATTTTGTCGCATACGACCTGTGGAATCGTGGTAAACGAGGGGCTGCCCTGCGTGGAGACGGATCTTATGGAAACGCTTGATCGCATCGCCCCACTCGATGCCCCCTATGCACATGCACACTTCCTGCCGAGCTATGGAGCCACCGGCAACAACTCCTGTGGGCATATCAAGAGCATGATTTGTGGGAACAGTTGCTTCTTTCCCGTCCAAGATGGCCACATCGTGTGCGGAAGTGCCCAGAACATCTATCTTGCGGAGTTTGACGGTCCGCAGAAGCGAAAAGTGTACGTCGAGGTGCTGGGGGAGTAACGTCCCTGCAATAACCCTATGAAGGAGCACGCTATGTCGTTTCTAACTTCGATGTTCAAGACCGAAAAGCCGGTTATCGGAATGCTGCACCTGCGTCCTCTGCCGGGCGACCCACTGTATTACCCGGGTGGAAGCGTGTCGCAGGTCGTGGAAGCCGCCAAGCGCGATCTCGAGGCGTTGCAACAGGGCGGTGTCGATGGCATTTTGATTACCAATGAGCTCTCGATGACCTATGAGCAGCACGTTTCTCCCTCAACCCTTGCATCGATGGGCTATGTAATCGGAGCTCTGTCCCATGATCTGTCGACCCCTTGGGGAGCCGAGGCTATTTACGACGGTGATGCCACAATCGAGCTGTGCGCTGCTGTCGATGCGCAGTTCACGCGCTGCAATTTTTGCGGTGCCTGGGCCGGTGATCTCGGGCTGATTAATCGAGATTTCGCGCACACCATGCGTCGCAAGGCGGCGCTGCGCCTGGATGACCTCAAGCTTTTTCACTTCATCACGAGCGAGGGGGAGGTTTATCTCAACGACCGCACGACTGCGGACATTGCCGATTCACTTCTCTTTAATTGCCTTCCGGATGCAATGGTCATCGGCGGTTCGGCTGCCGGTCGTGGCGCTTCGGGCGAGCTTGCCGATGAAGTCCGCGAGCGTGTTGGCGAAGTACCTGTGGTATGTGGCACCGGTTGTCGCGAAAATACCGTGGCTGACGTATTCGCTCACTACGATGGTGCGTTTGTCGGCACGTGCTTAAAGTGCGACGGAAAGCTGGATGCCCCGGTTGATGTTGAGCGGGTAGCTCGTTTTATGGCTGCCGCTCGTACGGCGCGAGGGGAGTAGGCACCTATGGCGCTCTATCTGGGTATTGATATTGGGACAAGCGCCTCTAAAGGCGTTTTAATCGATGATCGATGCAACATCGTTTGCCAAGCCTCTTGTGGACATGAGACGGACAACCCGTGTGATGGATGGTACCAGCATGATGCGGAGGCAGTTTGGTGGGGCGATTTTTGCCGCTTGTCGCGCGAGCTGGTGGCGCGATCGGGGGTTAACGCGGCACAGATCGGATGCGTGGGCCTTTCCGCATTGGGTTGCGACTGTGTGCCGGTCGATACCGAGTGCAACGCGCTGGCGCCCGCGATTTTGTATGGAGTCGATGCACGTTCGAAGCCGCAGATTGACGAGCTTCTTTCCGAATATGGGTCAGACCGCGCACGCGAGCTTTTCGGGCACGATCCCTGTTCGTCAGATATTGCTCCCAAGATCTTGTGGTTTAAGGAGAATATGCCCGAGGTGCACGAACGTGCCGCGAAGTTCCTGACGGCGTCGTCGTTTCTATGCGCAAAGTTGACGGGGCGTTTTACGGTGGACCGTTATTTGGCGGAGGATTTTCTTCCCCTATATGACCGCTACACTTGGAAGGTTGATGCTCGGGAATGTGCTCGTTTCTGCCGGCCTGACCAGATGGCGGAGGTAATGTCGGCTACCGATATTGCCGGGGTGATTACGCAGCGTGCGGCAGAGGCGACGGGGCTCGCGGCAGGGACACCTGTCTTAGTGGGAACGGGCGACTCTGGTGCCGAGGCCATTTCGACGGGTGTATTCCGTCCCGGCGATATGATGGTTCAGTTGGGGAGTACGGCGTATTTCATCTACCTAGCTGATCATATGATCGATGATGCCCGCCTGTGGCCAGGGACGTTTATCATTCCCGGAACTTACGGGATCTGCGCGGGGACCAATACGGCGGGTGCGCTCACATCGTGGCTGCGCCAAGAGCTGTATCGTGATGCCGTGGAGGCCGAGGACCACGGTGGCCCCGATGCATATTCGGTTATGGCGCATGATGCCGCCGACGTGGCGCCGGGTGCCGATGGGCTCCTGTGTCTGCCGTACTTTGCGGGGGAGCGTACTCCGCTCAATGATCCCGCGGCGCGTGGCGTCTTCTTTGGCCTGACCGGAAGGCATACGCGAGCCCATATGGTTCGCGCCGCCTTGGAAGGCGTCGCGTATACTGTTGCATCCCATGTCGACATTATCGAGCGAGAGCATGGACTGCCAATTGGGCGCATTATGCTTGTCGGAGGCGGAACCAAGAATCCAGTTTGGATGCAGACTATCGCCGACGTATGCGGGCGCGAGGTCTCGGTTGCCAAGGTTACGGTGGGTGCATGCTTCGGTGATGCCATCATGGCAGCTCTCGCAGGTGGCGCCTACGCATCATGGGATGAACTCGCCCAAGTCCTTGGCGTTGCGCAAACAATCGAGCCCGATATGGCTGCCCACGAGTTATATGCGTCGCGTCGTCATATCTTTGACGAATTGTATGCACGCAACCGTGATCTCATGCACGAATTGGTGCAAAGCTGCCGAATTGTACTGCCTACCAATAGGGACTGCGTTGTGCGATTCGCATGTCCCTTGGCATTTTTTGCCCACAGGGGTTAGCGAAGGTCAAAAACAGAGTGCGCATTTGCTAAAACTGCCGACTCGATGCGCTTTGCGTCACAGTTTTTGAGTGAGGCAATGCGCATCGAGGTCCTTGTGAGCGATTTGATGAGCGACTGCGCGCTTGTTTCTGTGTTTGGTTCGGCCGGCGCATCGGTCTCGAGCAGTAGGCGGTCGAGTGGAATCTGTCGTGCGTATTCGCGACCGCGCTTGGTCGCGAGCATGCGTTCGTTGACGGAAAAATAACAGCCCGCATTACGCGCGCGGACGAGTTCGTCCGAAGTACCGCTAAACCAGTGGAAGATGATAACGGGGGAGTCGGGGTTTGGGATGAGTAGTCCATGCGATTCGAGGACGTCCAGTACGGCTCCTGCCGAACGAACGGCGTGAATTGATATCACGCGCCCGGTAAGAGGATGCTGCACGAGCGCATCGCAGAGCCGGTTAAGTGCCTGTATTTGTAGCGGCTCACTTCCAGCAAAGCGCGCGGAAAAGTCGAGTCCGACTTCGCCGATGTAGCGTTCTTGGGCAGCAACTTCGCAAAGCAGATTGACTTCGACAAAACCGCAGTGGCCATCGGCGAGCCACCAGGGGTGAAGCCCAACGCCGGCGATGATGCCTGGTTGGCGACAGGCGCGCTCGTTTGCGGCCGAAAAGTCGCGCGGATTGACGCCGCAGTCAAATAGACCCAAGCCCAGCGCCGTCGCCTCATCGGCAACGGCGTCCGGGTGAGCCATTAAATCAAGATGGCAGTGTGCATCAAATAACCGGGGCTCCATCTCGGTGCGCTCCGCTAGTCCAGACGTTGGCCATCGGAGCGTACGCGCTCAGTGCCGCGGCCGCTGATCTGGCGGATAACCTCGCCGGCAATCATCTGGCCCATGATGGGCGGCATAAAGCTGGCGGTTCCCAGCTCGGTGCGCTCGTGGATGTTGGAAGGGTCGCGGGGCTGTGTCTTAACCGATTCCTCGCAGCTAAACAGTACATGCAGGCTCTTGATTCCGCGCTTCTTGCATTCTTTGCGCATGATGCGGCTCATGGGGTCACGTACCGTATCGAAAATGTCGGCAAAGCGGAGGCACTCGGGATGGAGCTTGTTGGCCCCGCCCATGGAGCTAACCAAACGAATGTCGTGGTCCTGAGCATATTTGGCAATGGTGAGCTTGGCCGAGATGGTGTCGATGGCGTCGACGACGTAGTCGAGCTTGCCGTCCGTCTGCTCCAAAACGCTCGCGAAGAAATCATCGATGTTGTCGCTCAGCAAGTATTCAGTTCGCTTGATGACGGCAGCGGCGGGATTGATGTCGTGGATCATGGCTTCCATCACGTCAACCTTGCGCTTGCCGACGGTGCTGTGAAAGGCGATGGCCTGGCGATTGATATTGCTGGGCGCGATGATGTCCTTGTCCAGAATGACGAAATGACCGATGCCGCCGCGGGCGAGTGCCTCGCAGCAGTTGGAGCCCACGCCTCCGCAGCCGAGCACTAGCACCGTAGCATCGGCGAGCTTATCGAGTGCCTCGCGGCCCATGATAATCTCGAGCTTGGTGTCGCGTGTCTCGATGGGAGTTGCGGCGGTGGTTTCGGTCATAAATATCCTCCGATGGGGAAGCAGGTCGTGTTTTAGCTATCGCCATTATAGGTAATCGCCCATAGGTTGCGATGGCGTTTGCTTTGATGTGGTTTGAAGCATTGCGATTAGATAGTTAGACAAACATCTAAATATTGAGTATAGAGTGCACGTCATGAGAGATGATGAGAGGAGGTCTTATGCCGGGAGAGTGTTTTAAGACGCTGGCCGATCCTACACAGCGTCACATTTTGGAACTGCTGCGCGAGGGCAATTGCACGGCCGGGGAGCTTGCCGAGCATTTTGACATCAGCAAGCCGTCGTTGAGCCATCACTTGGCGACGCTCAAAAACGCCGGGTTGGTGACCGACGAACGTCATGGCCAAAACATCGTTTACAGCTTAAACACCACCGTCATGCAGGACTTGATCGGTTGGTTTATGGGCTTTACAAACACGGAAGGTGATAAGGATGAATAACGAAAACAAGGGCATTCACGCCACGGGGGTATCGTCGCGCGTGTGGGCCATGCTTGTTGTGGTCTGCGCTATTAATGTTGTAGCGCACCTCATGGTGATACCGAGCCTGCCTGCACAGATTCCCACGCACTGGGGCGCGAACGGCGCCGTCGACGGTTGGGGTCCTAGTTGGATGGCCTCCGCGCTCGGCGTGCTGCCTCTGGCGCTTCTCGCAATGTTCTGCATGGTGCCGCGCATCGACCCCAAAGGTGAGGCATATCGAACCTCGGGCAAGTTCTACCAGGGCTTCGTAATCGCCTTCACCTTGTTCATGTGCGCCATAAGCTGGCTGGGAGAGCTTACGGTCTGGGGCGTAGTGCCGGCGGTCGGTTCGGTTAACGTGCTGATTTCCGGTGTTGTCGGTTTGCTGTTCATCGGCGTAGGCAGCTACTTGCCGCGTGTGAAGCAGAACTATACGCTCGGTATCAAGACACCCTGGGCGCTTGCCGATCCCGAGAACTGGCGCCGTACGCAGCGTTTTGGCGGCGCCTGCTTTATGGTGCTGGGTATTGGCCTGATTGTGATGGGCGTGGCAGGTAGCGTGCTTTCGAGTGAAGTCGTCGCCGCGGTGATTGCGGCTCTGGCGTTTGGTTCGGTTGGAGCCGTTTACGTCTACTCGTATCTGTTGTGGCGCAAATCGCAGCGAGCCGCTCGTTAAGGTTGCGGAAAACTAGCGTACGCAGTTCATGGTATGTTCCGGGGGACTTTTCCCAGGTAGTATTAGGGGGTGTGGGCAACCATGCCCCTTTTTCGTTACGTTTCAGAGCTGGTTCCCTCATTTCGTTTCCACTAAAGCGAATCAAGAATAGGGAAACAGCAGGTAGAAAGGATAGAACAGGCAAATGGCAGAGTTTATCTACCAGATGTATCAGGCTCGCAAGGCCCATGGCGACAAGGTGATCCTTGACGACGTGACCCTGAGCTTCTACCCCGGTGCCAAGATCGGCGTCGTGGGCCCCAACGGTATGGGCAAGTCGACCCTGCTCAAGATTATGGCCGGCATCGAGGAGGTCTCCAACGGCGATGCCAGGCTCACTCCCGGCTACACCGTGGGCATCCTGCAGCAGGAGCCGCCGCTCGACGATGACAAGACCGTCATCGAGAACGTGCGCATGGCGTTTGGCGACATGATTGCCAAGGTCGATCGCTTCAACAAGATCGGCGAGGAGATGTGCGACCCGGATTGCGACATGGACGCCCTCATGGCCGAGATGGGCAAGCTCCAGGACGAGATCGACGCCGCCGACGGCTGGGATATCGATTCCAAGCTCGGCCAGGCCATGGACGCCCTGCAGCTGCCCGATTCCGACATGCCGGTCAACGTGCTTTCCGGCGGCGAGCGCCGTCGCGTGGCCCTGTGCAAGCTGCTGCTCGAGGCTCCCGACCTGCTGCTGCTCGACGAGCCCACGAACCACCTGGACGCCGAATCGATCCTGTGGCTCGAGCACTTCCTGCACAACTACCAGGGCGCGGTGCTTGCCGTCACGCACGATCGCTACTTCCTGGATAACGTTGCCGAGTGGATCTGCGAGGTAGACCGCGGTCACCTTTATCCCTACAAGGGCAACTACTCCACGTATCTGGAGACCAAGGCCGCCCGTATCGAGGCGCAGGGCAACCGCGACGCCAAGCTCGCCAAGCGCATGGAGGCCGAGCTCGAGTGGGTACGCAGCTCGCCCAAGGCTCGCCAGGCCAAGAACAAGGCCCGTCTGGCTCGTTACGAGGAGATGGAGGCCGAGGCCCGCGCAAGCCAGAAGCTCGACTGGACCGACATCCGCATCCCCGTGGGCCCGCGTCTGGGCAACAAGGTGCTCGAGGCTCATCACCTGCACAAGGAGTTCGATGGCCGTGTGCTCATCGACGACCTATCGTTCACCCTGCCGCGCAACGGTATCGTGGGTGTCATCGGCCCCAACGGTGTGGGCAAAACCACGCTGTTCAAGACCATCGTGGGCCTGGAGCCGCTGACTTCGGGCGAGCTCGAGGTGGGCGAGACCGTCAAGATCTCCTATGTCGATCAGAACCGTTCCGGCATCGACCCCGATAAGAACCTGTGGGAGGTCGTCTCGGATGGCCTGGACCACATGATGGTCGGTGAGACCGAGGTTCCGAGCCGTGCTTATGTGGCGAGCTTTGGCTTTAAAGGCCAGGACCAGCAGAAGCGCGCCGGCGTACTCTCCGGTGGCGAGCGCAACCGTCTGAACTTGGCGCTTACGCTCAAGCAGGGCGGCAACCTGCTGCTTCTCGACGAGCCCACGAATGACCTCGACGTCGAGACGCTGTCCTCGCTCGAAGCGGCGCTGCTCGAGTTCCCGGGCTGCTCGGTGGTCATTAGCCACGACCGTATGTTCCTGGACCGCGTCGCCACGCACATTCTAGCGTGGGAGGGCACCGACGAGAATCCGGGCAACTGGTATTGGTTTGAGGGCAACTTCGAGGCCTATCAGGCCAACCGCATCGAGCGCCTTGGCGAGGACGCAGCCCAGCCGCATCGTATCCACAGGAAACTTACCAGGGACTAGTTTGATGTGGCAAAGGGACAGCCCCTTTGTCACACGAACTTATGCTCAACCTGGGAAAATAAAAAAATGCGGCGATCGTTTTTGTGACGTTCGCCGCATTTTGCTATTCGTTGGATTCTTCAACCTTGTCGACGGTCCAGGTGGCTCCGAGGCCTCCGGTGGTGTTGCGGCGGATGCGCACGGTGACTTCGTGGCGCTCGCCGGCCTGCGTGTAGCGCAGGGGGAAGATTGCGCGGTTTCGCGCGGC
>CABULX010000006.1 GCA_902492545.1 uncultured Collinsella sp. | reverse complement strand
AACTTACGCTGTTCCCAAGGGTCCGTAAAACCGGCAAAACGAATTTTGGGTACATTAGTCTTTTCCGTCACGCTATTCACCTCCCAACAGTTTCTGCAGTTCAGCAATGCCTGCCATATCGAATTCATTGCCCGTGAGCTGGCCCAACATCGCTGCCAACTCGTTTTCCGCCTCATTAATCTGATTGCACACGTCCGAATAGGTTGTCGCGTACTTTGCATTCAACGCCACAATCTTCGCAATGAAGTCGCCTATAACGGCATTGGGCAGTTCGAGCAAATCAGACTGCAGCGGCTCAATCCATTTCGCAGCCAGCAATTCGTCACACTGGACATCAGTCAAGCCCTCAATAACCTTTTTTGTCGTCTCTTCGAGCGCGACAAGCGCCTTTTTGCTTGCCTTTTTGAGGTCTTTCTCCTCATCGAGCAGAGTCTGAGCACGAACAAGCGCCATCTCAAAGTCGCCATTCGGATGCTCGCCGATGCTCTTCACGGCTTTCTTGAGGGATGCCGCCACAAGCATGCCGTCATCGTCAAAAACATCGCTCGAGCCTTTCTCCTCCTCATCAAGATTCTCAAGAATCTCGTCAAGCTCTTGAGATATTTCATTCAAACGGGATTCGCGCGCGGTAATTTCCTTGACATCATCAGCGAGCAGCTGCTCTTGGACAAGCGCAAACGGCAAAATGCGGCCTGTCCAGCCATCCTGCACCTCAACGTCTTTGCCACTCTTCTTCTTAATCACCATATTTGGATCGACTTTACGCACGGCTTCCCTGCCCTCGGCTTGAATAACCTCGAGGTCACCGGAAATGCCCATCCATGCATCATCAAGAGCCTGATAGGCATCGTATTCGTCAACAAGCGCGATACCGGAAAGGGCATCGTGAAGTTGCGCCGCAATATGCTCTTCTTCGGCCACGGCGTCGACCTGCGACGCACCGTCCACCAACCTCTTCTGCAGCTCAGCAGGCAGATGCGACAGTGCATCCCGATAGCCGTCCAGAAATGAGACGACGTCAGCGTTGGCCTTCACCGTTGCCGCCACGTCGTCCGTCACGGAAGTAAGGCACGACCCACCGTCCTCACCGTACAGTTGGCCCTTCAGGCTCGGCCATTCCTTCCAGTAGCGGTCGAGAGCGTCGATCTCGGCCTTCGGAACTCCGCCGAACATGGTGGCGTACACGTCCCAGCTCTCAGCGGCTTCGGACGAATTCACATAGCGCGGAATATTGAGGTTGTAATCGTTGGCGCGTATCTCGTCGATAGTCACCAGGCGGCTGAACTTTTCAACTGTCGTCCCGGTCGTAACCGCGTCCACGATGCGGCGTATATCGCTCGCGCGCAGCTTGTTGTTCTTGCCTTCCTTCACAAAGTGCTTCGACGCATCCACGACCAGCACGTCGCTGCTCTCGCGCTGCTTGCGAAGCACCATGACGATGGTCGGGATGCCCGTACCGAAGAAGATGTTGGCAGGGAGCCCGATGATGGCCTGGATATGACGATTCTCCACCAGGTTCTTGCGAATAGCGCCCTCCTCGCCGCCGCGGAACAGTACGCCATGGGGCAGAACGATGCACATGATGCCGTCGGGGCGCAAGTGGTACAAATCATGCAAAAGGAAAGCGTAATCGGCCTTGGATTTAGGGGCAACGCCAAACTTAAAGCGCGGATCGAGTTCTTTGTCTTCCGGATCCCAGTTTTGAGAGTATGGGGGGTTCGACACCACGGCATCGACGAACAGCGGGTCGTAGGTCTCGTCCTTGTTCTCGACCGCATCGAACCAGGGCCAATCGTCTTCGAGCGTGTCGCCATTGCGCGCCACGATGTTGTCGGGGAGTATTCCGCGCATGACCAGATTCATACGCGTAAGGTTGTACGTGTTCTCCTTAAGCTCCTGCGCATAGTATTTGATGGAGTCTGGGTCACCGTTGCGTCGCGCCACAGCCTTGCCGATGTTGATAAGCAGCGATCCCGAGCCGCTGGTGGGGTCGTAGATGGTGATGTTCTCGCGTCCGGCCAGGTGCCACGAGACGATTTCACTCATGAGCATGGAAACCTCGTGCGGAGTATAGAACTCGCCGGCCTTTTTGCCGGCGTTGGCGGCGAAGTTGCTGATGAGGTACTCGTAGATGAAGCCGAGCACGTCGTAGTCCTGGCGACCGTCCATCGGGATGTCCTTGATGAGGTAGATGAGGTCGCGAGCGGCCTTGGACTGGCTCCGTGCGTCGGTGCCGAGCTTGGAGAGGCCGGTCTGCAGCGTGTCGAAGATGCCGTCGAAGACGCGCTTACGGGCAGGGTCGATATTGCGGCTAAAGGCGGAGAGGGCGTCGCGAACATTCGAAATCTCGAAGTCGCCGCCCAGGGCGACCCAGGTGGAGAAGAGGTTCTCGTAGGCGATGAAGTAGCCGCACTCGCCCTTGACGAACTCGACCGTCTCCTCGTCGTCTTCCACCAGGTTGGGCAGGTCCTCCTCTGCGAAGTCGCGCGCCTTCAGGCGGGCGACCTCGGTCTCGGATAGGAACTTGTAGAAGATGAATCCCAGAATGTAATCCTTGTACTCGTTAGCCTCGATCTTGGATCGCATCTTGTTGGCGGACTCCCATATCTTGGAGGCCAGCTGCTGCTTGTTCATCTAGTTTTCCTCGCTTCTATAGACTTGGTTGAGCGTTTCTCCGTCGTCGCTTACCCATTCGGTCCAACCGTTCTGGCTGCCGCCGAGCACGAACACCGCCGCGGCACTGGGCGTCGGGAACTCGAGGTCCTCGGCGAGCTCTGCGATGCCGCCTGAATCGTCGAAGATTTCCCTGCGCGCGGCCGCGACGCCCGCGTTTTTCAGCACGGGCCTCGAGAGATTAACTTTCGAGCCAGCGAGCACGGTGAAGTGTCCGGTGGCCTTGTCGTAGCGCCCCGTCCCGCGTATGCCATTCTTCTTCGTGTGGAAGACCGACGGCGCACCCGCCGGACCCTGGTCGACTCTGTCGAGGTCGTACCCCAGAGCTGCCATCCTGAAGAGGATTCTATCGTGCAGGCGTTCGACGGCCTCTTCCTTGTACGGGTCGACGTAGGGCTTGGGCGTCGCTGAGTTGTCGGTCTCGTACGAGCCGTGGGTACGCACGTAGTCGATGGCCTTCGCCTCGAGAACGTCCAGTGCGTCCCTGCTGATGTTCTGGTCGTCATCGAGAAACATAACGGCCTTGTTCCAGAACTCCTTCTTTGCCTTGTGCGCGTCGAGCCGGGCGATGCCCTGGGTCGTCTGCCCCGCGTAGACGCGGCTCACGTTGCCGTGGTCCTCGTCGAGCAGGTAGTAGATGCCGCGCTGCGGGATGTTCGGCAGCGACTTCGCCTCGGCGAGGTCTTCCCTCGGAATGACGACGGTCACAAGCGACTCACCGTCGATGCGACAGATGCGGATGCGGTCCGGCTGCGCGTCCATGAGCTGGACGGTGAGAGTCTTGACCCGGATCATGCTCACGCCCCCTTCTTCGCGAGCTCTTCGATCATGCACGTGCGCACGAAGGCGGAGAAGCTCATGCCCCGGAGGGCCGCCTCTTCCTTCGCAGCGTCACGCAGGGTATCGGGGATGCGCAGGGTCACGGAGACCTGGTCGCCGTCCACCAGGAAGCTCCTGATCTCGGTTTCGTCGGGGTTGCTCTTGATGAGCTGCTTGTAGCTATCGGGCATCTGTGCTCCCATCGCTCGAAATGCAATACAAATGCGTTTACAGAATTATAGCGTTGCATTGCTTGTGACTGTTGAGGCGAACGGGTGAACGGTCAGGCGTGGAATCAAAGAGTCAGGCAGAGACAATCTTGCCAACAACGCTGTCGCGGTCTCGCGTGGCGGGTGCGTTCGCCTACATTCCCGCAATCCCGCGCGCGGCACTCAGCAGCTCGTACTCCCTCTGGCTCCACTGGCGCAGCTCGGCAGCCTCGACGGCGTTGCGGCACAGGTCCAAAAACACCTCGGCTCCCTCGCAGAGGCACTCGCGTGCAAAAGCGCCGGATCCGTCCGCGACGCACGCGCCGTCGGCGAAGAGCTTCCAGCTCGACGGCTCGCGCGAGTCGTCTCCAAGCAGCTTGATCTGCAGTACGTGCGGGTCGCCGGCGGTGCAGAGCTCTTCCTCGAGCACCTGCACCGTAAAGCGCATCTGGTGGGAGAGGCTGCTCTTGGCCATGGCCGAGGCATAGCCGCTCGGCTCGTCCAGGAGATGCATTCGTTTTGGCTTGACGATCAGGTTGTGGAAGTTACGCTCGCTGCGCACGGAGAAATTGTCCATACGGACTCCTTTCATCGATGTTGGCAGGGCCACCGTGCCTCTTGGTCGGTTGGCGTCGGGATCGTGGAGCCAACTCTCTACCCCGACTCTGGATAAAACGCGCCCGCTCCTTGCGGGCACGATGGAGTCTATCAACGTGTACGGACAGAAATCAAGCGCCGCCTGCGAAATGATGCGTGAACGGCGTTGGTTCCCAAGTGATTATTCGGCTTCCATTCGGAAAAGTGTCGAAATCAGCCGTGTAAAAGTACGGAAAAGTGTCGAAATAGGCACCTTAAAACTTCGGAAAAGTGTCAAATTCGATAGGCAAATTATCCGGAAAAGTGTAGCTGGATGACAAAACAGCACTTAGAAGCCGGTGCTGGATGCGGGATCCTGCGGCCGCCTTCAGCCCTCGCTATTCGTCGTCTCCGTCGTTGGGGTCGCCCTTGAGGGTGTTGATGTCCAGGTACTGGTTATCGTCCTCTTTTTGCTGGGTCTCCGACTCCGCTTGGGTGGGGCCGCGGAACAGTTGGAATCCCTCAAACGCAATGACACCGAGCAGGACAATGATAATGGCGATAAAGGCAACCTTGACTGCCTGCGGAAATTCCGAGAAACGCAACGCCTTTTCCTCGGCGTAATAATCGGCGAAGCGCTCTTCGCCCGTGCTTTTGGTATACGCCGGTGCGGGCGCGGCCTCCGGGTCATATTCCGGTGCGGGCGTGGCAGCGTACGGATCGTTGAGATAATCGCTCGATGCGGTGCCATAATCCTCGGTCTCGATGCGACTGGTGCCAGCATAGTCATCGGAATAATCGGAATATGCCGCACCGCCCTCATAGTTCGCGGCGCTCGTGTTGGCGGCAAAAAGTGGGTTAACTGGAACGTCGAGCGCCGGCATGCCGGTGGAGGTCTCATCCAGATCGGCTGCAGTCCAGGAATCGTAGGCAACCTGATGGGCGACGGGCTCATCGAGCCTTGCAACCGGAGGCTTGCGTGCCGCAGGAACAGGCAACTGCTGGGCGCTGTACATAACGGTGCTGTCGGCCGATTTGCCCTTCGTCGCTGCAGCGAGAAATGCCGCCGTCTCGGACGGGTCGCTTGCGGGGCGGGGAGCGGGTGTGGGCGCCGAAGTGGGTGCGGGCGTAGGCGCGGGCGTCGAAACAGGCGACTGCGCAGGAGTCGGCGCAGGTGCGGACTTAGGCACAAGTGCGGGATTGGGGTTTGACGGGCGAGCCCCGCCGCCCATGAGTTCGTCGGCGGTCCACGGGCGATCATCCATCACATCGTCAAGGCTCAGCGAAAACAGGTCGTCTTCACCCTCATCGAACATGCGGTGCACATGTCCACCAATTGCCGGAATCAATCCGCGACCGGTGCATGATGCCTTGCTCAACGCCATTCTGTCCCATCCTTTCGAAATACTAATGACATCGATTATATGGAACTTCCCAAGCTGCTCGGTCTTGGATTCGTGCTTTCCAGAACTCGCGCCCAAAAGGGGAGGGGCAATCCAGGCGAGTGCCTACTTGTCGCCGGCAGCAGCCTTGGCCTCATTGAGGTAGCTATAGAAGCTGTACTTGGAGATGCCAAAGAACTCGCAGGCGCGCTCGCTCGACTTGGAAATGAGGAAGGCGCCGCGACGGTCGAGGTAGCCAATGGCACGAATGCGCTCGTCTTTGGTCATGAGTGCCGCGGGCTTGCCCACAAACTGCTCGCACTCGTGCAGCAGGTCCTCGAGCAGGTCGCCGATGTTCTTGGTAATGGGCTCGGGCTCGGTATAGCCCGTGCCGCCGGTGCCGGTAAAGGCGTCGAGCGAACGCTCAAAAGCCTTCATAAGCGTAATGTCAAAGTTGATGCCCAAAATGCCGACGGGCTTGCCCTCGTCGTTGCGGATAAAGATAGTCGAGGACTTGAGCAGCTTGCCATCGGCGGTTTTGGTGAGGTATGGCTCGCGGTCGTGCACGTCGGTGGTGTCCTCGTGCATGGACTCAAACACAATATGGCTGGGACCGTCACCCAGTTTGCGCCCGCTGACGTGGCCGTTTTCGATCACCACGATGGAGTGGTCCACGTCCTCGGTTTCCAGGTCGTGGACGACGACTTCGCAGTTGGGACCAAATTGGAGCGCCAGACCGTGTGCGAGGCGCTTGTAAAACTCAATCTGTGCGGGGGTCATGGGTGCCTTCCTAAAAATTAGTTTGGGCACACTTTGCCATAAACCACACTTGACCGCAAACAAATCCATCAACAAGGCAATTCATGACCGTTCGGCGGCGAAAAAGTACCGATTACGGCAACAAACAATTCGTTAGATATGCCAATCAAAAAGTGTGATAGAACATTACTAACAAACTTTTTGTTTGGCATCCACATAAAAGTTCAGCCTGCGAATGGGATCGGGCTGAAACGCGTATGCGGGGGCCGGCAAGAGAGGACTTAAGGAGTTCACCGTATGGCCGATAAGATCCAGTGGGCGGGCAACACGATGCCCAAGAGCGATGACAAGCACTTGGGAATCATGAGCCTCGACCACGTGAAGAAGGCCCGTGCCTTCCACCAGTCGTTCCCCCAGTACACCGTCACTCCGCTTGCCCGCCTGGATGGCCAGGCTGCACGCCTGGGCCTGTCCAACCTGTGCGTTAAGGACGAGAGCTATCGCTTTGGCCTCAACGCCTTTAAGGTCCTGGGCGGTTCGTTTGCCATGGCCAACTACATTGCCGACGAGACCGGCAAGGACGTTGCCGAGTGCACCTTCGATTACCTGACCTCCGATCAGCTTGCCAAGGACTTTGGCCAGGCCACCTTCTTTACCGCCACTGACGGCAACCATGGCCGCGGCGTGGCATGGGCTGCCAACAAGCTGGGCCAGAAGGCTGTCGTGCACATGCCCAAGGGTTCCACCAAGCCCCGCTTTGATAACATCGCCGCCGAGGGCGCTACGGTGACCATCGAAGAGGTCAACTACGACGAGTGCGTGCGCATGGCCGCCGCCGAGGCCGATGCCTGCGAGCGCGGCGTCATCGTTCAGGACACCGCCTGGGAGGGCTACGAGAAGATCCCGTCTTGGATCATGGAGGGCTACGGCACCATGGCTTCCGAGGCTGCCGAGCAGCTGCGCGAGATGGCCATCAACCGCCCGACGCACGTCTTTGTCCAGGCTGGCGTAGGCTCGCTGGCCGGCGCCGTGGTGGGCTACTTCACCAACCTGTATCCCGATAACCCGCCCACCTTTGTCGTGGTCGAGTGCGCTCCGGCCGCCTGCCTGTACAAGGGCGCTGCCGCCGGCGACGGCGACCCGCGCATCGTGGACGGCGACATGCCCTCCATCATGGCCGGCCTGTGCTGTGGCGAGCCCAACATCCTGGGCTGGGATATCCTGCGCAACCACGCTACCGCTTTCGTGTCCTGCCCCGACTGGGTCACTGCTCGCGGCATGCGCACCCTGGGCGCTCCCGAGAAGGGCGACCCGCGCGTCATCTCCGGCGAGTCCGGCGCGGTGACCACCGGCCTGGTCGAGACCCTCATGCTCGATCCCGAGTACGCCGAGCTCAAGGAGCTCATCGGCCTGGACAAGACGAGCTCCGTGCTCTGCTTCTCCACCGAAGGCGACACCGATCCGGATCAGTACCGTCGCATCGTCTGGGAGGGCGAATACCCCACTTGCTAATACTGGGTGGAGTAAATAGGTATCGCTCCGCCACCCCACAGGTAGATTCCTTCGTTTGAAAGGTTATGAACAATGGCTAAAGAACTCGATTTCGACGCTATCAAGGCTGCTGCTGAGTCTCATCGTGCTGATATGACTCGCTTCCTGCGCGCTATGATCTCGCATCCCTCTGAGTCTTGCGAGGAGGGCGAGGTTGTCGCCTGCATCAAGGCCGAGATGGAGAGCCTCGGCTATGACGAGGTCAAGGTCGACGGCCTGGGCAACGTTATGGGCTTTATGGGCGAGGGCGACAAGATCATCGCCATCGACTCCCACATCGACACCGTCGGCATCGGCAACATCGAGAACTGGGACTCCGATCCCTATGAGGGCTACGAGACCGACGAGATCATCTACGGCCGTGGTGGCTCCGACCAGGAGGGTGGCATGGCTTCTGCTACCTACGCTGCCAAGATGATGAAGGACATGGGCCTCATCCCCGAAGGCTACAAGATCATGGTCGTCGGCACCGTCCAGGAAGAGGACTGCGACGGCATGTGCTGGCAGTACATCTACAACAAGGACGGCATTAAGCCCGAGTTCGTCATTTCCACCGAGCCCACCGACGGTGGCATCTATCGCGGTCACCGCGGCCGCATGGAGATCCGCGTCGACGTTCATGGCACCTCCTGCCACGGCTCCGCTCCCGACCGCGGCGACAACGCCATTTACAAGATGGCCGACATCATCGCCGACGTCCGCGCCCTCAACAACAACGGCTGCGACGAGTCGACCGACATCAAGGGCCTCGTCAAGATGCTCGACCCCAAGTACAACCCCGAGCACTTCGAGGACGCCCGCTTCCTGGGCCGCGGCACCTGCACCGTCAGCCAGATCTTCTACACCAGCCCCAGCCGCTGCGCTGTCGCTGACTCCTGCGCCATCTCCATCGACCGTCGCATGACCGCCGGCGAGACCTGGGAGTCCTGCCTGGACGAGATCCGCAACCTGCCGGCAGCCAAGAAGTACGGCGACGACGTGAAGGTCTCCATGTACATGTACGACCGTCCGTCCTGGACCGGCGAGGTCTACGAGACCGAGGCTTACTTCCCCACGTGGATCAACAAGGAGACCGCTCCGCACGTCAAGGCCCTCGTCGACGCCCATAAGGCTATGTTCGGTGACGAGCGCATCGGCTGCGAGCCCAGCATGGACAAGCGCACCGGTCGTCCGCTGTGCGACAAGTGGACCTTCTCCACGAACTGCGTTTCCATCCAGGGCCGCTATGGCATCCCCTGCGTCGGCTTTGGCCCGGGTGCCGAGTCTCAGGCTCACGCTCCCAACGAGGTCACCTACAAGGACGACCTGGTCACCGCTGCCGCCATGTATGTGGCTGCCCTGAACCTCTACGATCCGAGCCAGGCCGATGGCGATGCCACCGTGTTCCGCGCCGGTCTGACCAACAACAAGATCGACTAGTCCCATTCCTCGATCTTGTTGAGCCGGGGGCAGTTTATGCCCCCGGCGCCTCCTGTTGACTTGGGGCCCGCGGTCGTTATCTCCCATGCTTCCTCGACGGTGGCGGGTCCTCGTCATAGCGCTCTGCATGTTCTAGCCACACGCGCATGCCGGAGCGCATCTACTCATTGCGATCGTTTCACCTTTAGAAAGGACATTTACATGGACGCCAAGTTTACCGAGCTCGTCGAGCAGCTGAACGGCCTCGATTTTAAGGGTATGTACGGCAGCGACTTCCTGCACACCTGGGATAAGACCACCGATGAGCTCAAGGCGCTCTACATCGTCGCCGACGCTCTGCGCGAGCTGCGCGAGAACAACGTTTCGTCCAAGATCTTCGATTCGGGCCTGGCCGTCTCGCTGTTCCGCGACAACTCCACCCGTACGCGCTTCTCCTTCTCTAAGGCCGCCAACCTGCTCGGCCTTGAGCTGCAGGACCTGGACGAGAAGAAGTCCCAGATCGCTCACGGCGAGACCGTCCGCGAGACCGCTACCATGATCTCCTTCATGGCCGACGTCATCGGCATCCGCGACGACATGTACATCGGCAAGGGCGACGCCTACATGGCTGAGGTCTCCGAGTCTGTCCAGCAGGCCTACGAGGACGGCGTTCTGGATCACCGTCCCACGCTCATCTCCCTGCAGTCCGACTCCGATCACCCCACGCAGTCCTCTGCCGACATGCTCTACCTCATCAACGAGTTTGGCGGCCTCGAGAACCTCAAGGGCAAGAAGGTTGCCGTCACCTGGGCCTATTCGCCCTCTTACGGCAAGCCGCTGTCCTGCCCGCAGTCGCTGATCAGCCTGCTGCCCCGTTTTGGCATGGACGTCACCCTGGCTCACCCCGAGGGCTACGACCTCATGCCCGAGGTCGTCGAGCGCGCCAAGAGCTATGCCGCCGAGTCCGGCACCACCTTTAAGCAGGTCAACACCATGGCCGAGGCCTTCGAGGGCGCCGACATCGTGATCCCCAAGAGCTGGGCTCCGTTTGCCGCCATGGAGAAGCGCACCAACCTGTACGCCGAGGGCGACGACGCCGGCATCGCAGCGCTCGAGAAGGAGCTGCTCGCTCAGAACGCTACGCATCAGGATTGGTACTCCACGACCGAGCTCATGGAGAAGACTGCCAACGGCCAGGACACCATCTTTATGCATCCGCTGCCCGCCGACATCTCCGGTGTCTCCTGCGAGCACGGCGAGGTCAACGCCGACGTCTTCGACATGCACCGTGTGGGCATGTACAAGGAGGCCAGCTACAAGCCGTACGCCATCGCAGCCATGATGTTCCTGCAGAAGGTTGCCGATCCCGCCGCTACCCTCAAGGCCCTCGACGAGCGCAACACCGCCCGTTGGTTCCAGGCCTAAAGCTGGGCTGAGGTAAACCATGTAAAGGGGGCGCTCTGCCAACCGGCGGGGTGCCCCCTTTTTGCATCGGGGGCATGCGGGATAAGCGCTTTCGATGTTGATGCCCCGCGGCGCGAGTTATGGGTACGATGGTTTCAGGGGAGGTATCGCCATGAAACTTGGTTGCGTCATTATGGCTTCGGGCGAGGGCAAGCGGTTTGGCTCTAACAAGATGCTCGCCGATATCTATGGCGAGCCGCTGATTGTCCGGACCATCGATTCGGTTCCCCGGGGCTTTGACGTCGTGGTTTCGACGCGTTGGCCCGAGGTCGCTAAGATTTGCGAGGACAAGCATTGCCCGTGTGTGCTGCACAATGGCGAGCTGCGCAGCGAAAGCGTCCGTGCGGGCCTTTCGTGGGGAGCCGAACGCAACTGGAAAGGTTGCCTCTTTTTGCCGGGCGACCAGCCGCTCGTGAGCGCGGATTCTTTTGAGGCCATGGTTCGCGCGTTTGACGAGCGTGACCGCAAACATCCGGTGCGCTTGGCGTGCAACGGTGAGCCTTCGAGCCCGGTGCTCTTTCCGGCGGAACTGTTCGATGCGCTCATGCGTCTTGAGGGCAAGGACGGCGGCGGTTCGATCCTCAAGGACCGTACCGACGTGGTGCTGGTCGAGGCGCGTGCCTACGAGCTGTGGGACGTCGATACCGCCAAGGGACAGCAACGCATAACGGAGCATATCGCTGCCTGCTCGTATTTTGATCGCGTGGCCAACAGCATCAATCAATAAGGAGCAATTATGATCATCATAAAAAACGGCGCGCTCGTGACGCCACAGGGGCTTCGCCGTGCCGATCTTGCCATGGATGGCGATAAGATCGTGCGGATCGCCGCGGCGATTGAGCCGGCCGAGGGCGATACCGTCGAGGACGCCGCGGGCTGCTGGGTGTTTCCCGGCTTTATCGACGGCCACACGCACATGCAGTGCTGGACCGGCATGGATTGGACAGCCGATAGCTTTGAGACCGGCACGCGCGCGGCTGCCTGCGGCGGCACGACGACCATCGTGGACTACGCGACGGCCGATCGCGGCGTGACCATGCCCGATGCCTTGGCCGAGTGGCATCGCCGCGCCGACGGAACCTGCACGGCCAACTACGCCTTTCATATGGCACTCGCCGAGTGGAACGAGCGCAACCGCGCCGACCTTTCGGCCATGCGCGAGGCGGGCGTATCGTCGTTCAAGACCTACTTTGCCTACGATCACCTGCGCTTGGACGATGCCGAGACGCTCGAGGTGCTCGAGGAGCTCAAGCATATTGGCGGCATACTGTGCGTGCATTGCGAGAACGGCACGCTGGTGAATGAGCTGCAGAAGCGCGTGTTTGAGCAGGGTATCCACGGGCCCGAGGGCCATGCGCTCAGCCGTCCGGATGTGTGCGAGGCCGAGGCGGTGAGCCGTCTGCTATATCTGGCGCACCTGGCCGGCGACGCACCGGTCAACGTGGTGCACCTTTCGACCAAGCTGGGGCTCGAGGCCATTCGTGCCGCCAAGGCGCGCGGGCAGAAGAATATCTATGTCGAGACCTGCCCTCAGTATCTGATGCTCGACGATACGTGCTACTTGGAGCAGGGAGAGGACGGCTTTGCGGGTGCCAAGTATGTGATGAGCCCGCCGCTGCGCCATGCGGGCGACCGTGCGGCACTGCGCGAGGCGCTTGTGGCCGGCGAGATCGATACGATCGCGACCGACCACTGCAGCTTTAACCTGCACGGGCAAAAGGACCGCGGGCGCGACGACTTCCGCGCGATTCCCAACGGCGGACCCGGTGTGGAGCATCGCCCCGTCGCGATCGCTACGAGCTTTGAGGGGCAGCTGGGCCCCGAGGATCTGTGCCGCTTGATGAGCGAGAACCCGGCGCGCGTCTTTGGCATGTATCCGCGCAAGGGCTGTCTTGCCGAGGGCTCCGATGCCGACGTGTGCGTGTGGGATCCTTGCGCGCGTTGGACGATCAGCGCCGCGACACAGCATCAGGCCGTGGACTACACGCCGCTCGAGGGCTTTGAGGCACATGGCCGCGCCAAGGCCGTGTTTGTGAACGGCGTGCTGGCGGCACGCGACGGCGAGCCCACCGGAGCCCAACCCGGCCGCTACGTCCCCCGCTAACAGGAAGATCACCGGATTCCCCTCCGCAGTTGCGGTGAAATACGGACTGTTTGCGGCCGTTTGGCGGCCAAACAGTCCGTATTTCACCGCAACTGACGAGATGGGGCCGGCTACTTGAGGCTGGTGGCGATGAGGGGGCGGCCGAGGGCTGCCTCGAAGCGGTCGGCCATCGTGGGGTCGCTGAGCGTGTCGACTTGGTTGAGCATGACGCGGGCATTGTTGAGGTTCAGCATCCGCAGCTCGGCATTGAGCACCTGGGCGACGCGCTCTGGGGTGGCAGTGTCGGTGAGCTCGCAGCCGCAACGCTCGCAAAAGAGCTCGGGGCGGTGGACAACCTCGGCGACGGGTTTGCCCAGTCCCGAGGCGCCGACGACCCAGACAACGTTTGCCGTGGCGGCGGGAATTACCGGCTCCCAGGCGGCATGCGCCTTGAGCGGGAGTCGCTTGCTGCCATCTGCCTCGGCCAACACATAGTCAAAGCGCTGCGCCAGCTCGTTGAGCGGCTCGGCGGGGGCGGAGAGCTTGCCTGTCTCCGGGTCCAAGATGCCTGCCTGGCAGATGCCTCCGCGTGCAAGGCCCGCGCAGGCCTCGCAGGTGCAACCGGGGACATGCGAGGCGCCCGGCTTCCAAGGCACGGCGTCCAGGCGACGATTCGACCCGTCCCATGGCACGCCGGCAACGGGAAGCATATGCGTGGTGGTGCAGAGGAGCACGCGGCCGCCAGCGCGCATGAGCTCAAGACCCAGCGTTTTGAGCAACGTCGACTTGCCGCCGCTGCCGATAATCGCGGTAATGTCCGGCTCGATCCTGAGCGCCGAGGCAAGATTGCCGCTAACCGTTTCCATCTGTTCACCGCCGTATAATACTGTGATAATAAATAATCATCAGAGTAGCGGTCGAGCCGCTTTTGCTCTGCTCAAACCGTAGCACAGGGAGGTGCCCCGGGAATGCTCGTTTATGTTCGCGGCGCCGGCGATATCGCCACGGGTGTCGCCGCTCGCTTGGTGCGCGCCGGCGTGTCGGTCGTTATGGCCGATATCGCGGTTCCCACGTGCATCCGCCGCACAATCAGTTTTTGCGAGGCTATTCGCCTGGGCGAGGTCCAGGTCGAGGGCATTCGCGCTCGCTTGGCGCAGACGCCGGCAGAGGCGCTCGAGATTACCCAAGCGGGGGATGTTGCCGTCGTGGTGGACCCTCAGGCCAAGATGCTCGATGAGCTTAAACCCGCGGCTGTGGTCGACGCGATTTTGGCCAAGCGCAACCTGGGCACCACGCGCGACATGGCGCCTACCGTCATCGCCGTGGGGCCGGGCTTTACCGCGCCGGTCGATTGCGACGCCGTGGTCGAGACCATGCGCGGGCATTTTTTGGGCCGCGTCATTACCCAGGGCTCGCCCCAGCCCAACACGGGCGTGCCGGGCGTGATCGCCGGCTATGGCAAGGAGCGCGTTATCCACAGCCCCGCCGCCGGCGTGTTTCGGTCCGACCGCGCAATCGGCGACATCGTGAGCGCCGGAGACGTGATTGGCTACGCGGACGATACGCCCATGTGCACGCAGATCGATGGCTGCCTGCGCGGGCTTTTGGCGAACGGCGTGCAGGTGACTGAGGGCTTTAAATGCGCCGATGTCGATCCGCGTGGCGATGCCAGCTATATCAACTACATTTCGGACAAGGCGACGTCGGTCGGCGGCGGCGTGCTCGAGGCACTCGCTATGCTCACCGATATCTTTAGAGGATAGAAGGCGGCAATGGAAAAGCTCGATGTTGTGAATGCGGCGCTTGTCGCCCTGCGTGCTGGCGAGACGTGCGAGCTCGTGGTCGTAGCCGGCACGGCGGGGTCGTCGCCGCGCGGCGTGGGCGCCTGGATGGCCGTCTTTGCCGACGGTAGCCAGGCGGGCACCATCGGCGGCGGCAAGATCGAGCTCTTTGCGCTGGACGAGGCGCGAGAGCTGCTGGCCGCGGGGCAATCGCGTCTGGTCCGCTACACCATGGGCGGCGAGAACTCCGATACCGGCATGATCTGCGGCGGAGCCATCTGCCTGTGCTACCTACATCTGGATGCGACCCAGGCACCGTTGTTCCAGGAAATTGCCGACGTCTTGGTCTATCGGCGCATCGGCGACTTCGTCATCGACTTTGAACCGTTTATCGCGAGCGCGCTCGAGGGCGATGTGGCCGAGTACCATGGCGAGGCATCGCGCCATACCATTGCGGGCTGCCCCGGGCTTTCACTGGTGGAGGAGGGGAGTAACGTCACCTATACTAACGCCGCCTCCGAGATTCCCGCGGCGCACGTTGAGACGCTCTGCCCCGAGGGCCTGACCTACATCTTTGGCTGCGGACACGTGGGCGCCGCGACGGCGCGCGTGCTCACGGCGGCGGGCTTTGCCGTCGTGGCCTGCGATGACCGCCCCGGCACGTTGACGCCCGAATGGGTGCCCGGTGTCTACGATCGTCGCCTGGTCGATTACAAGAACCTGAGCGAGCTGTGTCCCATCGGTCCGCGCGACTTGGTGGTCGTCGCCACGGCGGGTCACAAGTCCGATATCGACGTGGTGATTCAGGCCATGCGTGCCAAGCCTGCCTACCTGGGCTGTCTGGGTTCGCGCCGCAAGACGGCCTTTGTGCGCGCCCGCCTGGAGCAGGAAGGCTTTACGCAGGACCAGATCGACGAGCTGCACCTTCCGATCGGCGTTGCCATCGAGGCCGAGGACCCCGAGGAGATCGCCATCTCCATCGCCGCCGAGATGATCCACCTGCGCCGCACCAAACTCGTCCCCCGCAAGCGCTAATCGCATCCCCACCAATAAGTTGCGGTGAAATACGGATTGTTTAAGCCTGTTAGGCCGCCAAACAGTCCCTATTTCACCGCAACTGCTTTTTGGGACCCATTTGTGCGGGGGAGTTGTGGAGTTGTGCAGGCAGACGAGGTTTTTCTGGAAATACGCACCCAATGCGCGTATAGTACCGAATGTTTTGTCGGCTCCTGCTGCGTCGAGTCCAAACCGCGAAATGCCATGAGTGGCGCGGATGCAGCCAGGAGGCACGAGGACAACCCATCGTGGCCACGCCCCGTGCTTAAAACCCCAAGAAGGAGTGAACAATGGCAGAAGAGAAGTATGTGCCGCGTCTGAAGACCAAGTACAACAACGAGGTCAAGCAGCAGCTTCAGGACAAGTTCCAGTACGAGAACGTCATGATGATCCCCAAGTTTGAGAAGATCGTCGTGAACATGGGTGTCGGCGAGGCCGCTACCGATTCCAAGGCCATCGACGGTGCCGTGCGCGACCTGCGCGCCATCACCGGCCAGCAGCCGATGATCACCCGTGCCCGCAAGTCAATCGCTACCTTCCGCCTGCGCGCTGGTATGCCGATCGGCTGCAAGGTTACCCTGCGTGGCGACCGTATGTGGGAGTTCTTCGATCGTCTGACCTCCGTCGCGATCCCCCGTATCCGCGACTTCCGCGGCATCTCCGCCAAGAGCTTCGACGGCCGTGGTAACTTCTCCATGGGCGTCACCGAGCAGCTCATCTTCCCCGAGATCGACTTCGACTCCGTCGATCACCAGCGTGGTATGGACATCACTTTCGTGACCACCGCCAACACCGATGAGGAGGCCAAGGCCCTTCTGGACGCCTTCGGTTTCCCGTTCAAGAAATAGGTTCACCTGCCCTATAAGCGCCGTTCCCACAAGGGGGCGGCGTTTGGGGCGAACAATACTCTATGTGAGGAGGATATAAGTGGCTAAGACATCGATGATCGTCAAGTGCAATCGCAAGCAGAAGTTCTCTACTCGTGAGTACACGCGCTGCCAGCGCTGCGGCCGTCCGCACTCTGTGTACCGCAAGTTCGGCCTGTGCCGTGTCTGCTTCCGCGAGCTTGCACTCAAGGGCGAGCTTCCCGGCGTTAAGAAGGCCAGCTGGTAAGTCACTACCAGCGTTTCAAGCATCAGTTTGGAACAGGGAAAACGCGCTAAAAAGGCTTTGCCGTTAAGGGCGGCGAAGAACCAAGAGCACGTGTTCATCAAGAACGAAGGAGAATCTGTATGAACCTTACAGACCCGATCGCAGATATGCTTACGCGCATCCGTAACGCTAACTCTGTGAACAAGGCCACGGTCTCCATGCCGAGCAGCAAGAAGCTCGTCGAGATCGCTCGTGTTCTGCACGAGGAGGGCTACATCGAGGGCTACGATGTCGAGGACACCGTTCCCCAGAAGACTCTGCACATCACGCTTAAGTATGGTCCCAAGAAGGCTAAGGTCATCAACGGCATCCGCCGCATTTCCAAGCCGGGCCTGCGTAAGTACACCGGCGTTGCCGACATGCCCCGCGTCCGCGGTGGCCTTGGTACCGCCATTATTTCCACCAGCCATGGCGTCATGACCGACCGCGATGCTCGCAAGCACAACGTCGGCGGCGAGATCATCGCTTACGTCTGGTAATTCGCTCGGTAGGTAGAAGGAAAGGAGATCACCGTGTCTCGTATCGGTAATAAGCCTGTCCAGATTCCCGCCGGAGTCGAAGTGGCAGTCAACGGCAACAACGTTGTCGTCAAGGGCCCCAAGGGCCAGCTCGAGCTCGATGTCTTTGAGAAGCTCGCTATCAACGTCGAGGACAACGTCCTCACCGTTTCCCGTCCCGACGACGAGCGTGAGACCCGTGCCCGCCACGGCCTCACCCGCGCCCTCATCCACAACATGGTTGTTGGCGTTTCCGAGGGCTTCGAGAAGAAGCTCGAGCTCGCCGGCGTCGGTTACCGCGTGCAGCAGAAGGGCAAGAACCTCGAGTTCTCCCTGGGCTTCTCGCACCCCGTGATCGTCGAGGCTCCCGAGGGCATCACCTTCGAGGTTCCCGACAACACCCACGTGAACGTCAAGGGTATCAACAAGCAGCAGGTCGGTCAGATCGCCGCTGAGATCCGCGGCCATCGTCCTCCCGAGCCTTACAAGGGCAAGGGTATCCACTACGTTGGCGAGCACATCCGCCGCAAGCTGGGTAAGGCCGCCAAGTAGTCGTAACCGACTCACTCGCATAAGACCAGCACCCCGTCAGGTGCTGGCAAGATCAACCTTTTTAGGAGTTTACGTATGAACAAGCATAAGGCGAAGCTGGAAGGCCTCAAGCGTCGTCAGCGTCGTGTTCGCGGCAAGGTCTCGGGTACCTCCGAGCGTCCGCGTCTTCGCGTGACCCGTACTAACGCCAACATCTATGCCCAGATCATCGACGACAGCAAGGGCTCCAGCCTGACGCTCGTCTCTGCCTCGACCCTCGAGGCCGAGTTCAAGGGCACCCACACCTCGAACAAGGAGGCTGCGGAGAAGGTCGGTCAGCTCGTTGGCAAGCGCGCCATCGAGGCCGGCATCACCAAGGTCGCCTTCGATCGCGGTGGCCGTATCTACCATGGCCGCGTCAAGGCCCTCGCCGACGGTGCTCGTGCCGCCGGTCTCGAGTTCTAGGAGGTATGTAGCACATGGCTCGTAATCAGAAGCAGCAGCGCGAGGCCTCCGAGTTCGAGGAGCGCGTCGTTTACATCAACCGCGTGTCGAAGACCGTCAAGGGTGGTCGTCGCATGAGCCTCGTCGCTCTCGTCGTCGTTGGCGACGGCAAGGGCAACGTCGGCGTTGGCATGGGCAAGTCCGCTGAGGTGCCCCTGGCCATCTCCAAGGCGTCTCTCGATGCCAAGAAGAACATGTTCCACGTGCCGGTGACCGAGCAGGGCACCATCCCGCACGAGGTTCTCGGCCACTTTGGTGCCGGCCGCATCATCATCAAGCCCGCTGTCGAGGGTACCGGCGTTATCGCCGGCGGCGCTGTGCGTCCCCTCTTCGAGCTTGCTGGCATCAAGAACGTCCTGTCCAAGTCCCTCGGTACCGACAACGGCCTCAACATCATCAAGGCTGCCGTCGAGGGCCTCAAGGAGCTCTCCAGCCCTGAGGACGTCGCGGCTCGCCGTGGCCTGACGGTCTCCGAGATGTTCGTCGGTAAGGAGAACTAAGCATGGCTGACACCATCAAGATCAAGCAGGTCCGCAGCACCAACGGTTGCAAGCAGGACCAGGTCCGTACTGTCCGTGCCCTCGGTCTCCACAGGATCCGCGAGGTTCGCGAGATTGCTGACAACGAGTCCGTCCGCGGCATGATCTTCAAGGTCAAGCACCTTGTCGAGATTGTAGAGGAGTAGCAAATGCAGCTTCACGATCTTACTCCCGCGCCCGGTTCCACCAAGAACCGCAAGCGCGTCGGCCGTGGCAATTCTTCGGGTCACGGCACCACTTCTGGCCGCGGTCAGAAGGGCCAGGGTTCCCGCTCTGGCGGCACCAAGGGTGCCGGCTTCGAGGGTGGCCAGACTCCGCTGGCTATGCGCCTGCCCAAGCTTCCGGGCTTCCGCAACCCCCGTCGTATCGAGTACACCGCTGTTAACGTTGAGCGTCTTGAGCGTAAGTTCGAGGACGGCGCTGTGATCGACGGCGCCGCTCTTAAGGCCGCTCGCATCACCAAGAGCGAGTTCGAGCCCGTCAAGGTGCTCGGCAATGGTGAGCTCACCAAGAAGTTCACGGTCAAGGTCGACAAGGTCAGCGCTTCTGCGCAGGCCAAGATCGAGGCCGCCGGCGGAAAGGTCGAGCTGCCGTGCTAAATGGTCTTAAGAATGCTTTCCGCATCAAAGAATTGCGCGAAAAGATTCTTTTTACCATAGCTATGCTCGTCGTGTACCGCATTGGTGCGCACGTTCCTGTGCCCGGCATTCCCTTCCAGGGGATGCTGGGCCTTTTCTCGACCGATAACAATTCGGTCGCCGCAGGTGCTATGGCCCTCCTGAATCTTTTCTCTGGCGGCGCGTTGAGCTATGTGTCGGTGTTTTCGCTGGGCATCATGCCTTACATCACCAGCTCGATCATCCTCCAGATGCTCCAGGCCGTTGTGCCTTCCCTGCATGAGCTTGCCCGCGAGGGCGAGGTCGGTCAGACCAAGATTACGCAGTATTCGCGTTACCTCACCCTGGCTCTGGCAATCCTCAACTCCGTGGGTTACCTCTTCCTCTTTAAGAGCTTCGGCATCAGCTTTAATGGTGCCGGCGCTCCCGAGATCATCTTCGACCTCATGATTGTCGGCACGCTCACCGCGGGCGCCATGCTGATCATGTGGATTGGTGAGCTCATCACCCAGCGCGGTATCGGCAATGGCATGTCGCTGATTATCTTTGCGAACATCATGGCCGGTCTGCCGCAGGCTATCTTCTCCAGCACCGAGGGCAATGCCGGTGGCATCATCACCATGGTGATCATCTGCGCCATCATCCTGCTGGTTATTCCGTTGATTGTTTTCCTTGAGCGCGGCCAGCGCCGCATCCCGGTCTCCTACGCTAAGCGCGTCGTGGGCCGTCGCATGATGGGTGGCCAGACCACCTACCTGCCCATCAAGGTCAACACCGCGGGTGTCGTGCCGATCATCTTCGCTTCGGCGCTGCTGTACTTCCCGGCTCAGATTGCCGTGTTCTTCCCCGGCATCGGCTGGATCCAGGCAGTTGCCTCTGCGCTTTCGCGCGGCTGGCTCAACTGGGTGCTTAACGTTGTCCTCATCGTGTTCTTCGCGTACTTCTACACCTCCATGGTGTTCAACCCCGATGACACGGCCGACAACCTTAAGAAGCAGGGCGGCTTTATTCCGGGCGTGCGTCCGGGTAGGGCTACCGCGGCCTACATCAAGAACGCGCTCAACAAGATCACGCTTCCCAGCGCTGTCTTTTTGGCGCTCATCGCCATCGTGCCTTCGATCATCTTCTCCTTCACGGGTAACCAGCTGATCCAGGCATTTGGCGGCACGTCCATCCTCATCATGGTCGGCGTCGTGCTCGACACGGTCGATAAGCTCGAAGGCCAGATCAAGATGTATGATTACGATGGATTCTTTAAATAGGCTAGAGGAGGATTGCTCATGAACCTCGTATTGCTCGGAGCTCCGGGTGCCGGTAAGGGCACCGTCGCACAGGAGCTCGTCGCCGAGTTTGGCGTCGCCCATATTTCCACGGGCGACCTGCTGCGTGCTGCCGTCAAGGGTGGCACCGAGCTTGGTATTCAGGCTAAGAAGTACATGGACGCTGGCGAGCTCGTTCCCGACCAGCTCGTGATCGACCTTGTCAAGGAGCGCCTTGCCGCCGATGACGCCCAGCAGGGCTTCATCCTCGACGGCTTCCCGCGCAACACCGCCCAGGCTGTGACGCTCGATTCCGAGCTCTCCGCCATGGGTCGCGAGATCGACTGCGCCCTTCTGGTCGACGTGGCCCCCGAGGTCATCATCGATCGTCTGTCTTCGCGTCGCACCTGCCGCGCCTGCGGTTACACCGGCACCGCTGCCGATGCTACCTGCCCCAAGTGCTCCGGCGAGATGTATCAGCGCGACGACGACAAGCCCGAGACCATCAAGAACCGTCTCGACGTTTACGAGAAGTCCACGAGCCCGCTCGTCGACTACTATCGTGGCCAGGGTCTGCTCAAGTCGGTCAACGGTGACCAGGCTCGCGAGACCGTGTACGGGGATGTCAAAGAGGCTCTCGGTCTATGATCAAGATTAAGTCTGCAACGCAAATCGAGCAGATGAAGAAGGCAGGAGCGCTATCTAAGATGGCGCTCCGCCACGTTGGAGCCATGGTGCGCCCCGGCGTTTCGACTTTTGAGCTCGATCAGCTCTCGGAGCAGATTATCCGCATGCATGGCGGCACCCCGGCCTTTAAGGGTTACGGCGGGTTCCCGGGGACCATTTGCGCATCGATCAACGATGCCGTGGTCCACGGTATTCCCAACCCTGACATGATCCTGCGCGATGGCGATATCATCTCCATCGATACGGGAGCCGTTGTCGACGGTTGGGTCGGCGATAACGCTTGGACGTTTTTCGTCGGCACCCCCACGCCCGAAGCCAAGGCTTTGTGCGAGGTCACGCGCGATTGCCTTAAGGCTGCCATCGAGCAGGCTGTTCCCGGTAACCATATCGGGGACGTCGGTTATGCCGTTCAGTCCCTCGCCGAGTCTCACGGTTACGGCGTGCTTCGTGATTATGTGGGCCATGGCATTGGCCGCGTGATGCACGAGGACCCCAACGTTCCTAACTATGGAAAGAAGGGGAGGGGCGTTCGCCTCCAGGCTGGCATGGTCATTGCCATCGAGCCGATGGTTACGATGGGTTCCAACCATGTGAGCACGGGCTCCGACGGTTGGATTGTTACGACCAACGACCACCTGCCCGCCGCGCACTACGAGAACACCGTCGCCATCACCAATGACGGTCCGGTGATTCTCACCATGGATGCCCAAGGTGCTTGGTGTTCCTTGCAGGGCGGTGAAATGTAGGGCTTTCGTTAAATGCATGCCTTAACATTTCAAATGTAACAAGTTCCACTTAGTTGTGGAGCCATTACGAAGTTATTACGATGCGTGCATACGTGTTGTAGAATACTCAATCGCTGTCGTTTTCTAGAGAAAGATGATTGCTTGTGAAGAAGGAAGACGCAATTGAGCTCGAGGGTACGGTAAAAGAGCCGCTGCCCAACGCCATGTTTAAGGTCGAGCTCGAGAACGGTCATTCGGTTCTGTGCAACATTTCTGGCAAGATCCGAATGAATTACATCCGCATTCTCCCCGGTGACAGGGTTGTCGTGGAGCTTTCCCCGTACGACCTGACCCGCGGCCGCATCACCTATCGCTACAAATAGCGGCACGCATACACGCACTCCATTTCCGACTGCAGGCTTAGCTCAACCTACGGTCGGATTGTGTGTGAAGACCAGCCATAGTTTTAAACGCCTGCGGCTGGGCGAGTAGATAGTAGGGAAGTAGTTTGAGCGCTACCGAAAGGAAGAACGATGAAGGTACGTCCTTCGGTCAAGAAGATGTGCGATAAGTGCAAAATCATTAGGCGCCATGGCAAGGTCCTCGTCATTTGCGAGAACCCCCGTCATAAGCAGCGTCAGGGTTAAGAGAGGAGACTACGTTGGCCCGTATTAATGGTGTCGACCTCCCGCGTGAGAAGCGCGTTGAGATCGGTCTGACCTACATTTACGGCATCGGCCGCACCACTGCGACGAAGATTTGCGTCGAGTGCAACGTTAACGTGGATACGCGCGTTAAGGACCTCACCGAGGATGAGGTTAACGCCATCCGCGATTATATCGATAAGAACCAGATCATGGTTGAGGGCGACCTCCGCCGTGAGCGCAACCAGAACGTCAAGCGCCTTATGGACATCGGCTGCAACCGCGGCCTTCGTCACCGCAAGGGCCTCCCGGTCCGCGGCCAGCGCACCCACACTAACGCTCGTACCCGCAAGGGCCCGAAGCGTCAGATCGGTGCTAAGAAGAAGAAATAAGGAGCGCTAGATAGATGGCTACTGCTAAGAAGAACGTTCGCGCTGCCCGTCTGAAGCGCGCGGACCGTAAGAACATTTCCGTGGGCCAGGCTCACATTCGTTCTACGTTCAACAACACGATCGTTTCGATCACCGATCCCCAGGGCAACGTCATTTCCTGGAAGTCGGCTGGCCAGGTGGGCTTCAAGGGCTCCCGTAAGTCCACGCCGTTCGCTGCCCAGATGGCTGCCGAGGCTGCTGCCAAGCAGGCCATGGAGCACGGTATGAAGAAGGTTTCCGTCTTCGTCAAGGGCCCCGGCTCCGGTCGTGAGACCGCCATCCGCTCCCTCCAGGCTGCTGGACTCGAGGTCTCGAGCATCCAGGACAAGACCCCCATTCCGCACAACGGCTGCCGCCCCAAGAAGCGTCGCCGCGTGTAACTGAAAGGATCGTATCAATATGGCAATCGACAGGACTCCTGTTCTTAAGCGCTGCCGTCAGCTCGGGATCGATCCCGCTGAGCTCGGTTACAGCAGCAAGAAGGAATCTATCCGTCAGCCCAAGCGCCGTCGCAAGGAATCTGAGTACGGCATGCAGCTGCGCGAGAAGCAGAAGGTCAAGTTCATCTATGGCGTTCTGGAGAAGCAGTTCCACGGCTACTTCAACAAGGCCCGCAAGATGAACGGCGTCACCGGTGAGAACCTCATGATCATCCTTGAGTCTCGCCTCGACAACGTTGTCTTCCGTCTTGGCTTCGCCCGCACCCGCAAAGAGGCTCGTCAGTCCGTCCGTCATGGTCACTTCACCGTGAACGGCAAGCGCGTGGACATCCCGTCCTACCGCGTCAAGGCCGGCGATGTCGTCGCTGTCGGCGAGAAGTTCCGTGACCTCCTCCCCATCAAGGAGGCCCTGATTTCCTCCGAGCGTTTTGAGGTCCCTGGCTGGCTCGAGGTCGATATCGAGAAGCTGTCTGGTAACGTGCTCGCTCTGCCGACGCGTGAGCAGATCAGCGGTGATATCAACGAGCAGCTCATCGTCGAGCTCTACTCTAAGTAGTCCATCCGGGCTGCTGAGGCTGGAGGTAATACATGTCAGAATTCATTAGGCCTCAGGTTCAGGTCGAAGAGATCAACGAGACGTCTGCTCGTGTCTCCGTCGAGCCGCTCGAGCGTGGCTACGGCGATACGCTGGGTAACTCCCTTCGTCGCGTTCTTCTGTCCTCGCTCGAGGGTGCCGCCGTCGAGGCTATTCAGATCGATGGTGCGCAGCACGAGTTCATGACCATCCCTAACATGGTCGAGGATGTCACCGACATCGTCCTGAATGTCAAGGGTCTTGTCTTCAGGGCTCTCGGCACGACCGACGAGGCGACCGCCACCATCTCGGTTGACGGCCCCTGCGAGGTCACCGGTGCGGACTTCTTTATTCCGTCCGAGTTTGAGCTGGTTAACCCCGAGCAGCACATCGCTACGCTCACCGAGGGTGGCCATCTCACCATGAGCATGCGCATCGGCTATGGCCGCGGCTATGTTTCTGGCGAGGCCAACAAGCGCGACAACGATCCCATCGGTGTGATCCACGTCGACTCGCTGTACTCGCCGGTTTCCCGTTGCGCCAAGCTCGTTGAGGCTTGCCGTGTCGGTCAGCACACCGACTACGACCGCCTTGTCCTCGAGATCGAGACCAACGGCTCCATCGCCCCGCGCGACGCCGTGGTCCAGGCTGCCAATATCATCAACCAGCATATGGCCGCCTTTATGAACCTTGCCGAGACCCCCGAGGTCGAGGAGGAGGCTTCGATCTTCGCTCCCGAGGTCACCAACGACAACGCTGAGCTGGACAAGCAGATCGAGGATCTGGACCTTTCCGTCCGTTCCTACAACTGCCTTAAGCGCGCCAGCATTCACTCGGTCCGTCAGCTCGTTGAGTTCTCGGAGAACGATCTGCTCAACATCCGTAACTTCGGTGTTAAGTCGATCGAGGAAGTGAAGGACAAGCTTGAGTCCATGGGCCTGAGCCTGAAGGCTTAATGCTTCGCATATTTGAGGAGAAACTAGACCATGCGTCACAACGTTAAGAAGGGCCTGAAGCTCGGCACCGATGCGAGCCACACCAAGGCCATGAAGAAGAGCCTTGCTAAGGCCCTCTTCGAGAACGACCGCATCAAGACCACCGAGACCCGCGCTAAGGCGCTGCGTTCGGTCGTCGACCCGATCATCACTTGGGCCAAGAAGGGCGACCTGCACTCTCGTCGTCTGGCTATCGCCAAGCTCGGCGATAAGCAGCTCGTTGCCGAGATCTTCGACAAGGCTGCCCAGGGCATGTGGCAGGACCGCAACGGCGGTTACACCCGCATCATGAAGCTCGGCAACCGCAAGGGCGACAACGCTCCCATCGTTATCATGGAGCTCGTCACCGAGCCTTGCACGCCTAAGGCCAAGAAGGCTGCTCCGGCCCCCAAGAAGGCCGCTGCTCCCAAGAAGGTCGAGGCTGCCGAGGAGGCTCCTGCTGAGGAGACCGCTGAGTAGACAATCCGTCTGCATAGGCTATATTCGAGGGGTACGTTCGCGTACCCCTCTTTTTTTGTCGAAATGCCATTGCCTGTTTGTTGGGAGCGCCCATGACCGCGCCGTCTGATTTCAATTCGATTCCAGAGCTCGATGCCACGCTCGTTTTCCGCGTGGCATACGATGGCTCGTCCTATAGCGGCTTTGCCGAGCAGCCGGGACAGACGACGGTTGCGGGTGAGCTGCGTCGAGCCATCGAGACGCTGCTTCGCCGTCCGATCGATCTGACGTGCGCGGGTCGCACCGATGCCGGCGTGCATGCCGTGGCTCAGTACATCAGCGTGCCCGTAACGGACGCTGAGCTCGCCCTAACGCGCCGTAGGTGGCTGCGGGCTATGGATGCCCTGCTACCCAAAGATATCGCCATAAACGAGGTCTACAAGGCCCGTAAAGGCTTTTCTGCACGCTTTGATGCGCGTTCACGTACATATACGTACCGTATTGCCGATCGCGACGCGCGTCCCGTGCTCTCACGGGGTGCCGTGTGGTGGCATCGCTATCCCTTGGACGTCGAGGCCATGTCTGCGGCCTGTCCCGCGCTTTTGGGTGAGCAGGACTTTAAGAGCTTTTGCAAGGTTGCCTCGGCCGTTGGCAAGCCCACGCATCGCTGCGTGATGCGTGCCGAGTTTGGCCATGAGGTTGCGTTTGGCGAGGACATCCTGACGTTTACCATCGAGGGCAATGCGTTTCTGCATTCGATGGTCCGCACGATCGTGGGCACGCTTGTCGAGATTGGCATGCATCGCCGTGAACCCGAGTGGATGCGCGAGGTCATCGATGCTTGCGACCGTACCGCTGCGGGCCCCACGGCTCCTGCCTGCGGCCTTACGTTTATGGGCGTGGATTACGATCCCGCCGAGCTTGTCGTGCTCGACTAGGGGAGGGCTCGACGCGTCGTGCGTCGACACCTGTCATCTGTGGGCTGCGCGTGTGCAACATCTGTTCTTGACGTGCAATACAACTGGTGTCTCATTGCTTTTATTGCCGGGGTGTACCATGAACCACGGTTTGATTTATTGCTGTCGAGAGGACGGATAACTTGGTTCGACGTGGCTCGCATCCGCGACTTTCGGTGATCCTTGTGGTAGAAGGTTCGCCCAGCTATGCGATGCGTGCGCTCGAGAGTATCCAGAACCAAGACCTCTACGATTTGCAGATTGTCGTTGTCTGCCGCGATGCTGCGCCTGGTGTGCGCCATTCGCTTCAAGTTGCCGCCGACAGGGACATCCATATTGATTTGATTGACGTCGAGGACGCGAAGCGCGGCGCTTGTCTTCGTGCCGGTTTTGCTGCCTCGCGCGGCTCTCAAATCATCGCCATGAACGCCGATGAGTGGTTTGCTCCGCAGTCTCTTTCCAAGATGGTCGATATCGCGTGCGATACTGCGGCAGACATAGTGCTCCCCACGGTGTCGCTCGACCGCTATGATGCACATCGAGAGCGCCATTCGCGCGTCTTGGATGCTGCTCATATTTCCATTGATAGCAAATCTTCGATGGTGACCGGGCTGTCCCAGTTGATTTTAGGCGGCCTAGTCGTTCAGACCTCTGGCGTGATGTATAGCCGTCCGCTGTTTGAGGCATGCCTTTTGTACGACAAGGCGTTTCGCACAGTTGGGTTTATGGCGTGCTCGCTCTCGCGGGCGCAGCGCGTCTCCGGATGCGGCGACGCTTGTTTCCACGCGGCGGCACCTAAGCTTACAGATGCCTTTGATCCCACCATGTATGCCAAGGTATCCGATGACACCCGGGCGCTCGACGAGCTTACGGACTCACTCTCGGAAGCAGATAGCGGTGGTCGGCTCAAGCTGGCAACCCAAAAGTTCTACTTTGCCGGACTGGTCGCCTGCATCGAGAATTTGTGTCTGAGCCCGCATGGGGTGTCGTCAATCGAGCGTTCCGCCCGTATGCGTGATATGCTCGAGGCGCCTCGAACCCGTCAGATGGTCGCCGCGCTCAAGGATAACCATCGGGGGCTCGGTCTGTTGTTTGGGCCGATCGCCAGCGCCAAGCCCGCGCGCTGCGTGATGTGTACGCATCTGGCAGCTTTTCTTAACCGGACGGGCGCAAAAACCGCCTAAACGGCTCATCTCGAAACAAATTTGCATAGAATTGTTTCGAAATGCGTTCTTATACACAAAAGCCTTCAAATAGCGTTAAACTATTCAATCACTGATTGATTGTCTCCGCCATCTTTTGGAGAGAGGGTTTGTATGGCTAAAAAACGCAATGGGCGCCAGGATGCCATTAGAGATATTGTGCGCAATAAGGACGTCCGCACGCAGCGCGTGCTGGTCGATGAGCTCCGCGCTATGGGCTTTGATTGCACGCAGGCGACTGTCTCTCGCGATATTGCCGATATGGGGCTGCGTAAGCTCCCTGAGGGCATCTATGTTCTGGCAGAGGACCTGCACCTGCAGCGTATGGTTTCCGAGCTCGTAACGGGCGTTCTGCGCACCGATAATCTGGTTATGATCAAGGCTCAGCCTGGCACGGCTTCCGGCATCGCCGCCGCCGTTGATGCGGCAGAGCTGCCCGATGTGCTTGGCTCGCTTGCCGGCAACGATACGATTTTGGTTATTGCCCAGACGGCCGAGGACGGCGAGCGTCTTGAGGCGCTGATCAATAAGCTGAGCAATTCTCGCAAGTAGGCGTGCGGGTCGTGCGCTCGGCACTGTGTGCGTGACATAGTGGCTTGTAAGGGGTATCGACGTTGGTCGGTACCCCCTTTTTTTGTTTGCCGGTATAAAGACCGCCCACCAGGTCGCTTTAAACTAAAAGGCCCCCGAGCAGTTTAATAAGCTGCTCGGGGGCCTTGTTGCTTATGGCCGGATGATTTCTAGCCGACCGTATCGTCAGGCGTGGGCGAGGGGTCGGGAGTGGGCGTAGGCGTAGGCGTAGGCGTAGGCGTGCCGCCATCGCCGCCGGTCGAACCACCAGTTGAGCCGCCCGTCGAGCCACCGGTCGTACCGGTGCCGCCGGTGGTGTCGCCACCCGTGGTCTCGGTGGTCGTGGTCGTCGTGGTAGTCGTTGTGGTAGTTTCCTCTTCGTCCTCGTTCTCGTCCTTGTCGTCGTTCTCCGTCTTCTTGGCGTTGTTGGTGCCGTAGAACTTCCAGACGCTGTTGTTCTTGTAGGTGGGCGCCGTTCCGGTCGCAAACTCCTCGCGCTCGGTACCGGTCAGAACGATGTTCATAAACCGCTTAAAGACAGGCAGGTTGGTGCTGTCGCCCAGCAGGTCCGTGCCGTATTTTTGGATGGGGATCTCACCTGCGGAATAGCCGGTCCACAGGGCGCACGCCAGCTGCGGGGTATAGCCGCAGAACCACAGGTTGGTGGTGTTGTCGGTGGTGCCCGTTTTGCCGGCATAGGGCTGGTTGACGCTCAAGGCGCCGGCAGCACCCGTACCGCTGCCCTGCATGACGCCGGACAGAACATCGGTGACCGCGGCGGCCTCGCCCTCGGTAAGCACCTGTGAGGGATTGTCCGTGTGCTGGTACAGCACCGAACCGGTACGAGAGTCAATCTCGGTGATGGCGATCGGCTGGCGATAGTAGCCGCCGTTGGCAAACGTCGCGTAGGCGGCGGCCATCTCGAGCGGCGAGATCGAGCCGGTGCCGAGCGTCATGACGGGAACGTCCTCGATGTTGTCCTTGGCGGGATCGATGCCGAGCTTTTTGACGAGCGAGATGATCTTGCTGTTGCCGACGGCTTCCGCCACCTGGATGTAGCCGGTGTTGGAGGAGTATGCCGTCGCCTGCTTAAGCGTGATGTTGCCATAGCTATGGTTGGCGTAGTTTTGGACCTCGGTCGTGGTGCCCTTGGCCTTGAGCGGCGAGTTGCAGTTGAGGGTGACGTTGGGGTTCATGCCGTTTTGGATGGCAGTTGCCAGCGTAAAGGCCTTAAAGGTGGAGCCGACGGGACGCTTGGCCGTGGCATGGTTTACGTGGTTCTCGTCGGCGTTGTAGTCATAGCCGCCCACCATGCACTTGATGTAGCCGGTCTTGGGGTCGACGACGACCATGCCCATGTCCAGGCCGTCGAGCGAGAGCGTGTCGAGCTGCTCGCGGACGGCATTCTCTGCCACCTGCTGCATCGTGGGGTCGATGGTGGTCTTGACGGTCAAGCCGCCCTTAAAGAGCACGTCGGTCGAGAACTCCTGCTCCAGCAGCTGCTTAACATAGGCGACAAAGTAGGGCTGCGAGTATACGTCGACGCCGCTGCCCGAGATTTCGGTCACGTTGAGGGTGATGGGCTCGGCCTGTGCGGCATCGTGCTCCTCCTGCGTAATGTGGCCCAGGCGCAGCATGTTGTCGAGGACCTTGTTGCGACGGGACAGCGCCAGGTCGGGGTTGACCGTGGGGTCGTACTGCGAGGGCGAGTTGGGAAGGCCGATCAACAGCGCGGCCTCGCTCAGGGTGAGGTCTGCGGCGCTCTTGGACAGGTAGGTCTCGGCGGCGGCCTCAATACCGTAGGCGCCGTGACCGTAATAGATGGTGTTGAGGTACATCATGAGGATCTCGTCTTTGGAGTACATATCCTCCATCTTGACGGCGATGTAGGCCTCGCGCACTTTACGCTCGATGGTCGAGTCGAACTGCTCCTCCTGCAGGATGGTGTTGCGCACCAGCTGCTGGGTGATAGTCGAGGCGCCTTCGTGTCCGCCGCCGAGGGTTGCCACCGCAGCACGCGCGATACCCCACAGGTCGATACCGCCGTGCTCGTAGAAGCGCTCGTCCTCGACGTCAACGGTGCCCTGCAGCACGTAGGGGGAGACCTCGTCCTTGGTGATGGACTTGCGGTTTTGCGTGTAGAAGCTCGCGATCTTGTTGCCGTTGCAGTCGACGATCTCGGTGGGCTCGCTCACCAGATACGCGTTGGCGTCGGTGTAGTCGGGCAGATCGGACAGCCAGCGGTTGACGTTGCCGACCATGCCGATGCCAAATGCCACGCCCGCAATCAGCAGAAAGCCCAAAAACGAGAGCAGGATTATGGGCAGGGCATGCGTCTTTGAACGGCTGCGTCCCTGTCGTTGGCGAGGACCCATATATTGACCTCCAGGTATGTCGTGCCGGACGGTGGATGTGCCGTCGGGGCAGGATGGACATAAGTTATTACACGATAAACCAAACGGGGCGCGCGAGGCCTCGTGTATGCTGGAAGACGGCATTTTTCAGAGTGAATGCATACCTTGGTAAGGAGTTTGTCGATGGCGATTCGGACGATGGGGCCGAGCGGACAATACGAGACTGGATTGGATGCTGCTGGTGCGACGCTGCCCGAGTTGCTGGCGCCGGCGGGCGGGCTCGACCAGATGCTTGCGGCCATCGCCGCGGGTGCCGATGCCATCTATGCGGGGTTGGGCGGCTTTAACGCCCGTGTGAGCGCCCATGGCTTTACGGATAACGAGTTTGCGCGCGGCTGCGCCGTGGCGCATGCCCATGGCGTGCGTGTGTACGTAACGCTCAACGTGTTCGTGTTTGACGATGAGTTGTCCGACGCGGTGGTGTTGGGAGCTCATGCACTGGAGCTGGGCGCCGATGCTCTGATTGTCGCCGATGCCGGGTTGGCCTGCGCGCTGCGCGCGGCGATTCCCGGGGTCGAGATTCACCTGTCTACGCAGGCGGGCGTTCATAGCGAAGGCGCCGTGCGGCTTGCCGCCGATGAGCTGGGGGTCGAGCGCGTGACGACGGCACGCGAGCTGACGGTCGACGAGATTGCGGCGCTATGTGCCACGGGTGTGCCCATCGAGGTATTCTGCCACGGTGCGATTTGCATCGGCTATTCGGGGGCGTGCGAGTTCTCTGCCCTTCGACGTGGCCGCTCTGCGATGCGCGGTGATTGCACGCAGCCGTGCCGTCTATCCTATGACTTGGTGGACGAGGCTGGGCAGAGTGTTGCCGCCGTCGAGGGAGATCGCCTGCTGTGTCCGCGCGACTATCTGGGTATTGCGCATCTGCCCGAGCTTGTAGATGCCGGCGTGGCGTCGCTCAAGATCGAGGGGCGCATGAAGAACCCCGATTACGTATTCAACGTGGTGCGGGTGTGGCGCCGGGCACTCGATATGCTGTGCGACGGCGCGTGGGACCCCGATGCCGTGGAAGAGCTTGAGCGCGAGCTGGGAAGGTCGTTTAACCGCGGGTTTACCGACGCGTATTTGCGAGGCCGCTCGGGTGCGGAGCTTATGAGTTTTGAACGCGCAATTAACCAGGGCGTGCGCGTGGGGCGTTTGGTCGCTGTGGGCCACGAAGAGGTGACCGTTGAGCTCGACGCCGCCGTGGCGGCGGGTGACACGCTCGAGATTCGGTTCTATCCGGGTGTCGACGCGCGTCCCGATGTGCCCAAGCGCTGGCCGCAGGTGCCCTGCCCGGTGGATGCAGCAGCGGGGAAGCGCATCGTCGTGCATTGCAAGCGTAAGGTGGACGCGGGCTGCGAGGTGTACCTGATTCGCAGCGCCGGCGTGTTGGATCAGACGGCGGCGGTGTTGGAGCGCATGCGGGCCGAGGCGGATGCGATTGCGCCCGTTGAGCGTGCCGTTGAAGTGCTGCCCTTTGAGGGCGTTGCGGTGGATGGCGGTGCATCGACGGAGTTGGTGGAGTGCGCGGTTCCCACTCGCATGGTTTTTGCTTGGCAGCTGATGGATGCCGACCCGCGCGGAGAACTCGATTTGTCCGACGCCGTTGTGGTGCTTGACGAGGTGTGCCGCACGGGTGACGCTGACTGGACCCGCTCACTGATGCAGCGTGCCGGGCGCATCGTCTGCCGCAACCTGGGGCAGGTGGCGATCGCTCGCGAGCTGGGCGTGACGTTTGACGTGGCGGCGCCGGTGTTCTGCGCGAATCGGGCCACGCTTACCTGGCTGCGCGGATTCGGTGCGGGGCGGGTGTACTTGCCGGCCGAGTTGCTCGGCAATGATGCGGAGCGTATTGCCGAGCTGGCTGCTGAACCCGGCGTCTTGGGTCCGGTCGACGCCGACCGTCCCGAGCTTATGGTGTGCGAGCACTGCCTGCTGACCGCCGAGGGCGTCTGCGCCACCGATGCGACGGGACAGGTTCGTTGCCGCGACTGCTTGCGTCGTCGGCAGGTACGCTATCTGGTCGAGCGTGACGGTACACGTCTGCCAGTTGCCATTGACGCATGCGGCAGGACGAGGATTTTCCTGTCGTAGGTGCCGCGTCGCGTCAGTTTGTTATCATAAGAGAGTTTATGGACTTCCAGCACCGCCGTTTTCGGCGAGGGTGCTATAGAAAAAGGAGGATACCCAATGCTGTCTGTTGACGAGCAAATGCGTATCATCACCTCGGGCGCCGCGCAGATCGTTCCCGAGGCCGACCTTCGCAAGAAGCTTGAGAAGGGCGAGCCCCTCAACATCAAGCTCGGCGTCGATCCCACCAGCCCCGACCTGCACCTGGGCCACGCCGTGCCCCTGCGCAAGATGCGTCAGTTCCAGGACCTGGGCCACAACGTCACCCTCATCATCGGCAACGGCACCGCGCTGATCGGCGACCCTTCGGGCAAGAATTCCACCCGTCCGCAGCTTTCGCAGGAGCAGATTGAGGCCAATGCCGAGACCTACGTGAGCCAGGCCATGAAGATCCTGGATCCCGAGAAGACCACCATCGTGCACGGCCTGCTGCAGGTGTGCTCCAAGTTCACCGTCGCCCGCATTCTTGAGCGCGACGACTTTACCAAGCGCTACCAGTCTCAGACGCCGATCGCCCTGCATGAGTTCCTGTATCCCGTGATGCAGGCTTTCGACTCCGTGCAGATCAAGGCCGACGTGGAGATGGGCGGCACCGATCAGCTCTTCAACCTGCTCGCTGGCCGTGAGCTCATGGAGAAGATGGGCATGGAGCCGCAGATTGCGCTCACCATGCCGCTGCTCGAGGGTACCGACGGCGTGCGCAAGATGTCCAAGTCCTACGGCAACTACATCGGCCTGACCGACGCTCCCAAGGATATGTTCGGCAAGACCATGTCCATCCCCGACGAGATGATCGGCAAGTACTATCGTCTGGCCAGCTCGCTCACCCCGGCCGAGGTCGACAAGATCGACGCCGCCCTGGCCGACGGTTCCGCCGACCCCTACGAGCTCAAGCGCGCTCTGGGCCGCGACCTGTGCGATACCTACCACGGCGCCGGCGCCGGCGACGAGGCCCAGGCCGAGTTCGACCGCGTATTCAAGGAGGGCCAGCTCGCCGACTTCCCCGAGAAGCACGTTGAGCTGACCGTCAACGACGAGGGCCAGATCTACCTCGCCGGCCTGCTCAAGGACCTGGGTCTTTCGGCGAGCGCCGGCCAGGCTCGTCGCGATATCGACGGCGGCGGCGTCAAAATCAACGGCAAGGCCGTGGCTCCCAAGAGCTATAACATCGATCCCAGCGCCCTCAAGCTGGGCGACAC
>CABULX010000005.1 GCA_902492545.1 uncultured Collinsella sp. | reverse complement strand
TGACCCATGCGCCCGGGTCTGCGGGCACGCCGCCCACGAAGCCGGTCACGACGCCCGCGAGAAGCGAGCACGCCAGCGCAAGGCAGCGGGCCGCCTTGCCGGTCATTGCCTCGGTCTTGATGAGCTGCACCGCGAACGGCACGACGAGGGACAGCACGATGGCCGCCCCGGCTTGCATGATTGTCATGATTCTCTCCTTTAGTTGCTTGCTTCCTTGTCGTACAGCAGGTCCACGCGGTCGCAGATATGGTCCACCTTGGCCGCCATGCCCTGGCTGCGCGCCTGGCTGTTGGCGAGGTCGGCGTGCAGCACCTCGTTGGATGTTGCCACGGACTCCATGAGCGTATTCATGGCCTCCATGAGCGAGTTGCTGCGCTCCATCTGCGCGGCGATGCGGCCCTCCATCTGCGAGCGCTCGCGGTCGCGCTGCGCGCGCTCGGCAACCTCGGCCTGCTTGCGCTCCTCGCGCTTCACGTCCAGGCCGGCCTTGCGCTCGTTCTGCTTCCTGAACTCCTCCAGAAACTGTCGGCCGAAGTAGAACAAGATGAGCGCCAGGAGCACGCCGCCGAGCCACCACGGGCCGTACGGCGCGAACAGCTCCAGAATTTCCACGCCTACTCCTTCTTGGACGCCTTGATGGCCTCCATCTCCTTCTTGGTGATCTTGCCCGCCTGCAGCAGCTGCTCCAGGCTCTCGTCGTTGTAGAAGCCCGCCAGGTACCATTTCTGGACGCGTTGGGCGTATCGGCTCAGCTTCACGGCCACCTACTCCACCTCCCCCGGCATGCTGTCGTCTTCGTCATCGCCTGGCAGCTCAACGTCTGCGCATGCCGCGACGAGCTCCATCAGCGCCTCTTGGCGCTCCGCCTTGCTCTCCAGGTTCTCCTGGCGGCGGGAGGCGGCGAGGTCGTCGGGCGCCTTCTTGATGTCTAGCATCGGTGCTCCTTCCATAGTTCCTTGTACCAGGCGTCACAGCGCCTGATGAGCCTGAAGCTGTCGCCCTTGCCCGCGTGGTTGCGCCATGCTCGGTAGCTCTCGTCCACTTCAGCGCGCATGATGCGCCCCTTGAGGCTCAGCCTCGCCATCTTCGCTATGCGCCGCCGCATCTCCTTGACGTTCGACGGCTTCACGAACATGAGGACCTTGCCCGTGTCGGTCAGGTGGAAGTCAAAGCCCAGGAACGGCACGCCGTCGCGCAGCGGGTAGATGCGCGACTTCTTGGGGTTCAGCTCGAAACCCAGGTTATGCAGGGTGTCGCCGAACGCTTCCAGGGCGCGCTCGGCCTCCTCGCGGGTGGCGAAGATGGCCACGGCGTCGTCCATGTACCTGACGTAGTTCCTGATGCCCATGCGGTCTTTCGCCATATGGTCGAGCGGGTCCAGCACGCTGATGCCGGCTATCTGTATCATCTGGCTGCCCGGGTTGTAGCCGACCTCGCCCGGGTACTGGTTCCGCATGACCGCCATGGCCATGGCCATGATCTCGGGCGGCAGCTTACGGGCGAACGCCGCCTCGGCCGTCTCGTGCCGCATGTTCGGGTAGTAGCCCGCCACGTCCATCTGGCATACCCAGCCGTTCGGCCCGTTCTTGCGGTAGTGGCGGCGCATGAACTCCTTCAAGCGCTCGCGGGCGTAGTCGGTGCCCTTGCCCTTCCGGCATGCCGCGTTGTCCGATATGAAGCCGCGCACCATGCGGGGGTAGATGCTGTTGTCGTTGAGGCTGCGCTGGAACACGCGGTCGGCGAAGCCCACGCTCACGATGGTGCGGCGCTTCGGCCTCGTTATGTCGAACTCTCGCGTCTTACCGCAGCGGAACGTGCCCGCCTGCAGCTTGCGGCTCATGGCCAGCGTGCGCTCTGACAGGTTCAGCATGTAGCTGGCGGCGCTGCCCTTCCATATGACGCCGCGCCGGCACTTCTTCGCGCTCTCCCTCAAGGCGAAGAACCCGACGACGCCGTTCAGCTCGCCGGGTTCCAGTTCGGGTGTGGGTCCGGGGCGCGCGATAGCCGCCCGCGTTCCAGCCGCGTCGGCGTCGCCCCGGCGTTGTTCGGCCCTCTCGGGCTCGGGGTCGCGGCTCCCCGCGCCGGTTTTGCCCCGCTCCGCGGCTGCGCCGCGGGCTTCGGTGGGGCTTTCGCCGGTTCGGTCGGGAGCGCAGCGCAGCGCGTTCTGCGCGTTGTTGTTGTTGACGTTGCCCGACGTGTTCACGATGAACGTGTTGTTGCCGTTGTTGCGATTAGCGGAACGCGTCCAGGCGTTCTGTTCAGCCGCGGCCCTGGCTATCACAGACGCCCGTATCTCTTGGCGTCGGATGCCCTCCATGCGGCTATCTCGTCTCGCAGGTCCATTGTCTTGCCGACCCAGTAGACGGCTCGGCGCTCAGACAGGTGCATGACGTCCCATGCGAGGTCGATGAGGAAAAGCAGCTCGCGGCAGCACGTCATGGCCATATCCTGCAAACGCCTGCGCTCGGCGTATAGGGCGGCGTCTCCGCCCACCCTGATGTTGTTGGCGCACCAGATGAAGCGCGCTATGTCGAGCGCGGCGGCCTTTATCTTGTCCGTGACGGCGGACTGCTCCGGCTTGAACACCTTCTCGTTCGCCGTGATCTTCAGCACGTACTCCACGAGGTCGCAGGCGTTCACGAACACCTCGAGCTTGCTTTTCTTCCTCAACCTTTTGGGTACCGACAAAGCGGCCTCCTTCTCGAACAGGGGGCGGGCGGTGGCCCGCCCCGATTGGCTTGGGATGGTTAGATGGCGCGGGCGGGAGCGCAGCGCAGCGCGCTCTGCGCGCTGTTGCTGTAGACGTGGCCCGACGCGTTCACGATGAACGTGTAGCGGCCGCCGTTGCGATGAGCGGAACGCGTCCAGGCGTACTGCGGGCTGGTCTTGCCGTTGATGGCGTACGTAATCAGCTGCGGCCACGTCTGCCACAGCGCCAGCGGCGTCGGGGACTGCGCGACGCGCGCCCAGTACTCCCACGCCTCGCCCTCCTTGCCCTTCATGCCGGACTCGCCGAGCGCCAGGAAGTGCTCCTCCATGCTCGGCAGGAACACGAGGTCGTAGGTGGTGTCCAGCACCGGCTCGCTGTCGGTGCCCTCCTCGCAGTAGGGCACGCCGGTGACGACCTTCACGCGGCGCATGACGGCCAGCTCGGCCTCGGGGATGCCGTCCAGGAAGCCGCGCTTGCCGACGTACTCCGGCGGGCGGTCCCACTTGTTCTGCGGCTTCCACCAGTTCGTGCCCTTACCGTTGAGGTACTGGCGCAGCGCGGACTGGCTCCAGCGGTTGTAGCCGTAGGAGCAGCGGTAGATGCTGTTCATGTTGCCGTCCGGCTTGGTGCCGATGGTGCCCAGGCTCGTACCCTGCGCGCCCTCGCTCATGCCCACCGTCTCGATGGGGTCGGCGTCGCTCACGGTCTTGTAGGACTTGACCTGCCACGTGCCCGGGTCACGGTCCGGCGCGTACTCCATGCCGGCCAGCACGCCGCCCTTCGGCACGTCCTTGGCGAGCGTGAACTGGTAGGTCTTGCCCTTGACTACGTTGGTGCCCCACGAGGCGCCCATGGTCAGGTTGTAGGTGCCCGCGGCCAGCGCGGCCTCGCAGTACCAGAAGGCCTCCTTCTGGTCGAACTGCGTGCCGAAGGGCAGGGTGTAGTGCCACTGCAGGATGGTGCCGGGCAGCTTCTCGCCGTCCTGCAGCTCCAGCTCGGCGGGGAAGTGGCACACGTCGTTGGCCACGTCGTAGGCGGTGCCGCCGTCCGGGTCGGTCCACTGGGAGGTGATCTGGTCGCCGATGCCGAGCACGTAGGGCGCCAGGCCGTCGCGACTCATGCGCGCCAGGCCGTCCCAGTTCGTCTTCAGCGCCGCAACCTTGTCGTGCGCCATCGCCTGCAGCGCGCCCGCGATGGCACGGCCCGTGTCGTCGGTGATGATGGGGTATTCCACGATGGTGTTCTCTGTTGCCACGTTACGCCTTCTTTCTCACGGCCACGCACAGCTGGCCCTTGTCGTTGACGGTGATGCCGTTGGTCAGGCCGAGCACGGCCTTCTCCCACTCGGCCATCTTCCGGCTGTAGTTGCTCGCGCGGTCGGCTTCTGCCACCACGCGCCGCGCCTCCTCCTCGACGCGCGCCTGCTCCTGCGCCGTGGCCTTCTCCGTGATGGCCGTGCAGGAGTTGATGGCGGCGGTCGCCTGGCGCGTGATCTCGTCGGCGTTGGCCGCCATCTCCTGGGACTGCTCGATGATGCGGTCCAGCATCGGCACGTACGCGCCGGTGACGGCGTCGGTCAGGTCCACGTTGTCCAGCACCTCGATGCGCAGGCTGTTCGTGGAGCCCGTGAAGTCCTGCCCCACCACGCGGAAGTACGCCATGGTGATGGAGCCGCGCACGGCCGCAACTGCGTCGGGGAAGCGGTACGTGAACTGCCCCGATTGGTCCTTGACGGTCACCTCCTCCATAATGGGGCGGCCGCCTGCGTTCTCCGCCATGAACGACACGGTGCAGGCGGCCAGGTTCACGGGCTCGCCGCCGTCGAGCAGCTGGAACGTGCGCTCCAGGCTTCGCGAGTCGCCGCGCCTGGCGCGCAGGCAGACCACGGGCATGAACTGCGTGCTGGTCTTCTGAAGGTCCAGCACGATGATCTCCCTCATCTCTTCTCCTCTCTCATACGATGGTTCCCAGCACGATGCCGCCGCTCGGCAGCATCAGCACCAGCGCTATATCGCCGGCCTTCGCGGAGACGCCGGACAGCTTCGCGCACGGCGTGGGCTCGTCGGCCCCTCGCAGCAGCACGTTGACCGTGCCGCCGGACACGGAGCGCACGGGCGCCCTCGTGTGGTACTCGCGCGGCCCGGTTTCGGGCCACAGGGCGCGCGCCAGCTCGTCTGCCAGCTCGCCGCTATTTGTCGACATGCCATGCCACCTTCCCGCTCGTCTCGATCTTGAAGTCCGGGCGCAGCAGGCGGCGCATGGTGATGGTCGTCTCGCCGCCCGGGCCGAAGTCCACCTCCTTGGCGGTGATGCCGCCCGTGAACCTCTTGCCTGAGCGCTCGTAGTCGACCAGCCCGCACTCGCCGACCTGCGCCGGGACGAACAGCCCGGGCACCGTCACATACTCGATGCGCGTGGAGTTGTCCGCCAGCTTCTTCTCCGCAAGCGCCTTGAGCGCCGCCAGCATCTTCTCGGGCGTGTCGCCGGACAGCTCGGTCACCTCGTCGTCCAGCTGGCGCTCGCGGCGGCGGACTGTGGTGCTCGCCTCGCTGCGCGGGTCGTCGTTGCGCGCCTCGGCGAACAGGCCCACCGAGTCGTCCTCGTACCACAGGCGCACCACGTTGGGCGTGTCCGCCCTGTTGTCCTTGGCCTTGATGGCGGGGAACGAGAAGCCCGTGCCGTCGTCCGGGAACGTCCAGGTCGCCTCGCGCTCGGTAGGCTCGACGTACGGCTGCAGCTGCACGGTGCCCCACGCGTCGGTGGTGGCGCTGCCGAAGCCCGCCGCCGACAGCAGCCAGTTGGCGATGCCCAGCCAGCTCTCGTCGCGCTCGAACGTGTGGGGGCCGGACAGCCGGTACGAGGACGGCGCGGCGTCGACGGTCAGGCCGAGCGCCCGCAGGTGCCCCGCCGCCGTCTCGACGGCCTTGGTGCCTGCGGGCAGCGTGAGCGGGCACCCAGGGCCGCTCGTGGCCACCGTGAGCATGCCCGCCAGGTCGGCGCTGCCGCTCACGAGCGCGCCTTCCAGGCTCGTCTCCCCGACCTCCAGGAAGCCCGTGGCCACCGGCCCCTCCCAGCGCTCGCCCCACTGGTTCGTGAAGCCGTAGTACACGCGGATGGCGTCGGACTCGTCGGGCACCGCCGCGCCCTCGAAGTCGATGGAGCCGGTGACTTTCAGCTCCTTGAACATGCTCTCGGACGACTTGCCGCCGGTGATCTGCCAGTAGTCCTCGGCCTCCTCCATGCTCGGCCACTTCACGCGCCTAAACGTCCAGCGCTCCTTGTATCTGCTGCCGTCCCACCTCACAGGGCATCACCGTCCGTCCTCGTCACGTTGAGGGACACGTCCCACGCTTGCTCCGCGTTGCCCAGCGATGGCGTGAACGACGCCTTGGCCACGCCGTGGAACACGAAGCCGTACAGCGTCTTGAACACCATCGGCTCGCAGCTGCGCACCGCCTCGTAGAAACGCATGGCCTCTTCCCTGCTCTTGAGCCTCACGGTCATGTCGTGCGGCTCCTCCACGTTCTCGCTCGCCACGACGACCGGGTAGCGCTTGCCGGCTATCTGGTACGTCGAGAAGCTGGGCTCCACGCTGAACTCGTCGCCAGGCGCGTACATGCCGCTGGCGATGCCGCCGGACCAGTACACGAACAGCAGCGGCGACCCGATGCGGCCGGGGTAGCTGGCCTCGCTCACGGCGCCGGAGTCGGCGAAGCTGGCCGTCTCGTAGCTGTAGTCCGTGTTCAGCGGGGCGTATCGGTCCAACACCGTGGAGCCGTCGTGCAGGTCCTCCGCGAGCAGCGTGCGCACGCCGCCGACGTTGCGCCACAGGCTGCACGTCTTCATGGCCACGGCGGCGTCGGTGCGGCCCTCGCGCAGCGTTACCGCGACATAGCCCGTGGACGGGTCCGGCACGGCGTCCGCGACTGCCGTCGACGGCAGCACGTACGACACCGACACCGCGCGCGAGGCTCTGGCCTGCAGCGTGGAGCTTGAGCGCACGGACGCCTCAAGCGTGTAGGCGGCCCCGTCGCGCGGCAGCCACTCGCCGCTGCGAACGTCGAACTCCAGGCCGTCCATGAGGTCTCGCGAGAACACGGCCGCGCCGTCCGCGTCGCGCACGGTCAGGGTGCCGGCCGCCAGCTCGCCGCTCGGGTCGCTGTATCGAACTAGCACGTGCACGGGCGTGTTCTCGATGGCGAAGCTGTCGGCGGGCTGCTCGATTGTCACCGTCGGCACCTGCCGCACGTACGTCGATACGGCGACCGACCACGGGCCGAAGTCCGCATGGGCGCCCTTGGTGCGGGCCTGCACGGTCAGCTTGGCGTTGACCGCGAACGAGTTGTCCAAGGAGGCGGAGGACGCGCCGCCGTTCACATCCGCCACATGCCACGTCGCGCCGCCGTCCGTGCTCCATCGCCACTGGGCGGCCGTCTGCGCCGAGCCGTCGATGGGGTTGTGGCGCCACGCCACCGTTATGCTCGCCTGCGTCTTCGGGATGACCTGCGAGCTTGATGGCGACGTGATCGTGGGGGCCGCGGGCGCGCAGATGGTCACGATGCCGTCCGACTCGACCCATGCGCTCGCGAGGTCTCCGCATACATTGCGAGCGCGGTAGTACCACGTGCCGCCGCCGGGGTCGTCCTCGAAGTCCGTCGCCTTGCCCTGCGTGGTACGGACCGCCGTCCACGTTTCCAAGTCCGGGCTTCGCTCTATCTCGGTGCCCGTTGCGGTGTTCGCCCCGTTCTCGAAGGCGCCCTTCACCTTGGTGTCGGACACGCGGGACATCTTCGGCTTGCCCGGAGCGCACGGGGTGTTGTAGACGGTGCCGGTCTCAACCCACGCTGATGCGCCCGCGGCGTTGCGGCTTCTCACGCGGTATCGCCACGAATGGTTCGCGCTCGTCGAGCGGTCCACCTTCGTGCTGCCCGCCGCTTCGATGGCGCCGAAGTCAGACCATGCGCCGCCGTCCATCTGGCGCTGCACGTCGTGCGCCAGGTATAGACCGGCGCATGGGCTTCCCGGCACGATGGACAGCGTGTTCTGCGTGTCGGAATCGCGCGCCACGCTCGCGGACTTCGGCGCGTTCGGCGTCGTTGCCACTGCGTTCGTGTACTGGTGCGCGGGGGCGTTCCCCGCGCTGTTGTGCGGCAGCACTCGGAACTTGTACAGGCGGTTCGGCTCCGCCTGGTACTTGTACGCCGTGACGTCTCCGCCGCAGTCCTCGGCCAGCTCGTACTCGCCGTCGTCCACGGACACGTCGACGTACACGCCGTCGTATGGGCGTGCGTCGGTCGTGTTGCTGCGCCACGTCACGAGCACCGTTCCGTCGCTTCGGAGGACGGCTACCTGGCTCATGACGTTGTTGGGCTTCCAGGTCGGCACGTCCGGGCTGTACCATGCGTCCACGGAGCTGTTGTAATGGGTGTTTGACCAGCCCAGGTACCACACGGACGCGCTCACGTGCGCGCTGCCGCCGTAGCCGACCCAGCCGTAGTCCTGCCACCCGCTGTCGCCGTACCATCCCGTGCCGTACAGCCGCAGGCGCCCGCTCCACGAGGTGTCCACGATGGTGCCGCCGAAGTTGCCGCTGTCGACGTAGCAGCTCCGCTTGTACTGGACCCATGCGCGGCCCTCCTCCTGCGCGGAGGTTCGGAACTCGACGTAGGCGTACATCTTCGCGCCGGGGCCGCTCGCATTTCCCCAAAATCCCTTGGCCATGCTCCTCTATCCTCTCGTTCTCGTCGGGTTCGCGCGCTTCGCCGCCAGCACGAGGTTGACGAAGTCCTCCAGCGTGGCGAGGTCGCGCAGCTGCTCCATGTTCACCGTCACGTCGCCTATGTTGTAGACGACCGTGCCGCCGGCCCCCGCATCCGCCCCTCGCGCCGCCAGGCGGCGGGCCACCGCGTCCGCGTACGGGTCCATCTCACGGCCGGACAGCGGCACGACGGCCTCGGGGCCGGCCTCGCCGATGCCGACGACGCTCGCGCCCATGGCGATGGCGCCGGTTCGGTACCAGCTCACCGAGATGCTCGGCACGCTCGGCGGCATCAGGCTGAACTCGCCGCTCAGGCTGAAGTGGGGGAGGGCGATGTGCGGAAACTCCAGGTGCAGCCCCGCGAAGAAGCCGCTGATGGCGTCGAGCGCGTTGGACACGGTGCTCTTGGCGCCGCTCATGGCGTTCTCTATGACCGACCTGATTCCGTTGAACGCCCCCGACACCGCGCCCGTCACGGCGTTGCACGCGCCGACCGCGACCGACTTGATCGAGTTCCAGATGCCCGAGAAGACGGACAGGATGCCTTGCAGGATGCCGCTGATGATGCTCGACATGCCGTTCAGGATTCCGCTCACGCCGGAGCTCATCATCGAGAAGTCTCCGGTGACCACGCCGACGATGAGGCCCAGCACCGTCTGGAAGATGCCCTGTATCACCTGCCAGGCGCCCTGGATGATGGACGACAGCGCCGCCATCACGTTGGTGACGGTCGCGAGGATCGTCGCGAACACGTTGGCGACCGTGTCCATGATCGACGTGAGCACCGGCACGACGATGGAGATGATGACGGTCAGCGCCGCCTCTATGATGGGCAGCAGCACGTCCATCGCCGTCTGCACGGTCAGCACGAGCTGGTCCACGAACGCCTGCACGTAAGGCGCCAGGAACGCGCATATCTCCTGAACCTTCGCGCTGATGGCGTCGACGGCGGCCAGCACCGTGGCGCGGAACGTCTCGGACGTGTTCCACAGCGTCACCAGGACGGCCACCACGGCGGCGATCGCGGCCGCCACGGCGAGCGCCGGGGCGAGCGGGACGGCGAAGGCCCCGCCGAGCATGAGCAGGCCCTCGGACAGCGCGGGCAGCATCGCCACCACGGAGCCGAACACCACGAGCAGCGGGCCGACCGCCGCGACCAGCGCCAGCACCACGGCTATGGCCGTCTGCGCGCCGGACGGCAGGGACGCGAACGCCTCGGCGACGTTGCCTATGACGCCCGCCACGGCGGTGATGGCCGGCGCGAGCGCCGAGCCGAACGCGATGGACGCCGACTCGATGGCGCCGCCCATGTTCTCCAGCGCCCACGACAGCTCGCCCTTCTGCGCGTTGGCCATCGTCTCCGCGGCGGTCGCGTCGTTGGTCGCGGCTATGTACTTCTGCAGGCCCTCGCTGCCGGACTGCATCAGGATGGCGGCGGCTCGCGAGGCGTCGGAGCCGAAGATGGTCTGCAGCGCGGCGTCGCGCTCCGCGTCGCTCAGCGTGCCCAGCTTGCCGGTCAGCTCGTCGGCTATGCCGGTTATGTCCTTCATCTTGCCGTTGGAGTCGCGGACCTCCAGGCCGTACGCCTCCATGGCATCGGCGGCCTGGTCGGTCGGCGCGGACAGGCGCTGCAGCATCGTCTTGAGCGACGTGCCGGCGTCTGAGCCCTTCACGCCGTGGTCGGCGAACAGGGCGAGCGCGGCGGCCGTGTCCTCCAGGCTCCATCCGGCCAGCGACGCCTGGGCGCTGCACTGGCTCATGGCCTGCGTGAGGTCCGAAACGTCGGCGGAGGACGCGTTCGCCGCGCCGGCGAGCGCGTTGGCGATGCGCGTGGCGTCTGCGGCGCCCAGGCCGAAGCTGCCCATCATCTGCACCGTGGTCTCGGCCGCATCGGCCAGGTTGAGCTGGCCGGCCGCCGCGAGGTCCATGGACGCCGCGAGCGCGCCGCCCTTGATATCCGCCTCGGTCAGGCCGCCCTTGGCAAGCTCCACCATGGCCTGCGCGGCCTCGGTGGCGCTGAACACGGTGTCCGAGCCGAGCTGCAGGGCGAGCTGGCGCAGGCCTTCCGTGTCGGCGGACGCGTCGCCGAGCGCTCCCTGCACCTGGCTCATGGCGTCGTCGAAGTTCGCGGCAACGGACACGGCGGCGCCGCCCGCCGCCACGATGGGCACGGTGAGCCCGAGCGTCATGGAGCTGCCCAGGTCGGCGATGCCCTCGCCGAGCGCCTTGGTGGCGGCGCCGCCGCTCTTCAGTCCCTCCCAGTTGAGCTTTCCGTCCTTGCCCTTGATCTCCTCCATGGAGACCTTTATCTTCTTCAGCCCGGACACGACGCCCTGGTCGTCGAGGCGCGCGAGCACGGAGACGGCGTTGGATGCGCTACTCATCGGCGCTCACCGCCCGCCCGGCCGCGGCGAACTCGCTCGCGAAAGCCGACGCCATGGCGTTGTTGGCCGCCGCCATGCGGTCTCCCTCGGGCCGCTCGCCGCGCAGCGCGAAATGGCGCGCCCTGGCGCGGAAGGCCTCGACGTATTCTCTGTTGTCCTTGGTTTCCTTCGGGCATTTCGCCGTCCGGTAGTAGATGGCCTGCTGCAGCGGGGTCTCCCCGGACTCCATCAGGCCGGCCACGAGGTCGAGGAACGCGCCGTAGCTCATCGAGCCGGCCACCTCGTCCCAATTGACGCCGTATGCCTGCAGGAGAGACGCGCGGATGCGCCCGGCGTCCTCGTCCCAGTCGAACACCGGCTCCTCGCTTCCCGCGGCACCGCGCGTGCCGTAGAGGTCGACGCCCATGGCATCCCAAAGCACGGAGTCCACCATGTCCCAGAAGTGCTCGCGCCCCGCCTTCTCCACGGCGGCGGCGAGGTCGGGGAACAGCATGGCGGGCAGCAGCTGCTGCTTGTCCTCCTCGGTCAGCTCGGCGTCGGCGAACAGCTCGTTCACCAACATGGCGTTGCGCGCGGAGTCGCACACGTCGAACTGTTCGCCCTCGTATTCGTATGTTGAGCAGAAGCGGCCGTTAACGGCCTTGCTCTGCGTCGTCAGGCTTCTGCGCATCCGCCACCACGTCCTGTAGGTAGTGCGCTGCCTTGCTCTGCTTCACGTCGTTCAGGCGGTCGAAGATTGCCTGGCACACGGTGGCGAATACCTGGACCATGACCAGGTTGCATTGCTCGGGCTTCAGGCGCACGCCGTCGCCGCAAGCCGTCAGGATGGCGTCGTACGACTCCTCGCCGATGGCGTCCTTGATGACCGGCCCGATGACGTTCGCCATCTTGACGGACAGCTGGTCGAGATTCTTGCGGTTGGCGGTCTTGGCCTTGATCGAATCGAGCGCGAGCGCCTTGTCGCGCGCCGCGATGCACTTGGCCGCGATGGCGTTCACGTTGGTGTCCGTGCAGTCGATGGCGCACGTCACGGTCTCGTCGCCGATCTCCACCTCGAAGCGCTCGAACGATTTCTTGACTTTCAGGGTTTTCATGGTTGCGCTGCCTTCCCATCGTGCGCTGCGACGTTAAAAAAAGGCCGGGGCTGCAGCGCGTAACCCCGGCCTTCTCGGCATGTTCTCCCAGCTGTCGCCCAGCGGCTAGGAAGCGCTGACCGTCACCTTCACGACGGTGGACACGGACGGCTTGGCGGCGCATTTGACGGCGAGTCGCGTCTCGCCGGCCTTCAGGCCCGTCACCACGCCGTCCATCGAGACGCGCGCGATGGCGGTGTCCTCGATGGCGAACAGGCAGCGCGTGCTCGCGCCCTCCGGCAGGACGGACGGCTTGATGGCCGCCGCGGACTTGTTGGCGGCCACGGTGACCTCCTGCGCCACGGTCACGCTCTCCGGCAGGAGGACGCCCGCCGCGTCGGCCACGACCGTGGCGACGTCGGAACGGGACAGCGAGCATTTGAAGCTCGCCTTCTCGTTGGCGGCGCCGTTGGGGCCGTTGGCCGCGATGTCGAGGACGGTGCAGGGCGCCTCGATGCACTTGCCGGTCGGGTCGGTGACGCGGTAGCGCGTCTTGCGCGCGGCGCCGATGCCGTCCTCGATGGATGCGACGTAATCCTGGAAGGGGTCGCCGATGAGGCGGTGGCCCTCGACGCTGTACTTGGCGTTGACGCCGGTGACGTCGGTCTCGGTGTTGCCGCCGCCGTTGTAGTAGGCGTCCTCGCTCGTGCTCTCGCTGTTGTCCTTGCTGATGTCTGAGATGCCGGGGCCGACCCACGCCCAGGTGCGCTTGTCGCCGTTCGGCGTCGTGTCGACCTCGACCACGTGCTGGTAGTTCAGCGCGAATCCGATGTCCATTTAGAGCTCCTTAATCTCGATGTGCGCGGTGGCCTCGACCACCCACACGTTGCGGCCGCTCTCGTCCCACTGGACGGGGCGCGGCTTCACTGTCTCGATGCGAATCATGCGGTAGCTGCCGTTGGCGCTGTCCAGCGGCACGGTGCGCAGCGTGCGCTCCGCCAGCAGCGCATCGCCCATGGCGTCCAGCTCCACCCGCCTGGCCACGAACAGGCTCAGGCGGATGGCCGTGTCGAACGCGAGGTCGAAATAGCTGTCCTCGTCGCCTGGCACGCCTGTGCGGATGGCGCAGAACTCGGCGTGGCGCCGGGCGTCCGGCAGGTACGTGAATACGTCGCGGATGCCCGCGCCCTCCAGGCGAGCCCTCACGACGTCCACGAGGTCGAGCGTCTTGCTCTCGTCCATGCGTCCCTCCTAGTAGTCCATGTACAGCCGGCGCGCGAAGTCGCGCAGGTCGCCGCCGTCCTCCCGCGCGCACTTCTCGTCCCAGTGGTCGGTCGTCGCCGGGTCGGTGTGGCGCATCGGCTCGTAGTACTGCCGCGCCGCGTAGGGCGTGTTCCACGTCAGGATGCCCGCGCCGTAGTCGGAATTGACCGGCTCGCTGGAGCGCAGGATGGTCTCGCGCACGGGCACGTACTTGCGCATGACGAACGCGCAGCGGCGCGCGTACAGCACCTGGCGCCTCTTGCACTCGGCCGGCGCGGTGGCCAGGTCGATGCCCTTGGTCACTATGTCCACGGACACGCTCATCGCAGCTCCACCTCCCAGTGGTGCACGCGGCCCCTCTCGTCCACGTAGCGCGTGCAGGACGATACGCAGCACTCGGGGCCGCCGTCGACGCTCACGAGGCTGCCGGCGGGCAGCTCCACGGCCCCCGCGGTGTTCACGGCGTCGACGAACAGCAGGCCGGTCGTGCCGTCCTGCAGCTGGTAGTCCGTTGCGCGCACGGACGCCTTCTGCTCGTAGCGCACGCCCAGCAGCTCCACTGGGTCAGAGAAGCCCTGCCTGCCGCCGTCCTCGGTTGGGATGCGCGCGGCTGCGCGGCTCGGCAGCAGGCGCTTCGGTATGGGCACCATGGCGATCACCCCAGCCCCTGGTACAGCAGGCCGGAGCCGGACAGCGCCCGGCGCACGGCCTTGGAGACGTCCGCCTCGTAGGCGCTCCCGCCCTGGCCCTGCTCGATGGTGAGCGAGCCGAGCCGCACGGTGCCCGAGTCGCACACGCCGCCGCTGAAGCCGTAGGCCGCGTCCACGTCCAGCGCGGCGCACACTGCGGCCTTGTACGCCGCCACCTGCTCCTCGCCCTCGGGGACGTTGAAGCCGATGGCCTCGCGCACCGCGGACACGGCGGCGGGAAGGTGCGCGCACACCTCGTCCCAGGTGCGCGCCCCCTTGTAGTCCGCGCTGCGCACCTCCGGCAGCATGGCTACCCCTCCGTCGGGGCCGCGGGCTTCTTGCGCGTGCGCTTCGCCGGTGCGGGTGCGGGCTGCGGCTCCTGCTTGGGCTCCGCGTCCGGCTTCTCGGCCGGTTCGGGCTCTGCCTGCTCCGGTTCCGTCTGCGGCTCCTCGGCTCGCTCGGGCTGCGTCTGCTCCTGGCCGACCTCCGCCGGCTCTTCGGCCGGCTCCTCGGGGAAGGTCAGCCCCACGATGGTGCCCATGCCCTACTCCGTCTTGCCGACGTGGGCGTAGATCAGGCCGTTCTTCTGGAGGTACACCAGGAGGTCGTGGAACAGGCGGTACTGCCACTTGTGGGCCTCGTCGGCCTGGTTCACGTCCGGGCTGAAATAGCGCAGCTTCTCGTGCTTGGAGATTGCCGCGGCGGCCTCGGGGTGCATGACGATGAAGTTCAGCTTCTTGCCGTCGGCCGCCTTCTCGTAGCCGCCCTTCTCCTCGCCGGAGGTGGTGCCGTCGAGCAGCTTGATGGCGGAGTAGAAGCGGTCGGCCGCCACGCCCACCATCTTCATCTCGTCCCAGGTCGCGAAGTTGGTGTTCGGGGCCTGGCCCGCGGACAGGCGGTACGCGCCGGACAGGCGCAGCAGCTTCTTGACGTTGCCGGAGTGGTAGAACAGGCACTCGCTCAGCTTCGCGCCGTGGTCCTCCATACACTGCTCAGCGTCCAGCACGGCCTTGGCGGTCGCGTCGGCTTCGGCGAGGTCGGCCTGCACCGTGTTGCCGGCCTGCTTGGCCAGCTCGGCGAAGCGCAGCGCGTCCACCTCGGGCACGACCTTCGTGCGGGCGAACTCGCCCATGGCTCGGGCGCTTACCAGCTTGGCGCGCTCCTCGTCGTCCAGCACGTCGATGCTGAACTCGCGGTCGCGCTCGTAGCGCAGCTTGTAGTCCTCCCACTCAAGGGAGATGCCGCCCTTGGTGAAGCCCTGGCCGCGCACGTGGGTCGCCAGGCCGTCCATGTCCATCTTCGCGATCTTGATGGTGCCGTTTCCGCTCATCTCGCCCAGCAGGTCCTGGTTCATGTTCAGGTCGCCGGTGACGGTCTCCTGCATGATGACCTGGTCCAGTCGGTTGGTGAACTTCGTAATGAAGGCACCGAGGTTGTTTGCAGGCATGTCCTGCTCCTTCCTAGTTCTTCTTCAGGCCGAACGCGCGGTCGAGCTCCGCGTCGTCGTCGCCTGCGGTCCCTTCGGGCTTCTTGCCCGTGGTGCCGGTCTGTTTGTCCTTGCCGAACAGGTACGGGCACTCCTCCTTGAGCTTGGCCACGTCGCCGTCGTAGTCGTCGAGCAGCGCCTTGGCCGCCTTGACGTTCACGCAGCCCGCCACTTCCAGCTTGTGGGCCACCTTCTCGTCGTCCAGCTCGGCCTTCATGTCGTCCAGCTTCTTCTGGAGGTCGTCGCGCCCCTCCTTGGTCTTGGCCGCCTCGTCGATCTGCGCCTGCAATTCGGCGATGCGCTTGTCCTTGGCCGCCAGGTCGCGCTCGTACTTGTGGCGGTTCACGGTCGCGCCGGGCTTGCCGCCCTCGCCTGCTCCGCCGCCGTCTCCGTCGTTGCCCTCCTGGCCCTCGCCGCCCTGCGGCTCCGTGCCGGCGCCCGCCGGCTCGTCGGCCTTGGGCTCGTTGCCCTCCTGGCCCTCGGTTCCTTCGGCTGCCTTGTTGTCGGGGTCTTGCGCTCCCATGTCCGTACCGTCCTTTCCGGTGTTTGGTTGCCGCGCTTCACTGCGCGCTCGGTCGTCTCGCAGCTGTTGCCGCCGCTGCCGCGCATGGGGCCGTTTCCGCCGCCCCTCGCGATGGTTCAGATGGTCGGCCGTGTGTCGCCTGGGCATGAGAAAAGCCGCCCCGTAGGGCGGCTCTGCGTCGGTTCTATGCGGTTGTGTGTCTGGTCGTTAGTCCGGGAACAGCTCCATGATCGCGCACCATTCGCTGGTGAGCGCGGGCACGATGCGCGCTGCGCCTGCTGTCTCGTCGATTATCGGCAGCGGGAAGTCTGCCGCCTTGTCGGGGAACGATAGCGAGTGGGCGGTGCTTGCGCCGTGCTGGACGGATGCGCCCAGCGCTATCGGCATCGCCAGCTCGTCCTGCGTCTTTTTCAGCGCTTCGGCTACGTTCATCGTTTCTCCTTGCAGCATTGCTTGATCAGGTCCGTGAATCTGCGGTCGTCTATGCGCATGCAGTAGGTCTGGTTCTTTTTCGCCGCGGCGAAGTAGCGTGAGCAGTCCCCGTCGTTGCTCTGCGGGTCCACGAAGCGCGTCGCTCCGTGGACCCTCTCGGCGATGAAGACATGGCCGGAGTTGCCGCCCTTCCATTGTACGCGCACGATGGCGCGGGCGCCATCCCCCCACTGCTCCATCAGCTTCTCGACCTTGCCGCGGGTGTTTGCGCCGCTGTTGCTGAAGCATGGCACGAGGTCTGCGTTCTCGTACACGTGCGGCCAGCCGTTCTGGTCCGTCATGTAGGGGAGGCGGTCGCCCTTGCCGCCCCGCGGCTTGGCGGTCACATCGAAGCCCCTGCGGCGTGCTTCGTATGCGCTCACGCAGCGCTGGCAGTTAAACGCCCACTTGGGGTCGAGCGGCTTGAAGTTCGGGTTCGTTTTCGCCAAGTCGTCGGCTGCCGTGTGGTCGCCCTCTATCCTCTTGAAAAGGGCGGCGTGCCTGCCTATCGGCTTCGGTCTCGCCGTCTTCTTCAGCGCGGCGACGATTCCGCTGAACACGCGCCGCTGCTCGCCTGCGGTGAGGGTGGGGAAGTCGGACGGCTCCATGCCCTGGCGCTTCATCTCGTCGGCGATGGCGCGCTTGACGGCGGTCTTGCTCACGCCCGCCCTGGCCATGGCGGCCTGCGCGGCCTTGCCGGCCAGCAGCTCGTCGACCTTGCGCCCGCTCGATGCGACGCGGACGCCGCCCGCCATGTCGCCGGCCCACTCGCGCGCCGGGTGGCGGTGCAGCACGGGCCTGCCCGTGACGCTCAGGGCGTTGGACTCGGCCACCAGCCGCCGCATGGCGTCCTGCCTGCGCGCCAGCAGCTCCTGTGCCTTCACGACCTCTGCGCGCGCCGCAGGGCTTGGCGCCGCGTCGTGGCAGATGCGGGCGCCGCTCAGCTCGCGCTTGGCCTCGCGGATGGCGCGCTCTCCCGCTCGCTGGCGCTGCTCCAGGGCGTACACCTGCTCGCCCGGCAGGCCGCTGGCGTGCTTCGGGTCGCGCGAGTAGGCGCGCTTGGCGCCCGGCAGGTACGGGCCGAAGCTGTGGCGGCAGTTCGCGCCGAGCAGGCCGTCCACCGAGCCGTAGCCCGTGGCGGCCTCCAGGCCGTCGTAGGTGCGCCCGTCGACCGTCACCGTCCCGCGCCAGCCGTAGACCTGGCCCTGCCACGACGCGTGCGTTGGCCGGGCGTTGGGGTGGCTGGAGACCTCGACCAGCTGGACGCCGTAGCGGTCCATGGCGTCGGCGGTCATGCGCGCCCCGTCCTGGGCTATCTGCGTGCGCACGTGGCGGCGCACGGCCACGTCGGCGCGGTTGGCCACGGTCGCGTTGCCGCCCGCGTCCACGTACTGCACGATGCGCACGCCGTCGCGCTCCAGCTGGCGGACCGCCGCGTGCAGCGCCCGCTCCGCCGTCTCCACGCCCGCGTTCGCCTTGGCTATGGCGGCCGTGGACGCCTGCAGGAACGCCTCAACGGCCCCTCGCTCCATGCCCAGGTTGTCGCGCTCCAGGATGGCCGCCAGGCCGCGCAGCGTGGCCTCCATCTGGCGCGGCCACGCCTTCTCGGTGCCCGGCCTGCCGATGCGCTCCATGTCGTCGGCGTCCGATGCCCGCAGGTGCCTCTCGACCGTCGCGCGCAGCTCGGCGTCCACCTCGCCGGCGTGCGACGCGATGATGCGCCGCAGCTCGTCGGCGTGGGTCTGCCCGAGCAGCGCGGCGGCGGTGGCGCTCCTGGAGGTCACGCCGCCGCCCGACAGCATCAGGCGCGCCAGGTAGTCCAGCATCTCGGCCTCGATGCCGCGGTATACGCGGGCCAGCTCCTCGCCGGCCTCCTCCAGCGCGTCCGGGGACAGCATCAGAATCCCTCGTCCACGACGGCGGCGGAGGGCACGGCCTCGGCCGCCTCCTGCTCGCTGAAGCCGTGCCACTCCATGAGGTAGCGCTGCTTCAGCGCCGGCACGCCCAGGGCCGCTATCTCGGCCAGGGCCATGTTCTTCTCGGTCTGCGTGTCGGTGATCACGCTGTCGTCGAACTGGACCATGACCGCGCCGAAGTCCTCCTCGATTGCCGCGCCGCAGTGGATGCGGGCGCAGTTGAGCAGGCTGGTCACCACGCGCTGGATGGCGCCGCGCAGCACGTTCTCGTGCTTGCGGACGTTGCGCATCAGCGCGGAGTTGTCGGCCGTCACCTCTGTGGCGGTCTTCATGCCGCCGCTCTTGTCCAGCGCGAAGTACTGCTGGCCGAAGCCGCACAGCTCGCCCAGCTCCGCCAGGGCCACGTCGAACGCGCTGCGCAGCGGCTCGATGCGGATGTTCGGGCTGTAGATGTCTATGAGGTCCTTGGTGACGTCCTTGCCGGCCAGGCGGCGGAACAGGCGGCCGTCCACCTTCGGCGACGGTATGACCTTGCCGTCCTTGCTGCGCACGTCCACCATGCTCTCGTCCACGAACACCTTGGCGGCGGTCAGCTCGACCTCCTGGAACATGGAGTCGTAGGCCAGGTCCACGGCTTTGACGGCGTCCACCGCGTCGGCGAACACGCTCTGGCCGTACGGGGACAGGTCCACGTACGTGTTCTCCAGCGCCGGCTTCACGATGCCGAACGTGGGGCAGGCCTGCTCCGTGTCGAAGTCCTCCAGGATGCCGGCCGCCTCTGCGTCCTGCTCGCGGGAGTCCACGAACAGGTACGTGCGGATGTGGTAGCTGGCCGTCTCGGCGTCCCAGGCGTGCACCTGCAGCTGGTCGGCGCGCTTTCCCTTCACGCTCGCGCGCGTCACGAACGCGCACTCCGCCACGCCCTCCTCGTCCCAGGACAGCGGGCGCACCATGCGGGCGTCGTAGCGGCGCACCTTCACCTCGGCGCCGGCGTCCCGCACGTCGAACCACAGCGCCCAGGCGGCCGTGCCGAGCGCGAACGCCTTCTCCACGATCAGCTGCCCGGTCGGCCAGAAGTTCGCGCGGTCGAGGAAGTCCTGCAGCCACTCGTTGGCCGCGGCGCCCTCCACGCTAACCTGCGTGTCGTCGGTGACGAGCAGGCTGGCCCACTCGCTGGCCACGCGCTTGGCGGGGCGGATGGTCAGGCGGTCGCGCTTGCGCCGCTGCCCCTGCATGTCGGTATATGCGTCCTTGTACCAGTCGGCCTTGCCGCTGTACCAGTCGTACCAGGCCTGGATGTAGGTGTCCATCGAGTTGTCGACGGAGTAGCCCAGCTCCTTCAGCTTCTTGGTCACGTGCGCCGGCACGCTGAACTCGTCGGTTGCCATCTTGCGGTCTCCTTATCCCCGCAGCCCGGCGACGGCCGCGCGCTCGCGCGCGCTCAGGGTCCATCGCTCTGCTGCGGCTCGCTCTGCTGCGGCTCGCTCTGCTGCGGCTCGCTCTGCTGCGGCTCGCTTGCCCAGCAGGAGCCCGCCGCCGAATATCGCCTTGCCGCACTCGCGCTGCATGTCCAGCGCGCCGATGCGGCGGCACTCGCCGCGGCGCACGCCGAACTCAACGCCGTGCTTGGCGTAGCGCTGCAGCATGGCCGCCGTGGCCACCTCGTATGGGTACTCGTATCGCGGCTGCGTCTTGCGAACGCGCCCCGCCTCGATGGCGGCGTTCACCTCGCGGGTGAGCCGCGGCGCGCTCTGCATCACGTACTCGCCGCCGCCCATGTTCGTGACGAACGAGGTGCGCACCTCGGCGCCGTTCTCGTACACCACGGCGCAGTCGGTGATGAGGTGGTTCATGCGCATGCACACGCTCGCGCCGCCCAGGCACGTCAGGCTCGGCGCGAACAGGAGGAACGGGATATCCCGGTCCAGGTAGAACGCGCAGATGGCCGACAGGATTGAGAACGGCGGGTTGTCGATGACCGCGCAGCCCTCGGGGTACTCGAAGCGCTCGTAGTCGCCGCCGGGCCAGAACGGGCGCACGACGCGGGCCGGGTCGATGCCGTACTCTCGGCACGCCCAGCCCTTGACGGCCTCGTAGACCAGCGGCGGCGTGTAGCAGTCGTCGGTGGTCTTCTTCGGCTTGAACTTCTCCACGAACTGCTCGTAGGTCTCGCCCTTGGCCATGCTCTATGCCGCCTTCCTGTATCCGCGCGTCCTGCGCGCCTCGTCCATCGTCGCGTAGCGGGTGGCGTCCACCCAGTGGTCGTTCCCGTCGGGTATCTCGTTGAGCACCTCGCCGTCCGGGGACTGCGCGTACTCCAGGGCCCGCACCTCCGCCGCCAGCCTCGGGCAGCGCACTGGGTCGATGACCCACGCCGCGAGGCACTGCAGGAAGCGGTAGCTGGCCATGCGGCCCGGCTTTCCCTTGCCCGCCGCCCGGGCGTTCGCGCCGTGGTCGCGCTGCACGGCGATGGCCGTGGGGTCGGCGTCGTCGGACAGCACGGGCAGGTGGTGGTACGCGGGCGCGCGGCCCTCCCCGTCGCTCCACGTGAGCAGCGCCTTGACGCGCTCGGCCTGCTCGTCGGGCGGCAGCTTGTTCGCTCCGTCCTCGCAGAACGTCAGCAGCTCGCGCTGGCCGGGCCTCCACTCGCTGCCGGTCACGGCCCACGGGTCGGGGTACCAGCCGAAGTCCTGGCCGAAGCGCAGGCGCTCGAACTGCGCGATCTCCTCGTCCGTGATGGCGCGGAACACCACGTTGTCGAACACCTCGGTGCCGATGCCCACCGGCTCGCCCAGGTACTCGTGGCGGTACGCGCGCTCGTCGGTGCGCTTCAGCTCCTCGGCGTCGGCGATGAACTGCGGGCCCAGCCACTCGGGCGGCACGTCCAGGTACGTGGAGCGGAACACCGGCAGGCCCTCGGCCTCGCGGCGCTCCATCTCGGCGTTGACCCAGCAGCGCGCCGAGCGCGGCGGGTTGAACGAGTACAGGCGCACGCAGCTCTCGCCGCCTCGCGTGAGCGACTGCGTGACCTTGCGCACCTCGGCCATGCCGCGGAACTGGTCGGCCTCCTCGAACCACACGCAGCCCACGTAGCCGAACGGCACCTTGATGGACTTGATCTTGTTCGCGTTGTCGCAGCCGCGGAAGATGATCTTCTGCCCCGTGGCCTTCTTGGTGATGCGCAGCGTGGACTCCGGCATGTCGTACTGGTCTTCCAGCCCGAGCGCGCGGATGGCCCACACCACCTGGGCGTAGGCCGCGTCGCGCAGGTCCGCCTTGCGCTTCATGAGCACCACGGCGTGCTGGTCGGGGTTGCGCTCGATGTGGTTCACGACCTCAAGGCTGCAGAACGACGACTTGCACGAGCCGCGCCCGCCCGCCAGCCAGATATCGCCGCGGTAGCCGTCGGCTATCATGCGGTGCGGCGCGAGGAAGCGCGGCCCCAGCAGCAGCGCGAAGTCCCGCACGAACGCGGGGCGCTCGTCGGGCTCGTCCTCCGGCAGCCACGCCATCAGGCGGTCGCTCGCGTCGGCCAGCGCCTTGACGGCCGGGGCGAGGTCCTTGTCCGCCAGGCTGTGCGCCTCGACGGCGGCCACGCCCTTGCGCAGCAGCATGGCCTGCGCGCCGACTATCTCCGCGCGCGTCACCACGGCCGCGGCGGCCGCGGCCTTCTGCAGCTCCTTGAGCCTCGCCGAAACCTCACGGCGCTTCTCCAGCTCGTAGGCGCGGTTGTCCACCGTGGCGGGCTTCCACCTCTCGCTGGACGGGAACGCGGACAGGTAGGCCCGGCGCTGCGTCGCGCCCTTGGCCCTCTCCTGGCAGTAGCGCTCCTGCGCCGGCGTTATGTCCTGCTTGCTGCTTCCCATGCCGGCCATGGTGCCCGCTGTGTCGCCCCTGAAACGAGGAAGGGCCGCCCCGAAGGACGGCCCGACCCGAATAGGAGGTCGCCGGCGGGCCTGCCCTGGCCCGTCCGCACGACGATATGCTGCCAGCGGTGTCGCCCGCGCCTAGAACGCCGACGCGTACAGGGACAGGAGCCCCATCGCGAGCGAGCGCGCCGCCATGAGCAGCAGCGCGTCGACGGCCAGCGCCGCGGCCAGGAACAGCAGGCAGCCCCAGTTGACGTTCCTCACGCGTCCTCCTCCCTCTCTGCCTTGAGCCATTCCAGGTACCCCTCGTACGAGTAGAAGCGCGCCACGACCCTGAGCGTGGCGGTATTGCCGGCACACTCCTCGCGCTTCACGATCACCATCGCCGGGATGGCGTAGAACTCCACCTCCATGTGCGCCGTCTTCTCCGGCGTCCCGAAGTAGTATTCCCAGTTCGTCATCGCGCGCCGCCCTCCGCTCTCGGGGCGGCCTTGCGGTACGCGAAGTCCTCGAACGGGTGCCCGCACCACCGGCAGCGGTCCCCGCCCTTCGGCAGGTGGTGCCACGTATCGCGCGTGCCGCACTCCGGGCAGCGCACCTCGATGCTGGGGCGGCGCTTGGGCTTCGTCTGCCGCTCCATGGCTACTCCACCGCCATCCGCAGGGCCGGCTGCACTGATTCGCGCAGGCTTTTCGCCACTGTCTCGGCGACCTTCTCGGCGTTTATCTCGACGCTCACGTCGGGCATCGCGAAGCCGTGCGCCCCGTCGTCCTTCAGGCACGGCATGGCGGCGTCCTGGGCCGCGCCCTCGAGCGTCGGCGCCGCCGTCCCCTTGGGCTCGCAGCGCCCCAGCCACATCTCGCACTCGTCCAGCTTCGTGAGCGCCAGGGCTCGCTCGCGGCTCGCCTTGTAGACCGTCTCGATGCTCAGGCGCGCGTCCTTGACCGCGCTCGCCGCGAACTTCGTCGCCTCGGGGCTGGCGCCATCATCGCGCAGCCTGCGGTTGGCCTCCGCCAGCTGAAGCTCCAGCGTGGTGCGATTCTTGTCCAGCGACTCGTTCCTGCGCCGCAGGCTGGCGTTCTCGCGCTTCAGCGCGGCCACCGCGTGGCTCTGCCGCTCGCTCCAGCAGTCCTCGCACAGCGGCTCGCTGGTGCAGCTCATGTTGTCCTGCCCCAGGGCGCCGATGTCGCGCCCGCAGCTCTCGCAGATGATTCCCATGTCCCGTTCTCCTTCGTTCGTTCGTATTTCGTCTGGTTGCATGGATGGCGGGGCGTGGCCACCGCGCACGAGTGCGGGCGCGGCTTCAGCCCGCACGCACGGCCCCGCCGCCATCCAACTTGTTGGTTTTGTCTGTATGGATACACTTATCCCTTTAGGGATAGTCCATACATACACGCAGCAGCCGCCTACCAGCCCGTCATGGCGTCCTCCATCTCGGGGTCGCGCAGCACGCCTGGCTGGTTGCCCTTGCCTCCTTCGCTGATGATCGTGCACCACTCGTTTGCCGAAGCCTTGACCCATGACTGCACGGTGGCCTTGGTCACCTGCTTGCCGTTCACCTCGGGCATGCGCTCCACCACGTTGGCCACGGTGGCGTCCACGCCGTCCTCGGCGCAGGCGGCCATGCCCTCGCGCAGCGCCGCCAGCTTCTCCTCCTGCTTCCTGGCGTCGTTCCTGGCCTTGCGCTCGCGGCCCTGCGCGCGGTAGTCCATGCGCCCCATCTCCTCGCCCTCGGGGCTGGCGTCCGCCAGAAGCCCCGTGCGGTCGACCGCGTGCATGGGGTAGTCGAACAGCAGGTTCACCGGCTCGAAGCGCGGGAACTCGCGCAGGGTGCCCTCCACGCGCCATGCGCTCATCGCCTTGGCCCTGCCCCGCGCGGCCAGGATGCCGTCGAGGTACGCCTTGGTCCACTCCGGCGCGCGCGCCTGCACGATGGAGCGGCACGCGGCCATGAGCTTGTCGCCGCCCGCCGCCAGGTCGTCCTCGGGCACCTCGGCGCGCCACCCCGCGCCCAGCCGCGCGGCGTTGGCGTCCATGAAGCCCGCGGCCTGCTGCCCGACCGCGCGGGCCTCCAGCTGGTCGCGCAGCTCGTCGGAGACGTGCAGCTCCAGCATGTCCAGCAGCGCGTCGGGGTCTCGCGCGAACACGCCCGAGCCGCTGGCGCGGTCCATGGAGCGCTTGCCGCCCTGGGCGCCCTTGGAGTGGTGGTGGCAGTAGATGACCGCGCAGCCCAGCCCGTCGGCCACCTTGTCGAACTGGTTGCAGAACGCCGCCATCTGGTCCGCGCTGTTCTCGTCGCCGGTGATGACCTTGTAGATGGGGTCGATGATCACGGCGATGGGGCGCTCCTTGGCCGCGCGCCGTATGAGCGCCGGCGCCAGCTGGTCCATCGGCTTGGACTTGCCGCGCAGGTTCCACACGGCCACGTTGGCCAGGTTGTTGGGCCGCGCGCCCATGGCGGCGTACACGTCGCGGAAGCGGTGCAGGCAGGATGCCCTGTCCAGCTCCAGGTTCACGTACATCACGCGGCCCTGGGCGCAGCGCCAGCCGAACCACTCCAGGCCCTCGGCGATGGCCACCGTCAGCGCGATGAGCGCGAAGGACTTGCCCGCCTTGGACGGCCCGGCCAGGAGCATCTTGTGCCCCTGGCGCAGCACGCCCTCGATGAGCGGCGGGGCCAGCTCCGGCATGTCGTCCCACGTGCGGTCCAGCGTCTCGGGGTCGGGCAGGTCGTCGTTCTGCTCGTCGAGCCACTCCCGCCAGTCCTTCCAGCTGGCCCGGCCAATCGACTCTGCCACGAGCCACTGCTTGCGCCCGGCGCGCTCCACGCCGGGCATGCGGCTCAGCCTGCTGGGGTTCTTGTTCTGCGTGTCCAGCTTCAGGCCGTTGTCCGCGCAGGTGCGGTACAAGAAGTCCACGCGCTTGCGGTACTCGTCGTAGTCCTTGGCGTCCACGCGCACGATGGCGTGCACGCTCTTGTTGCCGCTGTGGACCACCGCGGCGATGGGCAGCTCCAGCGCGCGCATCACGGCCATCTGGCGGCCGGGCGCCATCTCGTCGGACTCCACGAGCGCGTAGCGGAACTCCGCCACGTTGTCGTTGCGCACGCCCTGCCCGTCGAGCGGGTTGAAGCGTATCCACGCGCCGGCCTCGGCGTTCGGCTGCCCCAGCGTGTAGCTCAAATCGTCGCCGTACTTCGCCAGCTGCTGGATGATCTCGCCGGCGGTGCGGGTGCAGTCGCCCTTGCCCGCGGGCGTCCACCGCCCGTCGCGCTCGAACGCGGCGGTGACGTAGCCCACTATGTCCTCGGGGTCGAACAGCGCCGACAGGTAGCGCGTCAGCTGGTCGGCCGGGTGCCACGCCGCGCCCTCCGGCTCGCGCAGCTCCTCGCCCTCCAGCCACGTGGGGTCGACCACAATGTTGGCGGGCTTGGCCTGGCCCTGCTGCTGCGGGCGCGTCGTGCGCCACTCGCGCCCGCCCCGCGCCCCCGGGCCGTCCCACGGGTCGGCCTCGGCCAGGTCCCAGCCGAACGCCTCGTCGTCGCCCCAGCCGGGCGGCTCGTAGCCGCGCTCCAGGGCCATCTGCACGATGGTGCCGCCGTTCACGCGGCCCTCGCCGCCGTCGCCGAAGGAGCGCCACTTGCGCTCGCACTCGCCGGCGTGGTAGCGCGCCGCGTCGGCGGCGCTCCACGCGTCCCAGACCTCGCAGCCGTAGCCCTCGGCCTTGAGCGCCATGCCGACGCCCACCCATTCCTGGTAGTCGAGCGACGACGCCGGCAGCGCCGCCAGGATGCCGTCGAGGTCTTCGCCCAGAAGGCTTTCGTCCATCTCCTACACCTCCATCGTCGTCGGGTCGTACGTCGCGGGGTCGACGCCGCGCGGGACGCCGCGCCAGCCCTGCGCCGCTATGCGGCTGATCATGTTGCTGGCCGCGTCGAACGGCCACGTGCCCACGTGCGAGAAGCCGAAGCGCTCCAGGCAGCGTATCTGCTTGGGCGTCGTCAGCCCCTCGCGGCGGCGCTTGTCCAGGCGCTCCAGCAGCAGGCTGGCCTTGCCCTTGCACGCCACCTCGTCGGGGAAGATGCCGAAGCGCTCCAGCGCCGCCAGCTGCTTGTCCGTCGGCGGCTCCAGGTCGGCGGGGAAGGCGGGCTCCCAGCCCGCCAGGTCCTCGGCCTGGATGCTCATCTCGAACTGCACGGGGTCGACCAGCTTGCGCTTGCGGCCCTTCATGGCCTTCAGCTCCCGCGCCAGGCTCTCCTCGCGCTGCGCCACCACGTCGGCGCTGGCCTGCCGCTCGCACGCCTCCAGGTCGACCCCGCCCGGGGCCTGCTCGGCCAGCTCGGCCATGCGCGCCGCCACCTCGGGCGACTGCGCCACCAGGTGCGCCGGGCGGCACAGGTCGTGGCGCTCGGTCATCCACAGGAAGTCGAGCACCAGCAGCTCCGCCTTGCCCGTCTCCGGGCTCAGGCGCGTGCCGCGCCCGACCATCTGCACGTACAGGCTGCGCACCTTCGTGGGCCGCAGGACCACCACGCAGTCCACGCTCGGGCAGTCCCAGCCCTCGGTGAGCAGCATGGAGTTGCACAGCACCGCGCCGGGGCCGGCCTGCTCGTAGCGCCCAAGCACCTCGGCGCGGTCCTCGCTCTCGCCGTCGACCTCCATGGCGTCGAAGCCCTTGGCGGCGAGCGCCGCCGCGAACTTCTTGCTGGTCGCCACGAGCGGCAGGAACGCCACGGTCTTGCGCTGCATGCACCCCGCCGCCAGCATCTCGTCGGCGATGCGGTCCAGGTACGGGTCCAGCGCCGTGCCCAGGTCGCCGGCGGCGAAGTCGCCCGCGCTCACCTTCACGCCCGCCAGGTCGATGGACAGCGGCACGGTCTGCGCCCTGATGGGGCACAGGTACCCCTCGCGGATGGCCGTCGGCAGCGTGTACTCGTAGGCCACGCTCTCGAAAAGCTGGCCCAGGTCGCGCTTGTCGCCGCGGTCGGCGGTGGCGGTGACGCCCAGCACCTTGGCGTCGGGGAAGTGGTCGAGCACCGCGCGGTAGCTGTCCGACAGCGCGTGGTGCGCCTCGTCGACCACGATGGCGCTGAAGTAGTCGGCGGGGAAGCGCGCCAGCCGCCTCGCCCTCATCATGCTCTGCACGCTGCCCACGGTGACGCGGTACCAGCTGCCCAGGCTGGTCTCCTCCGCCTTCTCCACCGCGCACCCCAGGCCCGTGGCGGCCTGGAGCTTGTCGGCGGCCTGCTGCAGCAGCTCGCCGCGGTGGGCCAGGATGAGCACGCGCCCGCCCCGGTCCACCACGTCCTTGGCCACGTTGCAGAAGACCACGGTCTTGCCGCAGCCGGTGGGCAGGACCAGGAGCGTCAGCCTCCGGCCCTGCTCCCACTCGGCCTCCACGGCGTCCACGGCCTCCCGCTGGTACGGCCTAAGCTCCATGGGCTACTGGATGCCCCAGCCGGGGTGCTGCGACGCCCCCGCCTGCGGCTGCGGGGTGGGCATTCCCGCCATGGCCTGCTGCTGGTACTGCTGCTGCGGCTGCGGGGCCGCCTGGGGCGCGTAGGGAGCCGCCTGGGGCGCGTACGCCTGCTGGGCGGGCGCCTGCTGCGCCTGCGGGGCGCTCAGGGCCGCGTCGGGGTCCTCGCCGCACTGCTTGGCGTAGGCTCGCCACGCCTTCTCGTGCTCCTCCGGCTTGCAGAAGCAGTCCACGTCGTTGGTCTCGCGCTCCTGGCCGTCGCGGTTGGTGTACGAGCGCTTCTTGAGCTTGAGCCAGCCGCCGCGGCCCTCGACGTCGCCCCAGTTGACGACGACCTTGCCGCGCTCGTTGCGGCCCTGGCCGATGGCCTCCATGAACTGCGTGACCTTCCACAGCATGCGCTGCAGCAGGTACACGCGCTGGGTCACCAGCGCCTCCTCGCCGCCGGCGCCCTGCACCTTGAGCGTCAGCACCGCCATGGGGCAGGCCGGCATCTTCGCGCTGCCCTCGAAGCGGGCGCGCTCCATCTTCTGGACGGTGAACGGGTAGAAGCCGTCCTCCAGCACGGTCCAGCCGCCGTGGCTCCCGTCGTCGGGGTCCGCCTCGGTGAGGTCCCAGTCCAGCACCTCGTCTTGCATTTCCGCCATGTTCTCATCCTTTCGTCCTGTGGTGTCTCGTTAGAAGGGGATGTCCTCGCCGCCGCGGTACTCGGCCACCTTGGCCTTCACCGTCTCCCACTGCGGCACGATCAGCCCGGCGATGTAGTCGGGCGGGTACGCCTCGGGCGGCGTGTCGGGCGTGAAGTGGCCCTGCAGCACCGCGAAGTTCAGCACCTCGGCCAGGCTCACGCCGTCCCGCTCCATCAGCTCGCAGGCGGGCGCCCAGAACGCGGGCAGCCCCTTCTTCGCGGCGATGGTCCCAGGCGCGTCGCCCTGCGCCTGCGGGGCGGGCTTTGCTTGGGGCTGCGGCATGGGCCGCGCCTGCGGGGCGGGGGCGGGCACGCGCGGGTCGGGCCCGAGGCTTGGCACGTGCGGCGCTATGGCCTCGTAGCCCAGCGGCACCTCGTCGGGAAGCCCCCAGCGGTTCTTGGCGTCCCATGTGGCCTGGTGCGTGCAGAAGATCGTGCGCTTGGCGCCGCGCGCCTTGCCCTTGGCCATGAAGCCCTCGCCGACCATCTCCACGATGGTCTTGTAGTTGACGAACAGCAGCGCGTCGGCCCATTCCTTCAGCAGCGCGGCGTCCTTCTTGTACATCTTCATGGTCCAGCGGTCGTAGCTCGCGGCCTCGTCCGGCTGCTCGAACTTGGAGACCATGGCGTGCGCCGTGACCACGACGTTCATGCCCGCGTCGCGCACGTCGGTGAGCAGGTCGAGCATGCGGCCGAACTCCTCCAGGGCGAACTGCCAGCACTTGCCGAAGCCCAGCGTCTCCATGGAGTCCCACTTGTGCTGCGCGCACAGCTCGGCGCACAGCAGGCGCTCGGCCCAGTCGGCGGTGTCGAGCACCAGCGTGCCGCACGGGCGCTCCGCCGCCACGTCGCGCAGCAGGCCCTTGAGCGCCGTCCAGCTCTGCGGGGCCTGCGTTCGGGCCACGTCGTATCCCTCGGTGCCGCCCTCGGTGTCGACGAACAGGGGGTTGGGGAACTGCGCGGCCAGCGTCGTCTTGCCGATGCCCTCGACGCCGTAGATCACGACTTTCTGGGGCTTCTGCGCGGCCCCGCGCGTTATCTGGATGGCCATTACTGAATCACCCAGCCCTTCGCCGCCGCGGGCGCGCACGTCCCGTCGTGCGGGATGGTGCACTCCGGGCAGCCGCTGTCTGCCGCGCACTCGCGGAGGCTTTCGGCCACCATGCGCTCCTCGCCCCCCTCGGGGTCGCCCAGCTGCCCGCGCCCGTCTTCGATGACCAGGCTGCACTCGCCGCCGGTGCCCACGCGGGTGCCGATGACCTGCAGGCCCTCGCCCTCGGCCCACTGCCCGAACTCGGCCAGCGTCTGCGGGTCCATCTGCTCAAGCTTGTCCACCAGCACGAAGCCGCACTCCGGCTTCAGCTCGCGCACGATGGCCGTCGCGGCCTTCAGCTGCTCGCTGCCGCTCATGCAGTCCCATGGCTGGCCTTCGTAGGTCAGGCGCGGCTCGCCCTTGGCGTCGAACTCCACGGCCAGCCCCTCCAGCGGCAGCTTCGCTCCGCGCAGCAGGTCGGTGCGGGCCTTCTGCAGGCCGCGCACGCGCTCGTCCAGCTCGTCGTACTGGGCCTTCAGCTCGTCGGCCTCGGCCATCGCGGCGGCTCGGCGCATGTTGGTGCGCACCTTGTCGTTGACGGCCTCGACCTGGCGCAGCTGCTCCTCCAGCTCGGCGGTGGACTCGTCGCGCAGCTGCTCGGCGGTCTTGGCGGCGGTGGCAGCGTCGGCGCTCAGCCGCTCCACCTCCGCCGACTTCTCGGCCATGCGGCGCGCCAGCTCGGCGCTCTGCTCGTTCATGCGCGCCAGCTCTCCCATGGCCGCGTCCAGGCGCGCCTTGACCTGCTGGGCCTCCATGCGCTTGCGCTGGTTCTCGCCGTTGCGCGCCAGGATGGCCGACTGCTCGGCGATGAGCTCGGACGCGCTCACCTCCTGCGCCGGCGCGTCGGGCCAGTGCCGCATGTCGTTGGCCGCGCCTCGCTTCTGGCGCTCCATCTGGCCCACGGCCAGGCGCTGGTTGTAGGCCGCCTGCTTCTGGGCGTCAAGGGCCGCCAGCTCCTTGCCGACGCCCATGATGGACAGCAGCGTCTCGGCCTTCTCCTTGTCGGTGGCCTGCATGAACCTGGGCAGGTTCAGGGCCAGCTGCTCGGTGAACGAGTTCAGCAGCTGCTGGCCGCCCTTGTTGCCGCTCGGGTCGATGACCTTCAGCGAGCTGTTCTTGCCCTTGCGCTCCACCACGATGCCGTTGTCCAGCACCACGCGCAGCTGCGGGTCGCCGGCGGCGTCCTCGCGCTTGGCGTTGCTGGGGCGCATCTTGTCGCCGCCGAGCGCCCACGCGATGGCGTCCAGCACGCTCGTCTTGCCTTGGCCGTTGCGGCCGCCTATGACCGTCAGGCCGTCGGCCTTCGGCTCCAGGTACACGGCCTTCACGCGCTTGACGTTCTCGGCCTCCACCGATGCGATCTTCACCATTACAGCTCCTCGCTCTCGTCTTCCTTGCACGCCGCCGACAGCTCGGCCATCAGCGCCATGTCCTCCCTGCTCGGCTCCCAGCCGTCGCCCGCGGCCGCGCCCATGGCGTCCAGGAAATGCGTCAGCTGATCGCGCCCGTAGTCGCTCATCTCGTCCAGGCCGCACGCCATGCCCAGCACCGTGAGGTTCGGCTCGGCGTCGGCCAACCAGTCGCGGGCGATGCAGGCGGCCACCATGCCGCTGGCAACTCCGTCGGGGCGGGCGCCTTCCCACTCGGCCCCGTCGAGCCAGTCCGACGCCTTGCCGCCGTTGTCCCACCTGCTCTCGCGGTCGCCGAGCCACGACTTCACGGCCTCCTCCATGCACTCGCGAGACTCGCGGCAGTCGAGGGGGCGCATCAGGCTCGGCACGAGGAACGCGCGCACGCTGTGCAGCATGTCCTCGATGCGGGCGGCCATGGCGTCCCTGCGCTCCTTTGCGGCCTCGCGCGAAGGGTCCACGGCGTCGTCGGGCAGGGCGGTGTAGACCACCACGCGCGCGCCGTCCCACTTGCTCACGAGGAGCGCGTACAGCGCCCCGCCGGCGTATTCCTCGGCCGCGGCCTCCAGGTCTTCGGGCGTGCGGCACGTCAGCGCGTAGCACATGCCCTCGGGGCGGTCGGGGCGGTCGCCGCGCTCCTCCAGGTCAAGGCGCAGCTCGGCGGCCTTGTCGCGCAGGGCCTGGGCGGCGCGCTCGCGCTCGACCTGCGCCTTGGCATCCCTGTAGACGCGCTCCCACGCGCCCTCGTCGGCGTTGGCCACCTCGTCTGACAGCTCGGGGTGGTCGTCGGCCAGCTCGGCCACGGCCAGCAGGTGGTCGATGCTCATCATCTCGGCCTCGCCGCCCAGGCGCTCGGCGGCCTGCTTGACCTTGCGCAGGCCCTTGCGGCGCGCGGCCTTCTCGACCTTCTGCGGCTCCACGCCCAGCAGCAGGGCGCGCTGCACGCCGCGGCTGCGCTCCACCTCGTCGAGCGGCTTCTTGTCGTCGGTGGCCAGCATCGCCAGCGCGGCGTCCGCGTCGGCCCAGTCCTCGCACACCACCGCGTCGAACTCCTTGGTGCCCGCGATGCCCATGGCGCGCCAGCGGCGCTCGCCGTCCACGATGCGGTACACGCCGCCGTCGCGCACGAGCAGCGGCGGGTTCAGCGGCTCGCCCGGGCTCTTCGGGTTCAGCTCGAAGCTGGCGGCCAGCGCCTCCAGGTCGCCCATGTCCTCGCGCGGGTTGCCCTCGCTCGGGTACACGTCGGCGGTCTTGACTCGCTTCAGTTCCATGTTGGGTGCCTCCTATCAGGCAAAATATAAAAGTGTCATTGATTCGGGATTTTTTTTCGCATGCGCTCGACGCGCCTGCGCTTGGCCTTCAGCACGCGGGTCAGCCTGCGCACGTCCCACGCCTCCATGGCGCACGCCCACTCGTCGCGGGCCTTCGCCGCCTGGTAGGGCGTCATGCCGCTGGTGTCCGGCTCGGGCGGCTTCGGCGGCACGCCCGACTGCGTGCGCGCCTCGGTCCTCTGGTAGGTGGCCCGGTCGGCATGGCCGAGCATCGCCATGGCCATGGACGCGTCCGCGTCGGCCCTCGCTATGAGGTCGCGCAGCTCGCACGGCCTGCAGGCCCCGCTCTTGCCCATCCTCTCCCGCGCCATCCCGCAGCGCGGGCAGGTCTGCGCGCACCTCGGCTCCCAGCAGCGCAGGGACAGCCCCATGCGCTTCGCCTTCTGGCGCACGCTCTCGTTCGAGCGCCTGAGCCGCCACGCTATCTCGCGGCGGGGGACGCGCCCGGCCATCTCGCGCAGCCTGCGCTCTTCCGCGACGGTCCACGGGCGCAGGCTCTCGCCGCGCCGCATCAGCGCCCGCCATGGCGCTGGTAGAACCACAGGCCGTGCGCGAACGCGCTGCGCAGGTGCTCGTTGGTCACCAGGCGGCCGCAGCCCTGCAGGACCTCGCGCCCCTGCAGCGCCTCGTCCACCGCCCACGCGCAGTTGCCGCGCGCCCTGGGGTTGAGCACCTTGGCGCTCAGCTGGATGGTGAACGGCTCGCCGGCCTTGTGCAGGTGCGCGGTGAGGCTGCCCACCAGCCACGGCGTCTGGTGGCTCATGCTCATGTGGCCGCGGCCGCCCTGCTGCTGGTAGCCTTCGAGCACCACCATGCTGTGCGGGTGCTCGGCCAGGAAGCGCTCAAGCTGGCGCCAGATGGACTCGCAGCGCTCGTCCAGCAGGTCGTTGTCGCCCCTCACGCCCTTCGGGAACCCGATGGTGCGCGAGTCGATCACGCGGCGCTCGTCCATGTACACGATGCCCGTGTGCAGGCATCCGGGGTCGACGGCCACGATGGCCCCTAGCGCGCCCATGCGGCCTCGCCCTCCCGGTACTCGTACACCGCCGCCGCGTAGCCGCGGTCGTATGCCTGCGCCTCGGCCTCGGCCTTGGACGCGGCGATGCCGTGCGCCTGGCCGTCCAGGTACGCCTTGTGGCACATCTGGCCCGTCAGCAGCGCCATGAGCAGCACGGCCACCGCCGCGAATGCCAGCACGGCGTTGGCGTTCGCCGCCGCCTTGGCGTATACTCGCCCGGTCACGCCCCCGCGGGCATGGCTTCCGGCTGCGCGGGCTTGCTTGCAGGCTTCTCCCGCGCGGCCTTCCACCTCTCGAACTCCTCCTCGACGCCCGGCGCCTCGAACGCCGCGCGCACCGCCGACATGAGCCGCGACCGCGCCATCCTCTTCGCCGCGTCCCTGCGCTCCTCGCCGCGCTCCGCCATGGTCAATGATCACCGCCATTCCTATTCCTCCTCTTCCAGCAGCTGCTCCATGGTCACGCCAAGGACCTCCGCCAGCTTCTTGAGCTTCGGCACGCTGGCCACGGTGCAGCCGCGCTCCCAGCTGCTGACCAGGGCCACGCTCGAAGCGCCCACGGCCACCGCCAGCTGCATCTGGGTCATGCCCAGCGCCTTGCGGCGCTCCTTCATCAGCTTCCCGTTCACTACTCCTCTTCCTCCTTCTCCTTCTCGTCGTACGCGGGGCTGGCCACGAGGTCCGTGAAGTCGGTGGCCCAGCCCTTGCCGTTCACCTGGAAGCGCACCGAGCTGTACAGGTTGTACTGGGTGCGCCCCAGCTCGAACATCGCCTTCATGTCGGCCTCCATGAGGACGATGCGGGACGGGTCGAAGCCCCACTGGGCGTGGATGCGGCGCTTGAGGCTGCCGTGCGTCTCCTCCATGCATCCGTTCTCGGCCTCCTCGAACTCGAGGCCCACGCGCTGCTTCTCGTACGCCGCCATCAGAGCGTCCCAGAACGTCTTGTCTTCCTTGCTTGCCATTGCTTCTCCTCTCGATGGGTACATATAACCCGTGTAGTAATGCACGAACTTCGTGCATCTGTAAGATACACAGAAGCCGTGTACTAGTCAACAATAAATTTGTAATTTATAATCGCGGAAACGTAGAAGTACACAGATAGGCGGTGAAAAGCGCATGCTTTACGAGTTAAAAGCCATCAGACAACGCGCGCATCTTTCGCAGAAGGAAGCCGCCGAACTGCTCGGTGTGAACCCGGGAACGTACAGAAACTGGGAACAGTGCAAAAACCAGCCGCAGAAAAGCTCGGAAGTGAAGCGCATAGCCGACTTCTTTGGCGTGTCGGTTACTGAGTTGTATGGGTACGATCTCGCAGAACCCGGGACCATTGCTGAGGCTATGGGTATTCCAGATGAACCGACGCCGCGCCCTGTGCGTGTGATAGATAAACGCCTGGAGGCCATCGAGGACGCCTACGACTCCATGAACGAGAACGGGCGCCACATACTGCACAGCGTGGCCACGTCGCTGGCGAAGGACCCCGCGAACGCGGCGGAGGAGGGCTAGCCGTGGCCAACGCCGTCATATACGCCAGGTACAGCAGCGCGGGACAGCGCGAGGAGTCCATCGAGGACCAGGTGCGCGTGTGCCGCCAGGCCGCCGAGCGCGACGGCCTGAGCGTCGCGCGCCTGTACCACGACGACGCCACCACGGGCCGCTCGGCCGAGGGGCGCGACGGCTTTTTGCGCATGGTGGCCGACGCCGGCAGCGGGCTGTTCGACGTCGTGTACGTGTACAAGCTGGACCGCTTCGCGCGCAACCGCTACGACGCGGCCGTGTACAAGGCGAAGCTGCGCCGCTGCGGCGTGGAGCTTCGCAGCGCCACGGAGGCCGTCGGCGACGGCCCCGAGTCCATCCTGCTGGAGTCGATGCTGGAGGGCCTGGCCGAGTACTACAGCGTGGCCCTGGCGGAGAACGTCAAGCGCGGCCAGCTGGGCAACGCCATGAAGTGCAAGCACAACGGCGTGCGCACGTACGGCTACGACCTCGGCGATGACGGCTATTACCGCGTGAACGAGGAGGAGGCCGCCGTGGTGCGCCGCATGTTCCGCATGTACGCGGACGGCGCGAGCATGCCCGAGATAGCGGCGGCCATGCCGGAGGCGCGCACGAAGATGGGCAAGCCGCTGTCCGTCGGCTTCATCAGCAAAAGCCTGCGCCTGGAGAAGTACCGGGGCGTGTACAGCTACGGGCAGACGCGCGTGGAGGGCGGCATGCCCGCCATAGTCGACGGCGAGCTGTTTGAGGGCGTGCAGGGGATGCTCGCCGCCCGCGCGAGGAGGAGGCGCAGCACCATGGAGTACCTGCTTTCCGGCAAGCTGTTCGACGCGGAGGGCCACCGCTACCAGTCAAGCAGCGGCCACGGGAAGTCGGGCAGGAAGTACACGTACTACCGCTGCCCGGCGACGGGCCACCAGGTGCCGCAGCACGTGCTGGAGGACGCCGTGGCCAAGGCCGCCGCCGACGTGATCGCCGCGGACGACGACGCCGTGGAGGCCATCGTGGCCATGGTGATGGCCGCGCAGGCCGAGGAGATGGCGGACTCCATCGCCGCCGCGGACGCGACGCGCAAGCGGCTGGAGCAGAACGCGCGCGAGCAGTCGCGCGTGGTCGACCTCGCCGCCAAGACGGGGGCCGTCGACGCGGTGGCCGCCAAGCTCGGGCAGCTGGCCGACGAGAGGGAGGAGCTTGAGGCGTCGCTCGCTGAGATGGAGCTGTCGTGCGCCATGGTCGACGAAGAGCGGGCGGAGTTCTGGGTGCGCAGGCTCATGGGCCGTTCCGACCCGCTGGAGGCCGTGCGCCTGTTCGTGGACCGCGTCGTGCTCGACAGGGAGGCGGGGGAGATGCGCGTCGCGTTCTCGTTCGACGGCATAAAAAAGAACCCCCACCAGGCTGAATCTGATGGGGGTTCGTGTAACTGTCGACTGGCGGAGGAGGAGGGATTCGAACCCTCGTGACCTTATACAGGCCAAACGGTTTT
>CABULX010000004.1 GCA_902492545.1 uncultured Collinsella sp. | reverse complement strand
GTGGACCTCGATCTCCAGGCCGTTGGCACCGCAGGCGGTCGCAGCGAGCGCCATGGGCTCGACGTAGCGGGTGTAGCCGGTGGCGTGGCTGGGGTCGGCAACGACAGGCAGGTGTGACAGGTGGTGCAGCACCGGCACGGCGTTGAGGTCGAAGGTGTTACGGGTGCGGGTCTCGAAGGTGCGGATGCCGCGCTCGCACAGGATGACGTTGTCGTTGCCCTCGCTCATGATGTACTCGGCGGCCATAAGCAGCTCGTCGATCGTGCCGGACATGCCGCGCTTGAGCAGAATCGGGGTCTGGGTCTTGCCGACCTCCTTGAGCAGGGGGAAGTTCTGGGCGTTGCGGGCGCCGATCTGCATGACGTCAATCTTCTTGTCCAAGAAGACCTGCACGTCGCGTGGATCCATGATCTCGGTGACGATCGGCATGTCGAGCTCGGCAGACGCCTCGCACAGCAGGTCGAGGCCGGCGGGGCCCATGCCCTGGTAGGCGTAGGGGGAGGTGCGGGGCTTGTAGGCACCGCCGCGCAGCATCGTGGCACCGGCGGCCTTCACGCGGCGGGCGATGCGGATGAGGTTCTCGCCCTCGACGGAGCACGGGCCGGCGATGACCTGGAACTGATCGCCGCCGATCTTGACGCCGTGGCCGCAGTCGATGACAGAGTCCTCGGGGTGGAACTTGCGGTTGGCACGCTTGAACGGCTCGGAGACGCGCTGCACGCGCTCGACGACGTCCATGGACTCGAGCAGGAACGGGTCGATCTTGGTCGTATCGCCCACCAGGCCGATGATCGTCTCATTCTCGCCGCGCGAGACATCGGTCTTCAGGCCCTTTTTCTCAATCCAGCTGACGATATGGCTGACTGCCTCGTCGCTGGCGCTCTGCTTTAAAATAGCAATCATGGTGTGCCTCTCACCTCGATGGATAACCCTTGCAAAAACGGCCCGCAACGCGAGCCGTGTATATATGGTGCATGAGAGTTTATACTATCTGACTCGCTTTTGCCTTCTAAAGTGGGCCGTTGCACCGCGTCTTCCTCGGAATTGCAAAGCTTTTTCTTTTATTTTGATAGCCCGTGGTGCACTTGGGTATAATGCCATACGTTGGCCCTATTAGCTCAGGGGATTAGAGCGTCTGCCTCCGGAGCAGAAGGCCGTTGGTTCGAATCCAACATGGGGCACCATCGAACGTAAGACCGTCCGAACCTCGCATGGTCCGGGCGGTTTTTCTTATACCGACGCGACGTGATGGGACGTGGTATGGAAGCAACGGATATCGAGCGCGGACTCTCGACCGCCGAGGTCGAGGAGCGCATCGCCGCCGGTAAGATCAACCGCAACATGGAGCTCAAGACCAAGTCGGTCAAAGAGCTCATCATCGAGAACCTCTGCACGCTGTTCAATTTGATCAACGTGATCTTGGCGTTCCTGGTCATTTTGACCGGTTCGTTTAAGAATCTGACGTTCCTGTTTGTGGTGTTCCTCAATACCGCTATTGGCGTCATTCAGTCCATGCGTTCCAAGAAGATGGTCGATAAGCTCACACTTCTGACCTCCAAGAAGGCCATCGCGGTGCGCGACGGTGCCGAGGTGGAGCTCGACTTGGACCAGATCGTGCTCGACGACATCATCCGCCTGGGGCGCGGCGACCAGATTCCCGCTGACGCCGTGGTGGTTTCGGGCGAGGCGCTCGTGAACGAGAGCCTGCTGACGGGCGAGAGCGACCTTATTAAGAAGCAGCCCGGTTCCGAGCTCATGAGCGGCAGCTTTATCGACTCGGGCCTGCTGCGCGCTCGCGTGATCCATGTCGGCGCCGACAACTACGTGGCCAAAATTAATAACGAGGCCAAGTACGTCAAAAAGGTCAATTCCGAGATCATGAACGCGCTTAATGCCATCGTGCGCTTTGCGAGCATCATCATGATCCCGCTCGGTTTGGCGTTGTTTGCCTCGAGTGTGAGCGAGCTGTGGGATGCCGCGGGAACCCCGGGCGATAGCGCGCTTTCGTGGTGCTTCTCCGAGCTGTTGGCTGGTCATGTGCCTTCGTCGGCACTGCTGTCCACGGTGGGCGCCCTGCTGGGCATGATTCCGCAGGGCCTGGTGCTGCTGACTTCGTCGGTGCTCGCGATTGCCACGGTGCGTCTGGCGCGTCGCAAGGTGCTGGCACAGCAGCTCTACTGCATCGAGACGCTCGCGCGCGTCGACGTGCTGTGCCTGGACAAGACGGGCACCATTACCTCGGGTCGTATGGAGGTCGAGGGCACGTATCCGCTGCCGGTTGAGGGCGTGAGCCTAGGCGCCAGCTCGGACGAGGCGGCTGTTCCCGTCGATACCACGGTGCTCGATTTCGCGCTGGCTAACGTGGCACGTGCGACTTCGGCCGATGCCAACGAGACCTGCCAGGCGCTGCTCAACTATTACGCCGATCGCCCGGTCGAGGTGTCTGAGCCGCTGTCGGTCATTCCGTTCTCGTCCTCCAAAAAGTGGAGCGGCGCGTCGTTTACGCAGGGCTCCTATGTGATGGGCGCCGCGCAGTTTGTGCTCTCTGATCGTGTGTTTGCCCAGGTCGAGAACCGTGTCGCCGAGCTTGCCGATACCTGCCGCGTGCTCGTGGTGGCCCGTGTTGACGGCTTTACGCCCGATGGCGATATGGTGGGCGAGGCCGAGCCCGTGGGCTTTGTGACCATCCGCGACGAGATTCGTACCTCGGCGGCCGAGACCATCGGCTACTTTAACGAGCAGGGCGTGACCCTCAACGTGATCAGTGGCGACGACCCGCGTACGGTGTCGTCGATCGCGCGCATGGTGGGCGTGCCGGGGGCGGACGCTTATGTGGACGCCACGACGCTCGATACGCCGGCCAAGCTCGATGCCGCAGTGGACCGCTACCATGTCTTTGGTCGTGTGACCCCGCAGCAGAAGCGCGAGCTCGTGCAGGCGCTCAAGCGCCGCGAGCACACCGTGGCCATGACGGGCGACGGCGTCAACGACGTGCTGGCTCTCAAGGAGGCCGACTGCTCCGTTGCCATGGCGGCCGGCTCCGATGCCGCGCGCAACGTGGCCGAGATCGTACTCGTCGACAACGACTTTGCCTCGATGCCCGCCGTGGTGGCCGAGGGTCGTCGCTCCATCAACAACCTGCAGCGTTCGGCCTCGCTGTTCCTGACCAAGACGCTGTTCTCGATGGGTCTGGCGGCGCTGTGCATCGCGCTGCCGCCGTACCCCTTCGAGCCCATCCAGATGACGCTCATCAACTTCTTCTGCATCGGCGCGCCGGGCTTTGTGTTGGGCCTTGAGCCCAACAATGCTCGCGTGAAGGGTGCGTTTTTGACCAACGTACTCAAGCGTGCACTGCCGGCGTCGATTGCGGTCATTTTGGCTGCGGCGCTCGATATCTTTGCGGCGCGCGTGTTTGGCTTTAGCCAGCTCACGCTGTCTACGATGTGCCTGCTTACGTCGTGCGCGGCGAGCGTCAGTCTGATCTGGCGCATCTCGCAGCCTCTCACGCCCTTACGAGTGGTGCTCTTTGTGTTTGTAGTCGCCGGCATCTTGGTGGGCGTTATCGGATTCCCGGAGCTGCTGTCTATTGCCAATCTGTCGATGGGCCAGATGGTTATCTTGGCTGCCATCGTGGTCTTTACCTGCTCGGTGTTCTTTAAGCTCGCCACGATGATGGATTCGCTCAAGCCGCGTCGTCGTCATGCTGCAACTGGTTTTGGCCGCGGTGTGCGCGTCCGCCTGGGTCGCGGTGGCGGCAAGGTGAGCTCGACGGGTTCGACGGCCGAGCGTTTTGCCAAGCGCTTCGCCGCCGACATGGCGCAGCGCCGCGAAGATCGCACCGTTCGCGAGGCCGAGGCCCGCGCGCTCGAGGGCGTGGCCCAGGCCCAGCCCAAGAAAAAGAAGAATACCGGAGCCAGGCGCTCTCGCGTGACCAAGTCCGCCCAAGGCATCAAAGTCTCGATGCCAAGCAAAAAGAAGAAGTAGCTAGCGCCCTGCCGATGTTGAATTGGTGCCTTGTTCCTGTGGGGCCGTAGCGATGTTATGCTCTAACCTCGATTGTTTGAATTGCTTCGAAAAGAGGATGCCGTGATCTGCCCGCATTGCCTTAAGACTATCGAGGACGGCGCCTCGTTCTGCCCCTACTGCAACGCCTATGTGGGTCCGGGCGATGGTCCCGAGCACACCGAGTTCGTGTTCTGTGAGGGCTGCGGTGCCCGTCTTTCTCCGCATGATCGTACATGCCCCAAATGCGGACGCCCCGCTCCGGGTATCCTCTCCGAGGACGCGGCCGCATCCGACCTGGCAGCGGGCCGCACGGCGGGCTTTCCGCGCCTAACGCAAGAGCAGATCGATACCGAGGTGCCTCATGCGCCGGCCTCGGCTGCTGCGGTTCTTTCGGACGCCGCCGATCCCAACGAGACCTGCGTGTTGCCGGCTTTCGATAAGGATTTCGGTATCCCCAAGGTCGATATTCCCATGCCCGTTTCTCTGCATGACGATGCTCAAAAACCCAAGCGCAAGGTGCATCCCGACGAGGACGCCTATCACAAGCACAAGCGTCATATCCCCAAGCCGCTCATTATCATCGCGGTCCTTGCCTTTGTGTGCGGTGGTGCCTATTGGTTCGTGACGACCGATCCCATGGGTGTTATGCCCGGCTTCTATGACCAGTTTGGCCAGGCCGCGCAGACGACCTTCCCTACGCGCCAAAAAGGTGAGGCGACTGAGGACGATACCAAGCAGGACGATTCTGCCGAGGTGGTCCAGGAAGAAACCGTGCTCACCGATGATCAGCTCTATACCAGGCTCGACGGTCTGTATCAGACCATCGTGTCCTACGGTGACGAGGACCAGATCGGCGAGGTCATCGATTCTTTTAACAACGGCTATCTTCGAACGCCGCTGTCCACCCGTCAGGAGCTGTCGCAGAGTGCCTACGCCCTGCGCGACCAGATCAAAAAGACGCAAGATGAGCTCAACAACCTTAAGTATCAGGACGATACGGTCTATGCGGACGACATCGCCCACTTAAAGCAGCTTGCCGAGTGGATGTATGAGCGCGTCGACGTGATTTGCCAGAGCTGGGACATCTCGCTGGCCATTCCCGATGGCGAGTCGATGAGTTCCCACCAAAGCGAGATCCTGGCGCCCATCGCGCAGAGTGGCAACAGCGCGCTGAACCAGTACGACGCCAATGTGGGTTCCTGGAAGCCGCAGCAGCGTTCCTAAAATTAGTTCGCCATAGTCGGCATAACCTACGTGCGCAATTGATGTAAGCGCATGCTTATTGCTACAATTCGTACAAATATGCTTTAAACGCACGAGGAAGGAACCACATGTTTGGTTTTAAGAAAGAGCTCTACACGCCTGAGTATCAGCTTGCCGGCGACGAGTGCGCCGTTATCGAGACGTCGAAGGGTACCATCAAGGTCAAGTTTGACGGCGAGGGCGCTCCCATTCATGTCGCGAACTTCTGCGAGCTTTCCACGATGGGTTTCTATGATGGCCTAAAGTTCCATCGCTATGTGCCCGGCTTTGTCATTCAGGGCGGCGACCCCAATACCCGCGATATGTCCGGCGCCGACGTCGCTGCCGGTCTTGAGGGCCCCGACGGCATGCCCGGTACCGGTGGCCCCGGCTACTGCATCAAGGGCGAGTTTGCCACCAATCCGCGCAACAGCCATGTCGATGGCGCCCTTGCCATGGCACGCTCCATGGATCCCGATTCCGCGGGTTCGCAGTTCTACTTCTGCCTGGGTGCCCAGCATAACCTCGATTCCGGTTACACCGTCTTTGGTACCACGGTCGAGGGTCTCGATGTGATTTCGCAGCTGCGTGCCGGCGACGAGATCGTCCATGTCGAGATCGTTCACGAGTAAAGGGGATTTCCTTGAATAGCCAGCTGATCCAACAGGGCCGTGCCGCTTACCGCGCGGGTGATTTTTCCGCTGCAGCCCAGATGCTTGGGGCGGCAAAAACTCCCGATGAGATTATGGGCGAGGCCGATCATCTTCGTGGCAACGCCTTGATGCACCTGGGCATGTATGCCGAGGCCGCCGAGGCTTATGCTGCCGCCCTCAACGACGGCACCTACGGCAAGCGCGGCGCGCTGCTCACCAACCGCGGCAAGGCACTCGCCGCCGTGGGCGACTACACGACGGCCGCTCAGGCGTTCTCTGCCGCTACGCAGGACGCTTCTTATGCCACGCCGTTCAAGGCCTATCTGGGCCTGGGTAACGCGCTGTTCCAGTCGGGCGACTATGCCAACGCGGGTACTGCTTTCCGTCAGGCTGCCATCGACGGCGCCAATCCGGCTCCTGCCGCCGCACTCGGCGAGCTCGGTCGTTGCTTCATTAAGCTCGGCCGTCCGGCGGATGCCGTGGAGACCTACCGTACGGCTATCGACTTTGCCGGCCCCCGCGACGACACGCGTGCGCTCAACGCTGGCATGGGTCAGGCGCTTTCTGCCGCCGGCCGTCCCTCCGACGCACTCGACGCCTTTAACGCCGCTACTGCCGATGGTATCTACCAGCTCACCTCCGAGCAGGCCGATGAGCTTGCCCGCGTGCACGATTCGCTTGCCGCGCTGTCTGCCCAGACGGCTATGGCCACGGCTCCGGCGCCCGCGATGGACGCTCCTGCCGTCGATCCGCTCGATCCTACGGGCGCGACCGGTCAGTTTATGCCCGATCCCTCGGACACCGGCTTCTTTACGCTGTCCGAGTCCGAGATGGTCCAGCAGGACCGTCAGGATCGTAAGCAGGCCAAGGTCCGTCGTCGCCACCGCCACACGGGTCTCAAAGTCTTCATCGTGCTGCTTCTGCTCATTTTGATCGCCGTGGGCGGTCTGGGCTTTGCCTACACGCGCGGCTTTGGTTTCCCGTCCCAGGAGTCTGTCGTTTCCGATCTGTTCCAGGCTGCCGGCGACGGTGACACGGCAAAGGCCGAGTCTTGCCTGGCCTCGAGCCTGTCCGAGGACGCTAAGTCGATGATCATCTCCTCGATTCCGCAGGGTGCCACTGTGTCCGTCGAAGGCATGGATCAGTCCATGACCGAGACGACCGCTAAGGTGAAGGCATCGCTGTCCAAGGGCGGCGAGCAGGAGTACACCGTCAAATTCGTGCGCTCCGACAACCATATCGGCTGGGCCGTTTCCTCGCTCGATATGGATTTCTCGGCTGCTGACAACCAGTAGTGACCTTATGGGATTTAGCTTTGCCCGGCGCTTCACCGCAAGTGAGGTGCCGGGCTTGCGCTAGTATGATGAGCTAGTAGTTTTCCAGCAATCATCCAACACATCAGGAGTTGCGTTGTTTTCTTTGATGGATATGTTCTTCGGTAGCTATGCGGGCGATCTTGCCATCGACCTCGGCACCGCAAATACGCTTGTCTCCGTGCGCGGCAAGGGCATCGTCATCCGCGAGCCTTCCGTCGTCGCCATCGACAAGAACGACGAGCGCATCCTGGCGGTCGGTATCGAGGCAAAGCGCATGCTCGGCCGTACGCCCGGCAACATCGTGGCCGTTCGTCCCCTGAAGGACGGCGTCATCGCCGACTTCGACGTTACCGAGGCCATGCTCCGCTACTTTATCGACAAGGCTTCCGAGAAGCGCTATCCGTGGACCCCGCGTCCGCGCGTTGTCGTCTGCGTTCCCTCCGGCGTCACGTCGGTCGAGAAGCGTGCTGTCTTTGAGGCCACGATCCAGGCCGGTGCCCGCCAGGCCTACCTGATCGAGGAGCCCATGGCTGCCGCTATCGGCGCCGACCTGCCCGTCGAGGAGCCCACCGGCTCCATGGTCATCGACATCGGTGGCGGTACCACCGAGGTTGCCGTTATCGCTATGGGCGGCATCGTCGTCTCGCAGTCCATCCGTATTGCCGGCGACGAGTTCGATCAGGCCATCCTCACGCACGTTCGTGATGCCTACAACCTGGCCATCGGCGAGCGTACGGCAGAGGACATCAAGATCAAGGTCGGCTCCGCCGTGCCGCTCAAGGACGAGCTCGATGTCGAGGTCAACGGCCGCGACGTGATCACCGGTCTGCCCAAGACCGTGCGCATCGAGAGCGAGGAGATTCGTCGCGCGCTCAACAAGCCGCTTGACGAGATGGCCAAGGCCGTCAAGGACGCACTCGATGCCACGCCGCCCGATCTTGCCTCGGACCTTATGTACTATGGCATATTGCTGACCGGTGGCGGCGCGCTGCTGCGCGGTCTCGACGTGCGCCTGCGCGATGAGACCGGCGTTTCGGTCAACGTCAGCCCCACGGCGCTCGATAACGTCGTTAACGGCTGTGCCCGCGTGCTCGAGGCCAATGCGTTTGATGGCGGCTTCGTCCAGACCAATGCTTAATTTCCAAAAGGTGGATTCCATTTGGCACGATCTTCGGGTTTCTCCACAAATCTGAATACCAAGCGACAATCAACGGGTATGCGCCCGTTGATTGTTTTCAGCCTGATTTCGGTGTTGCTGCTCACGTTTTACATCCGCGAGGGCGAGGCAGGACCGATTCATGCCGTGCGTTCGGGCGTAACGACGATTACCTCGCCGGTGCGCTTTGTGGGTTCGGCTGTGGCGGCTCCCTTCAATGCGATCGGCAACGTGTTCTCTAACCTTACGGCGTCGCAGGACACGCTTGATGAGCTTAAGAAGCAAAACGAGGAACTGACCTCTAAGGTTGCTGAGCTCTCCGAGGCTCAAAAGACCGCTGAGCGTCTGGAGGGGCTGGTCGGCCTGCAGTCGACCTATAACCTCAAATCGACCGCAGCTCGTATTGTTGGTGCCTCGGGCGATGCCTGGACCTCGACCGTCACCATCGACAAGGGCTCTGCCGACGGCCTTACCATCAACATGCCTGTGACGAGTTCGGCCGGTGTTATCGGCCAGATCATCGAAGTCTCGGCCAAGACGTCCACCGTGCGCCTGATTGGCGACGAGAACTCGGGCGTGTCCGCTATGGTGCAGGACACGCGCGCCCAAGGCATGCTGCAGGGTCAGGCTGACGGCACGCTGCGTCTTGAGTACGTGAGCGTCGACTCCGATGTTAAGGTTGGCGACATCATCGTGACCTCTGGCATCGGTGGCGTGTTCCCCAAGGGCCTTCCGCTTGGCACCGTCTCGTCGGTTGAGAAATCGGCAAACGACGTGTACTACACCATTGTGGTGCGCGCTCAGACCACGGCCGAGAACAACGAGGAAGTGCTGGTCATCACCTCGCTGACCGACGAACAGTCGGCCTCGGATGAGGACGTGAGCACGGCCAACAGCACGCCGCAGGGAACGTCGCGCGATGCTGCGACCAAGACGAAGGACGAGAGCTCGGATGACAGTTCCGACACGTCCGAGACGACCGATTCTGGCTCGAGCGAATAGGGGGCATGTCCATGGATCTACACGAGCAGGGGATGAGCTCCCGCACGTTTGTAATCGCCGCCATCGTGTGTGTGCTGTTGCAGGCAGGCTTGGCACCGCAGATCTCCATTGCGGGAGGTCGCGTCAACTTCATGATTATCCTGGTGTGCCTAAGCGTGTTCTCGGGCGACCCGACCCGTGCCGTCGTGTGCGGTTTTTGCAGCGGCTTGTTTTATGACCTGTCCGCTGCCGTGCCGGTGGGCGTTATGTCGCTCCTGCTGACCGTGGGTTCTTTTGCCCTGGTGCACAGCGCCGTCGGTCAGACGGGCGGTACCCCGAGTGCGCGCGGCGTCACCGTGGGCGCCTTTGCGCTCGTCATTAATGTGATCTACAGCATCATCTTGCTGTTTATGGGTTTGGAGACGAGCTTTGTCGTGGCGATCTTCGGCCATGCGCTGCCGTCCTCGATCCTGACGGGTCTGGTTGCCATTCCGTTTTTGATGTCCGGCGTCGTGCCGCAGTCCGGCTATGGATTCTCCGCACGTGGCGGACGCCAGACGGGTATGCGCTTTAAGCCCAAGACCCGCAAGCTCAAATAGGGGAGGCCCGTAGATGTCTTCCCAGATGACGGTTATTATCGCCGGTATCGTGCTGGTTGTGGCCATCGTGGTCGCGCTGGTCATCATGCGTCGTGGCGATTCCCGTTTTACCTACGATACACAGCATGGAACGGCCCCGCGCGCCACCGAGGGCGAGGGCAATACCGCGGCGACCGCCTTTAAGGGCCGCTTTTCCATCCTCACCACGGGTGTGGGCGCGATGTTTGCGGCACTTGCCGTCAAGCTGTGGGGCATGCAGATGGTCTCGTCGGACTATTACGAGAAGCAGGCCAATAGTAATCAGACTCGCACCGTTACCACACCCGCTGTGCGCGGCCGCATCCTCGACCGCAATGGCGTGGCGCTTGTCCAGAACCGTCCCTCACTTGCTGTCGTGGCCTACCGCGACCTTGCCGAGGATGAGGTTCTGGTTCGCCATCTTGCCAACGTGCTTGGAATGCCTTATGTGGCGGTCCTTCGCAATATTCAGGACAATACAGAGGGCGCTCAGAGCCTGCATACCATCGCGACGGACGTCCGTCGCTCCACGGTTGCCTATATTCAGGAGCATGCCGGCGAGTTCCCGGGCGTCAAGATTGCCGAGCGTACCGAGCGCCAGTATCCATACGGCGAGACGGCATGCCATATCTTGGGCTATACCGGCACCATTACCTCCGAGCAGCTCGAGGCCCAGAATAAGAAAACTTCTGGCGACGATGATGCTTCTGCTGGCAAGATTACGTACCAGTCGGGCGATATCGTGGGGCAGGCGGGCGTTGAGAGCTACTACGAAAACCTGCTGCAGGGTATTCGTGGCGAGCAGACCGTCAAGGTCGATGCCTCGGGCAACGTGACCGGTCAGGCCGGCGCCGTGCCCGCGAAGGCCGGCTCTGACATTAAGCTCACGCTCGACCTTAAGATCCAGCAGGCCTGCGAGACGGCGCTGGCGAGCGCTATCGAGCTTGCCAAGACCACTGGCTACAGCAATGCCGGCAACGGCGCTGTAGTGTGTCTCGATCCCAACAATGGCGAGATCCTGGGCATGGCGAGCCAGCCCAAGTTCGATCCGTCCGTCTTTATTGGCGGCGTCTCAAATGACGTGTGGACCGAGCTCAATGATGACAAGGGTTCGCACCCGCTGCTCAACCGCGCCATTAGCGGACAGTACATGTCGGCCTCGACCATCAAGCCGCTCTCGGCACTGGCCGGTCTTGAGTTTGGAACCTACACGTCGGGGCAGACGACCAACTGCACGGGTTATTGGACGGGTCTGGGCAAGTCGTGGGGCAAGTACTGCTGGCTGCATTCCGGCCACGGCACCATGACGCTGCAGTCGGGAATCGCCAACTCGTGCGACCCTGTCTTCTACGACATGGGCAAGGCGTTCTTTTATGACGAGCAACATCCCGAGGGTCTGCAGGAGGTCTTTCGTCGCTGGGGTCTAGGCAAGACCTGCGGTATCGATCTGCCGAGTGAGGGCGCGGGTCGTATTCCCGATGCCGAGTGGAAAGAGTCGTACTTCACCGACGCATCTGCCGAGGACCGCAAGTGGAATGCCGGCGATATGACCAACATCGCCATCGGTCAGGGCGACATCCTGGTGACGCCCCTGCAGATGGCGTGTGCCTATATGGGTCTTGCCAACGGCGGCAAACAGTACGTGCCTCACGTGTTTTTGTCTGCCGTGTCGCGCGATGGCGACGGCGATGCCTATAAGTACAACGGCAAGGGCAAGAAGAAGCGCCTGGAGGCCAAGATCAACAGCGATTCGGATTTGGCTCTTGTTCGCAACGGCATGCACGACGTGATTTACACGGCATCGACGTCCCTGGCGGCTCACTTTGGCACCCTGACGCCGCAGGTATACGGCAAGTCGGGCACGGGCGAGAAAAGTGGCGAGGATGAATACGCGTGGTTCTGCGCCTATGCACCGGCCGATGACCCCAAGTATGTCATCGCTACCGTCTTGGAGCAGGGCGGCGGTGGCTCAGATACCGCGATGCATGTCGTGCGCGACGTGCTCGGCGTGATTTATGACGAGCCCGATACCTCTTCGGCCTCGGGCGATTCTTCGGTTCGATAGGAGGTTGCGATGGATTTTTCTCCGGCGGATCTGTTCCGTTCAACCAAGACCGGCTCTCGCAGCAGCCTGGACCGCGTCAACAAGCAACTTTCGGCCTCGCGCGGCACGTTTCGCCAAAAGGTGCATATCGGTGTGCTCGTGGCTACTGTGGCGCTCGTCGCCTACGGTGCCATCATTATCTGGTCGGCTTCGCAGTTTAAGGCCGATGCCTCGTTCTCACGCCATCTGCTGGGAATTGGCATCGGGGCGGTGCTGGCGGTGCTCGTCTGGCGTACCGACCTGCGCGGTATTTCCAATTTCTCGACGGCGTTGCTCGTCATCGACCTGATCGTGATCTTCTCGCCCAAGATTCCGGGTCTGTCCTATACGGGCGGTCTGGGCATGACGGGCTGGATCAAGATTCCCGGTATCGGCTTGACTTTCCAGCCGGTTGAGCTTGCCAAGCTCATCACCATCTTCTTTATTGCTACGCTTGGATCGCAGTATAACGGTCGCATCGATACCGTTCGCGACTACGTCAAGCTCTGCGGCATGCTGTCCATTCCGTTTTTGGCCGTCGTTGCCATGGGCGACCTGGGCTCGGGCCTGGTCGTGCTGGTTTCGGGCGCCATCGTCATTTGTATGAGCGGTGCACGCCGCGAATGGGTGCTGTCGACCCTGGCCCTGCTCGTGGGCTTGGTGGCCCTCGTTCTGGCGCTCGATTCGGTCTTTGATTCGTTGCTCGGCCACGATGTGCTCATCAAGCAGTATCAGATGAACCGTCTGACGGTCTTTATCGACCCCGATAATGCCGATTCGGACGATGCCTACAACCTGCAGCAGTCGCTTATCGCCGTTGGCTCGGGCGGCTTCTTTGGTAAGGGTTTGGGCCATGCGACGCAGTCGGCCGGCGGCTTTCTGCCTGAGTTCCACACCGACTTCGTCTTCGCCTTTTTGTCCGAGACCTTTGGTTTTTGCGGTTCCTTTTTTCTCTTGTGCCTCTACGTGCTGCTGATCTTTTCGACGATTCGCGTCGCCTTTAAGTGTGAGTCGCTGTTCCTGCGTCTGTCGTGCGTAGGTATCGTCGGCATGTGGGCATTCCAGACCTTCGAGAACATCGGCATGTGCATCGGCATGATGCCGATTACCGGTATTCCGCTACCGTTTATTAGCTTCGGTTCGTCTTCGATGATGATCCAGCTGCTGACGGTGGGTATCGTACAATCCATATGGCGGCATCGTTCGGGCGCCGCGTAACCGCTGGAGGGGTTTGCTATGAAAATTCCCGTAGATAAGCTGACCCGCGCTTTTAAGATGGGCGCGTCCGTTAAGAAGGATTCCGATACGCCGGTGCGCGTCTCGGTCTATCTGGATTCGTCCGCCTCGCGCTTTCTGGCCGAGACGGTGCGTGACGCCTTTGTGCCGCAGACGACCTCGGGCATTGTGCGCGTCGAGCGTCTGGGGGAGGAGCGAATTGCTCCAAAGACCGATACCGATGTGGTGCTGGTGCTCTCGTGTGGTTCCGACCGCTTGGAGAGTGCCGTGCAGGAGCTCGTGATCGCCGGCGCGCCCGTGTGCGTGCTTGCCGAGTCTGCTGTGGAGGTGCCGTTTATCGAGGAGTCCACGCCCATGCTCGGTGTGGTGGCGGCAACCGATAAGACGTATCTGCTCGAGACGCTTGCCCGCTGGATTCTCGATCGCACCGACAAGGAAACGGCTTTTGCGGCGAACTTTGCCTTCATGCGCATCGCGGCGGCCAATCGTATCATCACCTCGTGTGCGCTCACCAATATGGCGACCGGGGCTTTGGTGTTTTTGCCGGGCACCGATTATCCCGTTATGGCGCTGGCGCAGGTGGGCATGCTCTTTGAGCTCGCTGCCGTCTTTGGACGCGGCATTAAGCCTGAGCGCGGCTACGAGGTCGCGGGCGTGCTTGCCGGCGGTCTTGTGATCCGCGCGGTCACCCGCGCGCTCGTCAAGCAGACGCCGCATATTGGGTTTGCCGTCAAGGCGCTCGCTGCTGCCGCGGGCACCTATGGCATGGGCCGTGCGCTCGTTTCGCTCTACGAGCGCGATGTCGACTACAGCCGTGCTAACGAGGTGGTCACTGCCACGTTTTCCCGCGTTCGCGATCTGGTGACTGCGGTCGCGGGCGCTACCCGTCCTATGGCGTCCTATCAGGACGCATCAGATCTCGCTGCTTAGGGGTTTTCCGTTGCGCGTTGCATACCAAGACTGTTTTCATTTAATTGAGCCGTTGCTCGCCAAGGTCGAGAAGCCGAGTCGCTATATCGATCACGAGTGGGGCACGCTTTCCAAGGCCGATGCCGACTACCGTTGCTGCCTGATCTACCCGGATGTGTACGAGGTCGGTCTGCCCAACCAGGGCATCGCCATCCTCTACAACATCCTTAACCAGGCCGAGGGCATCTCCTGCGAGCGCGGCTATGTGCCGTGGCCCGATATGGGTGACGCCATGCGCGAGGCAGGCATTCCGCTGCTGTCGCTCGAGGGTGCAGCGCCGGTCGCTTCGTTTGATATCGTCGGCCTGCATGTGCCGCACGAGATGGCGGTGACGAACTTCCTCGAGGCACTCGACCTCGCTGGTATTCCGCTGTTAGCGGCTGACCGCACCGAGGACGACCCCATTATCATCGCCGGCGGCCCCTCGGTGTACAACCCCGAGCCGTACGCGGCCTTCTTCGATGTTATCCTCATCGGCGAGGGCGAGGAATCGCTGCTCGAGACCTGCCAGTTGCATCGCCGTCTGCGTGACGAAGGAGTCCCGCGCGCGCAGATTGTCGAGCAGCTTGCATCCATTGCCGGCAACTACGTGCCGTCGCTCTATGAGGTTTGTCACGACGAGCCCTGCTCGCCGCATGGCTACACCGTGCCGCGTGAGGGCAAGGATGCGCCGACCGTGGTCTACAAGCGCGTCGTCGAGGATTTCGGCGCCACGAATCCGCTGTCGCAGTCGTGCGTGCCCTATGCGCAGCTGGTCCACGACCGCCTGTCTATCGAGATCCTGCGCGGCTGCGCCCGCGGCTGTCGTTTTTGCCAGGCCGGCATGACGTATCGCCCGGTGCGTGAGCGCTCGGCCGACCAGATCGTCTCGTCGGTGATTCAGGGTCTGGAAAAGACCGGCTATGACGAGGTGTCGCTGACCTCGCTCTCCACGACCGACCACTCCTGCATTCGCGATGTGCTCGGCAGGCTCAACCATCGCCTGGAGGATACGGGTATTCGCGTGTCTATTCCGTCGCAGCGCCTGGATTCGTTTGGCGTGGATATGGCCGAGTCGGTCGCCGGCGAAAAGAAGGGCGGCCTGACGTTCGCACCCGAGGCCGGCAGCCAGCGCATGCGCGACATCATTAACAAGAACGTGACCGAGGAGGACCTGGACCGTGCGGCCAAGGCGGCCTTCGAGGCCGGCTGGAACCGCATGAAGCTCTACTTTATGATGGGCCTTCCCGGCGAGCGCGACGAGGACATCGTGGCCATCGCCAATCTGGCCGATCACGTGCTGGAGCTCGGTCGTTCCGTGGTGCCCAAGGCTCGTCGCGGCTCGATCTCGGTGTCCATCTCGGTTTCGGTCTTTATCCCCAAGGCTGCCACGCCGTTCCAGTGGTGCCCGCAGCTCGACTACGACGACGTCAAGCGTCGCCAGAAGCTGCTCATCACGAGCGTTCGCAACCGTGCCGTCCGCGTGCATTACCACGATGCCGAGACCTCGCTCATCGAGGCCGCGCTCTCCCGCGCCGGTCGTGACATGACGCCCGTCATCATCGATGCTTGGCGCTCGGGGTCTCGCTTTGACGCCTGGGTAGAGCATTTCTCGCTCGATAACTGGAAGGAGGCTGCTGCCAAAAACGGCATCGACCTCAATGAGCTCGTGCACCTGCCCTACGAGTTGGACTGGCGCCTGCCGTGGGAGCATGTGAGCCCCGGCTGCACGCGTGGCTTCCTCGAGCGCGAGTACCGTCGCTCGCTCGAGGGTGTCACGACTCCCGACTGCACCCGCACGTCGTGCACCGGCTGCGGAATCTGCCCCACGCTCCACGTCAAGAATGTATTGATGGGTGATCGCGCATGAGTGAGCGCCTGACCGACAACCCCACGCTCTTTAGGCTTCGTGTTCGCTATGGCAAGCGCGATCGCCTTAAATACCTGGGCCATCTCGAAGTAATCCATACCATTGAGCGCATCGTGCGCCGTGCGGGACTTCCCTATGCCGTCACGCAGGGCTTTTCTCCGCATATGCGCGTGGGCTTCTCTTCGGCGCTACCGGTGGGTACGTCGTCGACCTGCGAGTGGTATGACCTGTTTATGACCGAGTTCGTGGCGCTCGACGAGGCGTTTGGGCGTCTGGCTGCGGCGTCTCCGGCCGATCTGGCGCCCATCGAGGCGGCGTATATCGACGTGCGCACGCCGGCGTTGACGGCGCAACTCACGCGTCTGTCGTATCGCATCGACCTGCACTTGGATCCCGAGGCGCCCGTAAGCGCCGACGAGGTGCGTCGTGCGATCGACACGCTGCGCGCGGACCATGGCATCGACTACGCGCGCGGCAAAAAGAGCAAGCGCTTGGATTTGGATCACACGCTCGTGGGCTATGAGCTCACGGCGGGGGAGCGCCCGGACCATTTGGTGCTCATGCTCGACACCCATGCCGACAACGAGGGCTCCATGCGTCCGGAAATTTTGCTTTCCGCTGCTGATGTTTTGTTGCAGGGCTTGACCCCGGGCGTGGATGCACCTATTGTTTCCACCGGTATGCAAGACCTCGTGACCATCTGCTCCTACGATGTCGAGCGTCAGAATCAAGCATGCGAGGACGACGAGGGCCGACTCGTCAGCCCCATACCTGTGCGAACTTGTGGATTTGCTCCACATACTCGTTGACGGGGGTATTTTCGCCTGCTACTATATTCGGCTGTTGCACTAACTGATGCATGAAGGGCAAGTAAACATGTACGCAATCGTTAACACGGGCGGCAAGCAGTACAAGGTCGCCACCGACGATGTCATCACCGTCGAGAAGATCGAGGGCAATGAGGGCGACAAGGTCACCCTGCCGGTCATCTTCCTCAACGATGGTAAGAAGATCGTCACCGATCCCGACAAGCTGGCCAAGGCCAAGGTTACCGCTCAGATCGTTGAGCAGTTCAAGGGCGAGAAGCAGCTGGTCTTCAAGTTCCACAAGCGTAAGCGCTATCGTCGTCTGAAGGGTCACCGTCAGCAGCTCACCAAGCTGAAGATCGTGAAGGTCCAGGCTACGTCCCGCGCCAAGAAGGCTGTCAAGGCAGAGGCCGAGGCTGTTGCCGAGGCTCCCGTCGCCGAGTAGATTACACTCGTAACGAAAGAGTAGGTATACACAATGGCACACAAAAAAGGACTCGGTTCCTCCCGTAATGGCCGTGACTCCCGCGGTCAGCGCCTTGGCACGAAGCGCTATGCCGGCCAGACGGTAACCACGGGCACGATTCTCGTCCGTCAGCACGGCACGCACATCCACCCGGGTGAGAACGTTGGCCGTGGTAAGGACGACACGCTGTTCGCGCTGGTCGACGGTACCGTTGAGTTCCACAAGGGTATCAAGCACAGGGTCAGCGTACGCCCGCTCGCGAACGCGTAATTCACCCTTCATAGAGCACATATGTGGGAGGCACTTGAGTTTTAGGATTCAAGGGTCTCCCTCTTTTTTGTAGGAGGCGATTCTGTTGTCACAGTTCACCGATATCAGCCGCATTAACGTGTGCGGCGGCGACGGCGGAGCCGGATGCATGTCGTTTAGGCGCGAGGCATTTGTCCCCAAGGGCGGCCCCGATGGCGGCGACGGCGGTCGTGGCGGCAATGTCGTCATCCAGGCCGATGCTCAGCTGTCTTCGCTGATCGATTACCGCTTTAAGCATCACTTCCGCGCCGAGCGCGGCACGCACGGGCAGGGTGCCCGTCGTAACGGTAAGAGCGGCGAGGACCTGATTCTCAAGGTCCCTATGGGTACCGTGGTGCGCGAGCTCGATCCCGAGACGCAGACCCCGATGTTCGAGATTGCCGACCTGGTGCACGACGGCGAGCGCGTCGTCGTGGCGCCCGGCGGTGCCGGCGGTCTGGGCAACACACACTTTGTGACGTCGGTGCGTCGCGCTCCGGCCTTTGCCCAGCTCGGCGAGCCTGCCGAGGAACACTGGATCGAGCTCGAGATGAAGCTTATGGCCGATGCCGCGCTTGTGGGCTTTCCCTCGGTGGGTAAGTCATCGCTCATTGCGCGCATGAGTGCCGCCCGCCCCAAGATTGCTGACTACCCGTTTACCACGCTCGTGCCGAACCTCGGCATGGTGCGTGCCGGCGAATATTCTTACGTCGTTGCTGACGTCCCCGGTCTCATCGAGGGCGCGAGCGAGGGCCGTGGCCTGGGTCACCAGTTCCTGCGCCACATTGAGCGTACGGCACTCATCATGCACGTCGTCGATATGACGGGTGGTTTTGAGGATCGCGATCCGGTCGAGGACTATCGCATCATCAACCGCGAGCTCGAGCAGTATGGCGCCGAGCTTTCGGAGCGTCCGCAGATCGTCGTTGCCAACAAGTGTGATGCGCCGGGCACGGCCGACAAGATTGCCGACCTTAAGCGTGCGGCGCTCGACGATGGCCATATGTTCTTTGCCGTGTCTGCTGTTACGGGCGCCGGCCTCAACACGCTGATGCTTGCCGTGGGCGAGCAGGTGGCTAAGCTTCGCGCCGAGCTGGCGGTCTCTGATGAGCCGGTCGATCTGCGCGACGAGGAGTGGGAGCGTCGCCGCCTGCAGCGCGAGAAGCGTTTCCGCATTGTCCAGGAAGAGCCCGGTGCCTTCCGCGTGGTCGGTCGTGCCATCGAGCGCATGGTCATCCAGACCGACTGGGAAAACGAGGAAGCCGTCATTTACCTGCAGCATAAGTTTGCGCGTATGGGTGTTGACGACGCGCTCGAGAAGGCCGGTTGCCGTGCGGGCGACGAGGTCCGCATTTGCCAGCGCGCTTTTGACTTTGAGGGCGCCGAGGACTTCTCGGAGTACGAAGAGCTCGAGGATGCTGGCGAGGACGTTGCCGTCGAGGCCATTGACGTGGCCGATGCTGCGGATGAGGGCGTCGAGGTTGTCGATGCGGCGGATGCCGAGGACGATGCCGAGACCTCGGAGGGCGAGTAAGCCATGTCGCTGCGCGGTGGAATCGGTCTGCCCGAGCTTCCTCTAGAGGACGGGCAGGAGTTTAGGCTCGGCATTATGGGTGGCACCTTTGATCCCATCCATTACGGGCACCTGGTGACCGCTGAGCAGGCGCGTGAGTCCCTCGACTTGGATGCCGTGCTCTTTATGCCGGCGGGCACGCCTGCCTTTAAGCTTGACAAGCCGGTGACGCCTGCCGAGGATCGTTATGCCATGACGGTCCTCGCCACCGCCGCGAACCCGGCCTTTTTGGCGAGCCGGTTCGAGATCGACCGCCCGGGCGTAACCTATACGGCTGATACGCTTCATGCCCTTCGCGACTTTTACCCGCCGCAGGTAAAGCTCTACTTTATTACGGGCGCCGATGCGATTATCGATATCGTGACCTGGCATGATGCCGAACGAATCGCTGAACTTGCTACCTTTATTGCGGCGACACGACCGGGCTTTGATATCGATACAGCGCGTGCCCGAATCAAAGAGTCGGGGCTGCCGTTCGACGTGCGCTATATTCAGATTCCGGCGCTGGCGATCAGCTCGACGAACATTCGTAAGCGAGTTGCCCGCGGCATGAGCGTGCGCTATCTTACGAGCGAGTCCGTGCTCGGCTACATTCGCAAACGCAGGCTATATGCCGATTTGGGCCAAGAAGATTTTGAGTGATGGGGGTCTACGTTGTCGGTAGAGGATCAGTTTGAGGGCGATGAGCGCGCACTGCTCAAGCGCATTCAAGAGCTGCTCGATGTTCGCATGAAGGATAAGCGCAAGCGCTATGTGCATTCGCTGGGTGTTGCCGAGACCGCACTTCATCTGGCCGAGGTCTACGGCGTTGACCGCTTTGATGCCGCTGCCGCCGGCTTGATCCACGACTGGGACAAGGTGCTTTCCGATGACGAGCTCGTGGCCCGCGCGCTTCACTATGGCATCAAGGTTGCCGGCTCTCCTTCGGCCGCGACACCGCTGCTGCATGGCCCAGTTGCCGCCTATGAGCTTCCGCAGCTTTTTCCCGGGCTGTCGCCGGCGGTCTTTCAGGCTGTCGACCGTCACACCGTGGGAGCTTGCGACATGACGCCGCTCGATATGGTGGTCTTTGTGGCCGATGCCATCGAGCCCAACCGCCACGGCGACTATGCGCATGCGCTGCGCAAGATGGTGGGGGAGTCGACGCTCGATGAGTTGTTCTTCTCCTGTTTTGCGCAGGGTTTGGTCTATGTGATCCAGTCCGGGCGTTATCTTTATCCCACGGCTATTACGATTTACAACCATTACGCCCAGCTACGCTAGCTCGGGTGCGTCTAGAAAGAGGTATTCCATGGCCGACGAGACCATGACTGACGAGCAGATTCTCAAGGATGTGGAGCACAAGAGCTTCGCCGCCACGTCCGACCGCACCGCCGCCTCGCTGTCCGCGAGCGGTGTCGCCGCCGAGGATGTCGCCCGCGCCGCCGCGCAGGCCGCCTACGACAAGAAGGGCGAGGACGTTCAGGTGCTCGACCTGACTGAGCTTTCCGATGTGTGCGACTACTTTGTCCTTGCTACCGGCACCAACAACCGCCAGGTTGATTCGATCGTCGACGAGATTGAGGAGAAGGTCGCCGAGGCTTGCGGCGAGCATCCGTTCTCCATCGAGGGCCGCGAGCAGAAGACTTGGATGCTCATGGACTACGGTTCGGTTGTCGTCCACGTCTTCACTCCCGAAGCCCGCGACTTCTACCGCCTCGAGAAACTCTGGGGAGACGCCCCCCAGCTCCCCCTCAATCTCCTCTAGTAGCTCATTTGAGACGGGGTTTAGCTACCCTCACGCATATCGCCGGGCAGTTGCGGTTTTCCGCAGCTGCCCGCCTTTCTTTTTGCCCAAAGTAGCTAATTTGGGACGGGGCTTTTTTAGCTACTACCTACCGTTCGCCGATAGAAGCGAGTTGCGGTTCATTGCGTGATATTTAGCTTTCCGACTCGGGTAACGTATTTGTTATCTGTAGAGGAGGAGATGCGTATGACTCGGACCGCGCGGGAAATCTCTGTTTACGGCTATTACCATGTCGTCCAAAAGGGCTGTGGTGGTCAGCTGATATTTGAGGATGCCGATGATCGGATATATTTGATTCGGTTGCTTGCCTCGAAATGCCGAAAATACGACGTCAATATCATTGCTTGGTGCCTTATGGACAACCATATTCACTTGTTGCTAGATGATGAACATGTTCACCTGAGCGATTGCATGCACTCTGTTACGACTGCATATGCGATGTATTTCAACGCGAAAACCGGACGGAAGGGACCAGTTTTTCAGGATCGATTTAAGAGCGTGCCGATTCTTAACGATGATCAGCTGCTCAACTGTGTGAGATATATTCACGATAATCCTGCGAAAGCCAGGATTGGGACTGCTTCACTATATCGTTGGAGCAGTTTTAGCGAATATATGGGATACCCGGGTATTTGTATGACTGAATGTGTGCTAGGTTTGCTCGGAGATTCTCAGAGATTTTTTGCTTTCAGTACCTCGGGAGAACCGAATCGATATTGCTTCCGTGACGGCGCTCATGTGAGCGACATAGATGCACTGGAGTTTGCACAGGCTCTCCTTAAACCGTATGAGCCTCACCACCTTAAAGATTTGCCTAAAGCCGTGCGCGACAACTACATCCGTACGCTCAAAAACGAGGGCTTTTCGATAAAGCAGATCGTGCGCCTCACGGGCATCGGTCACTGCACGATTCAGAAGGTCAAGCTCGATCAGTAGCTATTTGGGACAGAGTTTTGTTGCGGCGGGCAAACCGGACATCCGGGGTAGTCAATTTGGGACGGGGCTATTTTAGCTACCCTTTGGCTGACGGTGAATGAATTAGGCCGAATGAATCTCAACCGATATATAGGGGTAGCTAAAATAGCCCCGTCCCAAATTGACTACCAATGCCGTGTCGGACGGAAGGCAGCAACCCCCCCCGTCCAAAAAAGACTAGTTATTGAAGCGGGATTGGCGGCCGAAGGAAAGGGCGGTGTCGCCGAATTTGTCTCGGACGGCGTCGATGGCGACGGAGAGGTCGCGGCGGTCGCTGGATTGGGCTCCGCGGTCATCGATCTCGCAGAACAGGTCAGTCTGGATGCCGCCTTGGTGGTCGAAGTCGCTCATGCCGATGCCCGCTAAGCGAACATGCATGCCATCCTGCCAGATGTTGTCGAGCAGTTCGAGTGCAACCGCCACGAAGATGTTCTCATCGTCGGTCGGATGAGGCAGCCGGCGCTGTGCCGTACGCCCGCTGCCATACGAATACTTAAGCTTGAGCGTTACCGTGGCACCCGTCAGCCCCTGACGGCGCAGGCGGCGTCCCACTGACTCTCCCAACAGCGCAATCGCCGCCTCAATATCCCCACGCTCAGTCAAATCTTTCGCAAAGGTGCGTTCATTGCTGACCGATTTGACCTCGCGCTCTTCATCGAGACTCGTGACTTCGGAGATTTCGAGTCCTTGCGCACGCTGGCGCATGCGTTCGCCGTTGACGCCAAAAATAGAGGCCAAGGTGGATTCCGGTGCACGTGATAGCTCGCCGAGGGTGTAGATGCGCATGCGGCGCAGTCGCTCCTCGGCCGAGCGCCCGATGCCACTCATGGCAGATACCGGCAGCGCGGCCAAAAAGCGCTGCTCGGTTCCGGGGCGCACGATGGTCAGCCCAAACGGCTTATCCCGCTCGCTTGCGATTTTTGCGACCGTCTTGTTGCAGCCCACGCCAATGGAGCAGGTCACTCCCAGCCCTGCCACGCGGTCGCTTATACGCCGCGCAACCAGCAGCGGGTCTTCGGGCGCAAAGCGACCCGGTGTGATATCGATAAAGGCTTCGTCGATGGATACGCGCTCGACGCGCGGGGTCTCGTCGGCGAGAATCGCCATGACCTGCGCGCTCACCTCGCGGTAGCGATCAAAGTGCCCGTGCGTCCAAATGGCTTTCGGGCACAAGCGCCGCGCTTCGGCCGAGGCCATGGCAGAGTGCACGCCAAAGCGACGTGCCTCATACGAACACGTGGACACGACGCCACGCGAATCGGCGTCTCCGCCCACGATGAGCGGCTTGCCGCGCCATTCGGGATGATCGAGCATCTCCACGCTCGCAAAAAACGCATCGAGGTCCATCAGGCCCACCGCCGGACCCGTCCAGGGAGGCGGCGTGACGCCCGTGGCATCCTCATAACCGTATGTATGTTCGCGTCTTTCCATGTCATGAGTATACCGCGCAGCTCATGTGGGGTGCGTGTATGTGCTTGCAAATCCCGAATTCTTGTCTAAGATATGGATTTGCCCTCGACTACACCGAAGAAGTTGGTCTCACGGACTTCACCTGCCCGCGTCGATGGCGTATTATGTTCAACTGTTTGTTTGTAGTTGCAGCCTAAAGCTGCTTGGTTGGAGGAGTTTCCTTTGGCAGTCAAGATTCGCCTTGCTCGTCACGGCGCTAAGAAGCGTCCGTACTACCGTGTCGTCGTCGCCGATTCTCGCGCCCCGCGTGACGGTCGTATCATCGAGGAGGTTGGCCGCTACAACCCGATGACCGCCCCCAAGACCATCAACCTCGACCTCGAGAAGATCGCCGACTGGCAGTCCAAGGGCGCTCAGCTTACCGACGCCGTCGCCGCTCTGGTCAAGGCCGCCAACGAGGGCGAGAAGACCGAGACCGTCGTCAAGAAGTCCAAGAAGCAGCTCGCCAAAGAGGCCGAGGCCGCTAAGGCTGCCGCTGAGGCCGCTGAGGGCGCCGAGGAGTAAATCGTGCCTGAGGTTGACGCTGCACAGCTCGAGGGTGAGGCAATGCTCTCAGATCGCATCGCCGATCTCGTCGAATATCTCGTTGTTCAGATCGTCGACGACCCGGATTCCGTGAGCCTTGAGGTCATCGATGGTGACGACGCCTCTACAATTGAGGTTTCGGTCGCCGAGGATGACGTCGCTAAGGTCATCGGCCGTCGTGGCCGTACCATCAAGGCCATTCGCACGCTCGCCCGTGCACTGGCCGCTCGCCTCGACACTGCTGTCGAGGTAGAGGTTCTGGGCTAGGACCTTGAGGTCCCAGTACAAAAACATCGCCCGTGTGGTCAAGCCGCACGGAAGGAAGGGGGAGGTCCTCGCGCAGCCGCTGCGGGGGCTTCCTTCTGTATTAGAGCCGGGTATGCGCGTCGCCCTGACGCCGCCGGCGCTCAAGCGCGACCGCTTTTGCACGGTCGTGTCCGTCACCGATACGGGCGATGGCGATCTGGTCTCGTTTGAGGGCATTGACGACTTGACGGCCGCCGAGGGTATCACGGGATGCTACGTGCTGGCAAATCGTGACGATTTTGAGCTCGATTCGCTCGACGCTGCCTATACCGACCTGATGGGTCGCGAGGTGGTCGACGAGCGCTTCGGTTCGCTCGGCACGATTGTCGAGATCATGTCGACGCCCGCTAACGATGTTTGGGTTGTCGAGGGTGATCGGTACGGCGAGGTACTGATTCCCGTGATCGAGCAGGTCGTGCTCGATCTTCCCGACACAGGAACAATTTCCGTCCACGCTATGGACGGCCTGATCGATATGGACAATTAGGGAGGACAACATGCTGATCGAGACCCTTTCGGTCTTTCCCGAGATGTTTGAGCCCGTCATGTCCACGTCGATTTTGGGCCGCGCCCGCAAGGCCGGCCTTTTTGATTTTAAGGCGTATAACCTGCGCGACTGGACGCACGACCGCCATCGTACCGTCGATGACGAGCCGTACGGCGGCGGGCAGGGCATGCTCATGAAGGTCGAGCCTATCGCAGAGGCCATCGAGGCCATTAGCGCAGAGGGTCCCAAGCCCACTGTGGTGTTCTTTACCCCCTGTGGCGAGCCTTTTACGCAGCATGTGGCCGAGCGCCTGCTCAAAAGTGAGCGCCTGCTGTTTGTGTGCAGTCGCTACGAGGGCGTCGACGAGCGCGCGTATGCGTATGCCGATGAGCGTCTGTCGATCGGCGACTACGTGCTCACGGGCGGCGAGCTTCCCGCTATGGTCGTTGCCGATGCCGTCGTACGCCTGATTCCCGGCGCCCTTGGTGACGAAATGAGCAACGTCGACGAGTCATTCTCGACCGCCGAGGACGGAGGACTGCTCGAGTACGCGCAGTACACCCGCCCCGCCGAGTTCAACGGCGAGGGCGTGCCGCCGGTGCTTGTGAGCGGCGATCACGCCAAGGTCGATGCCTGGCGTCGCAAGAACGCCATCGAGCGCACCTGCTGCTGGCGTCCCGATCTGATCGAGACAGCGCGGCTCACGCCCGAGGAGCGCGCTTACGCGCAGGAGATTCTTGACGCTTCGTATTCGCAGAGCGAGGAGTGAGTATGGTTCCTACGCAACATTCCGCGTTGAGGGGCGCTTTTGAGTGGATCGCGGTCATCGCGATTGCGCTCGTGGCCACGTTCCTGATCCGTACCTTTGTGGTCGAGCCCTTTGTGGTGCCCACCGGTTCTATGGAGGACACGATCGAGATTGGCGACCAGATCCTGGCGCAAAAGGTGAGCCTCGAGCTCGGTCAGCCTGTCAGCCAAGGCGATATCGTGGTGTTTCACAACCCCGATGGCACCTCCGAGCATGATGTTCTCGTCAAGCGTGTTATTGCCACGGCCGGCCAGACGGTCGACCTGCAGGATGGCAAGGTGGTCGTTGACGGCCAAGCGCTCGACGAGGACTATACGACGGGCATGAGCTGGCCACTTTCGGTCCAAGCGCCCGGTGCTCAGGTAAGCTATCCCTACACCGTTCCCGACGGGTGCGTGTGGGTGATGGGCGACAACCGCGAAAACTCTGCCGACTCACGCTACTTTGGTCCCGTCGATCGCTCTGATTTGATCGCCGTGGCACTCGTGCGCTACTGGCCGCTCAACCGCATCGGCGCTATCGACTAAAAACCGCTATAGTACAGTACCTAACCGTGTAATCGTTTCGACGAGGGGATATTAGAGGCATGAACGCTTCATCGCTTTCCTTCCAAGACATCATCCTGCGCCTCCAGCAGTACTGGGGCGAGCAGGGCTGCGTCATTATGCAGCCCTATGACTCCGAGGTCGGTGCCGGTACCTTCCATACCGCGACCACGCTGCGCTCGCTCGGTCCCGCCGAGTGGCGCACCTGCTATGCGCAGCCTTGCCGCCGTCCCGCCGACGGCCGCTACGGCGAGAACCCCAACCGCATGCAGCACTACTATCAGTTCCAGGTGCTCATCAAGCCCTCTCCGGTCAACGCCCAGGAGCTTTACCTGGGGTCTCTTGCCGCTATCGGTCTGGACCCCAACGACCATGACGTCCGCTTTGTCGAGGACGACTGGGAGAGCCCGACGCTCGGCGCCTGGGGCCTTGGCTGGGAGGTCTGGCTCAACGGCATGGAAGTCACGCAGTTTACGTACTTCCAGCAGGTGGGCGGTATCGAGGTCGACCCCGTTCCTGTCGAGATCACCTATGGCCTGGAACGCATCGCCATGTACGCCCAGGGCGTCAACTCGGTCTACGACCTGGTGTGGAGCTACCTGCCCGACGGCACGCCCATGACCTATGGCGACGTGTTCCTCGAGAACGAGCGCGAGTTCAGTGCCTACAACTTTGAGGTCGCCAACGTCGAGATGATGCGTCAGAAGTTTGACGACTACGAGGCCGAGTGCCATTCCTGTCTAGAGCGCAAGCTGCCGCTGCCGGCATATGACTGCGTCATGAAGTGCAGCCACGCTTTCAACCTGCTCGATGCCCGCGGCGCTCTGTCCGCAGTCGAGCGTGCCAACTACATCCTGCGCGTCCGCGCCGTCGCCAAGGCGTGCTGCGAGGCCTACATGGCCGAGGTCGCCGGAGTCAACGAGAATGCCGACCAGGAAGGCGAGGTGGCGTAAGCCATGGCAGACGCTAAGGATTTCCTGTTTGAGATCGGTACGGAGGAAATGCCCTCTGCACCGCTGAACAATGCCGTCAAGCAGCTTGGCACCATGATCGCCAAGGGTCTCGACGAGGCCGGTCTGGCCCACGGCGAGGTCCGCGTGATCTCGAGCCCGCGCCGCCTGGCTGCACTCGTTGCCGATGTCGCCACCGCGACCGACGAGGTTCACGAGGTCAAGCGTGGCCCCGCGGCCAACATTGCCTTCGACGCTGACGGTAACGCCACCAAGGCCGCCCAGGGCTTCGCCCGCAAGTGCGGTGTGGCTGCCGAGGACCTGGTCCGTCGCGAGGACACTGACGGTCGTGAGTATGTCTTTGCCGAGAAGAACATTCCTTCCGCCCCGGCCACCCCGATCCTGACGGCCCTGTGCGAGAAGACCATCGCCGGCCTGCAGTGGCCCAACTACCGTAGTCAGCGCTGGGGCCACGAGCACGCCACGTTCGTGCGTCCGGTCCGTTGGATCTGCTGCCTTCTGGGCGAGGACGTTGTGCCCGTGTCGTTTGCCGACGTGACGAGTGGCAACACCACGCGTGGTCATCGCGTGCTTGGCCCCGGAGACCATGTGGTTGCCAGCCCCGCCGTCTACGAGCAGGTGCTCGAGGACGCCGGCGTGCTTTCTGCCGAGCGTCGTCGCGAGGCCATCCTCGCCGGTATCGCTGAGGTCGAGGCCGCTCGCCCCGGTTGCCATGTCGACACGCCCAAGAAGGTCTTTGAGGAGGTCATCAACCTCTGCGAGTGGCCGACGGTGCTCGTCGGTACCTTCGATGAGGAGTTCCTCAAGGTCCCGCACGAGATCATCTGCGAGTCCATGCTCACCAACCAGCGCTACTTCCCGATCTATGACGGCGAAGGCAAGCTCACGCGTGAGTTCGTGGTCGTTTCCAACAGCAAGCCCGAGAACGCCGAGCGCGTGATCGACGGCAACGAGCGCGTTGTGCGTGCCCGTCTGGACGATGCTAAGTTCTTCTATGAGGAGGACCTGAAGATCTCCCTCGACGAGTTCCGTGAGCGTCTAGCCAAGGTGGCCTTCCAGGAGAAGCTCGGTAGCGTGCTCGCCAAGTCCGAGCGCATCGAGCAGCTCGCGCTCGCTATTGCCCGTGAGGCACACCTGGGTGCTCACCTGGCAGCCGATGCCGCTCGCGCCGCGCACCTGTGCAAGGCCGACCTGGTGTCTAACGCCGTCGTCGAGTTCACGAGCCAGCAGGGCGTGATGGGCGGTTATTATGCGACCGCGATGGGGGAGAACGACGAGGTCGCTCATGCTATTCGCGATCACTATCGTCCCCGCTTTGCCGGTGACGAGCTGCCCGAGGGCACCGCTGGCTGCATCGTGGCCTGCGCCGATAAGCTCGATACCATCGCCGGTATCTTTGCCATCGGCGAGCCCCCGACCGGCTCTTCGGACCCCTACGCGCTGCGTCGTGCCGCTATCGGCATCATCAACATCCTGCGCGACCGCCTGCCGATCGACCCCACGTCGCTGATCGACTTCGCCCTTGAGCTCTACAGTGAGCAGGGCATTGAGTTCGACGCCGCCGAGGTCGCCCAGCAGGTTCGTGACTTCTTCCATGGCCGCCTGGTGAGCATGGCCCGCGACGAAAAGATCCCGGCCGATACCGTTGCCGCCGTCTCTGCGGTGCACATCATCGCTCCGTCCGTCTTCTTCGCCCGCTGCGCCGCCCTCGACGAGGCCCGCAAGAACGACGCCGAGACGTTCGACAATCTTGCGACCGCCTATGCTCGCGCCGCGCATATCTCCAAGCCCGAGCTGGGCGTGGAGTACGACCGCAGCCTGATGGGCGAGGTCGAGCTCGCGCTTGCCGATGCCTCTGAGGCCGCTCAGACCGCTGTCGATGCCTCCCTTGCTGCCGAGGACTACCCGGCCGCATTTGCCGCCCTCGCCGCCCTGCGCGCGCCCATCGACTGTTTCTTCGACGAGGTTATGGTCATGGACAAGGACGAGCAGCTCCGCGATAATCGCCTTAAGCTGCTCAACCGCTTCGAGGCCGTTTTCTCCGGCATTGCCAACATCGGTGAGCTTGCCCGCAAAAAGTAAGCCAGCCTGCGCGTAAGCGCAAAAGGAGCCCCGCATGGATTGCCCGGTCACCGCTCGTCCCACCGTCATCGTTATCTCCGACTCGCTCGGTGATACCGCTTGTGAGGTGGTGCTTGCGGCGTCCGGGCAATTTGATGAAGGGGCTTTTCGCGTTTTGCGCCTGCCCAAGGTGACCTCCGTGGAGCAGGTCAAGTCATTTGTGGGGCCGCGTGTCGATGCGGACCATCGCGATATCGCCGTGTTCCACACCATTGTCGATCCGGCGCTTCGCGCCCGCGTGCTCGATTACCTGGGTATGCTGCATATCCGTTCGGTCGACCTGATAGGCCCGACGCTCGCCGTGCTGTCGTCGCTCATCGGTGTGTCGCCAAAGGGCGTTGCCGGCGTGATTCACAAGACTGATGACCGCTATTTCCATCGTATCGAGGCCATGGAGTATTTCGTTGAGCACGATGATGGACGCGGCTGCGACGACCTTTCGGGAGCCGATATCGTGCTGCTGGGCGTATCCCGCACGTCCAAGACGCCGCTGTCGATGTATTTGGCCTATCAGGGTTACAAGGTTGCCAATGTTCCGTTGGCCCATGGCATGGAGCCGCCGAAGTCGATTTACGAGGTTGACCCGATGCGCCTGTTCGGCCTGATTTCGACCGTCGACGTTATTTCTGAGATTCGCGATAGCCGCTTGGGCGATGATTACGCCCGTGCCGTTGCCGGCTCCTATGCCGAGCCCGAGAGTGTGCGCAGCGAGCTCGAGGAAGCCCGTGCCCTCATGAAGCGCCTAGGCTGCTTTGTGGTGCGTACCGATGGCAAGGCGATCGAGGAGAGCGCCTCCGAGATCATTAGCCACTTGGAGGAAATCCAAGAAGTCCGCGCCCGCCGCGCCGCCCGCCGAGCCCAGCAAAGCTAGCTCATTGGGGTAGCTAAAATGCCCGTCTATATAAGACTAGCTAAAAATAATGCACGATATTGGTAAAGCGATTTAGCAAGAAACTGGCATTTGACCTGTAAGCTTCCTGCATTGGTATCTTCATAAGGTAACCACCTTTACCTACCGTTTACCGCCATATTTACCACGTTTACCAACCCCCGCGCCCTCTGCGCAAGCCCGCTCAATGCCCGCCGTATAGTACCCTCACGGCTCGCATCCGGCGGGTCGATTCGTCACCACGGTCGTGCGCGAAAGTGCATGGAAGGGGAAGTATCGTGAGCGATTGCAAGAGGGTTTTCCGTTTTGGAACCGACGCCCAGGGCACCTGTGTCACTGAGGGCGACAAGTCCATGAACTTCGTGCTTGGCGGCAAGGGCGCAAACCTTGCCGAGATGAGCCGCATCGGCCTGCCGGTTCCCGGTGGCTTTACCATTACCTGCCAGACTTGCGTCGAGTACTCCGGTGCCGGCAACGTGTGGCCCGGGGGCGCACTCGATGAGATCGTTGCTGCCGAGGCGGACCTCGAGGCCCGCTGCGGCAAGAAGCTCGGCGACGCCTCCGATCCGCTGCTCGTGTCGGTTCGCTCGGGCGCTCCGTTCTCCATGCCCGGTATGATGGACACGGTCCTCAACTTGGGCCTCAATGACGATTCCGTCCAGGGCCTCATCGCGCAGACGCAGAACCCGCGTTTTGCCTGGGATAGCTACCGCCGCTTTATCCAGATGTTTTCCAACGTCGTTATGGGTGTTGACGCCGACCTGTTCGAGAACGCGCTGACCCAGGCACGCCTGGTCGCCGGTGTCCGCGTCGACTCCGAGCTTTCGGCCGAGGATCTGCAGGAGCTCGTCGAGACCTTCAAGGGGATCTTCTCCGAGAACGTCGATGCCTCCCTGTATCCCGAGCTCGAGATCGCTGACGGCAAGCCCGTCTTCCCGCACGATCCGGAGCTTCAGCTGCGTCTTGCCATCCAGGCCGTCTTTGGCAGCTGGATGAACGAGCGTGCCTGCATCTACCGCAAACAGCATGGCATTTCCGACGACCTCGGCACCGCCGTCAACGTGCAGGCCATGGCCTTTGGCAACAAGGGCGAGACCTCTGCGACGGGCGTCGCCTTTACGCGTAATCCGGCCGACGGCACCAAGGAGTTCTACGGTGACTTTTTGGTTAATGCCCAGGGCGAGGACGTCGTCGCCGGTATCCGCAACACCGAGCCCATCGCCGACCTCAAGACCACCCCGGGGCTCGAGTCCGCAGGTGAGGAGCTCGAGCGCGTGTTCCTGACGCTCGAGGATCATTACCGCGATATGTGCGATATCGAGTTCACCATCGAGCAGGGCAAGCTCTGGATGCTCCAGACCCGCGTGGGCAAGCGCACCGCCACCGCCGCCCTGCGCATCGCTATCGAAATGGTCGAGGAAGGCCTGATCACTCGCGAAGAGGCCGTGAGCCGCATCGACCCCGCGCAACTCGACCAGCTCCTGCACCCGCAGTTTGACGCCTCCAAGAAGTACGAGGCGCTGGCCAGCGGTCTTAATGCCAGCCCCGGTGCCGCCGTGGGCGAGGTCGTGTTCTCGAGCGACGACGCCGTCACGCGTTCCGCCGAGGGCCGCAAGGTCATTTTGGTTCGCTGGGAGACCAACCCCGATGACTTGAAGGGCATGGTCGCCGCCGAGGGCATCCTGACCAGCCACGGTGGCAAGACAAGCCATGCCGCCGTTATCGCCCGCGGCATGGGTACGCCCTGCGTCTGTGGCGTTGAGCGCTTCCATATCGACGCCGCCGAGAAGGTCGTGCGCATCGAGGGCAGCGACCGCGTGCTGCACGAGGGCGACGTTATCTCCATCGACGGTACCCAGGGCATCGTCGTCGACGGTCCCGTCGACCTGGTCTCCGCCGAGCTTACCGGCGACCTGGACACCATCCTGTCCTGGGCCGACGAGATTCGCCTGGACGAGACCTGTGGCCATGCCAACCATGTGCGCGTCAACGCCGACAATCCCGAGGATGCCGAGCTCGCCCTCGAGTTTGGCGCCGAGGCTATTGGCCTGTGCCGCACCGAGCACATGTTCCTGGGCGATCGCAAGAACATCATCCAGAGCTTTATCCTGTCTGACGATGAGGCCGTGAAGCGGCAGGCCCTGGCCGACCTGCTCAAGGTTCAGACCGAGGACTTCCTGGCGATGTTTAAGACCATGTCCGGTCGCGATGTGGTCGTTCGCCTGCTCGATCCGCCGCTTCATGAGTTCCTGGATAATCCTCGCGAGCTTGAGGTCGCCATCACCAAGAAGGAAGCCGCTGGCGCCAGCGAGGAAGAGCTTGCCGTCCTGCGTGCCCGCCTGCGTCGTATCGACGGCATGGTCGAGTCCAACCCGATGCTCGGCCTGCGTGGTGTGCGCCTGTCCGTCGTCTTTAGCGATTTGCCGCTCATGCAGGTTCGCGCCGTCGCCACGGCTGCTGCCCGCCTCATCAAGGAAGGCGTCGACCCGCGCCCCGAGATCATGGTTCCGCTCGTTTCCATCACGGCGGAGCATGTCCAGACCCGCGAGGTTATCGAGCGCGTGATCGCAGAGGTTTCCGACGAAGAGGGCGTCGAGCTCAATATTCCCGTGGGCACGATGCTCGAGCTGCCGCGCGCCTGCATGGTCGCCGACGAGATCGCCCATTACGCAGACTTCTTCTGCTTTGGCACCAACGACCTCACCCAGACGACCTTCGGTTTCTCGCGTGACGACGCCGAGGCTAAGTTCATCCCGCTGTACATGCATAAGAAGATCTTGGAGGACAATCCCTTCGAGACCATCGACACGGCGGTACTCGAACTGGTGCGCTTGGCCGTCGAGAAGGGCCGCGCCACCAACCCCGACATGCACTTTGGCGTGTGCGGTGAGCACGGTGGCGACCCCAAGTCCATCAAGGGCCTGTTTAACGTGGCCGACGTGGACTACGTGTCCTGCTCGCCCTACCGCGTGCCCCTCGCACGCCTGGCTGCCGCTCAGGCCAAGCTCGAGGCCAAGCGTTCCGCCTAACGTTTTGGGTTTAGACGCCTAGCGTAGCCCCCTTCATGCCGCCCGTCTCATTCGTGAGACGGGCGGTTATCATGTGCGGGTTTTGTCTTTTTGTCTGCGTAAAAAATTGTTCTTGCAGCAGAAACCCGCGCGTGTATACTCGAATACGTTTGTTCAACTACGTGCCGGCCAGAGTGGTACGGCACCTCTAGAAGAGTAAGGAATTGCACATGGATTACATCCGCGCAATCGAGCGTCAGCAGATCCGCGAGGACATTCCTCAGGTTCGCGTCGCCGACAACGTCAAGGTTCACTACCGCATTAAGGAAGGCGACCGCGAGCGCATCCAGGTCTTCCAGGGCGACGTCATCCGCATGGCCGGCGCCGGTGCCCGCGAGACCTTCACCGTCCGCAAGATGTCCTTCGGTGTCGGTGTTGAGCGTACCTTCCCGCTTCACAGCCCCAAGATCGCCAAGCTCGAGGTCGTTCGTCATGGTCGCGTCCGTCGCGCCAAGCTGTACTACCTCCGCGACAAGGTGGGCAAGGCTGCTCGCATCCCCGAGAAGCGCTAAGAAGATCGCAGCGTCTGTCCACTCGTTTGGACACAAGGGCCACCTTCGGGTGGCCCTTCTTTTTATCTGATTTGCATGCAAGGAGGGCCTGGTATGGCCAATATGACGAGCTCGGTTTCGGCATCGCAGGTTGCCGGAGAGCTGGCGAGCGCAACGTTTGAGGAGATCCCCGCCCTCGTGGAGCATTATCGCGAGGACCCGCGCCAGCAGGTGATCAAGGCTCGCGAGCGTGCTCTTAAGCGCCATGCCAAGGAACTTGCCGAGCGCGAGCGCGTCAATGGCATGTACGAGCTTATGCATGAGCTTGGCGGCGATGGGGTGGTCGTTGGTGTCGACGAGGTGGGTCGCGGATCGGTGGCCGGTCCCCTGACGGTGTGTGCCGTGTGCCTTCCCATGGAGCCGCGCGTCTGGGGTATCAACGATTCCAAAAAGCTTACGCCGGCGCGTCGCGAGCTGCTCTCGGTGAAGATTGCCGAGGTCGCGACGGCGATTGGTTTTTGCCATATCGCGCCTGCGGATATCGATGAGATGGGTATGGCCCGCGCTATCCGTACCGCCGTCGCGGGTGCGGTGGCCGATACGGGGCTCGAGCCTGATTGCGTCCTCATGGACGGCAACCCCCTGGGCGCCGTTCCTAACGAGCGCGATGTGGTGAAGGGCGATGCCAAAATCGCCTGCATCGCCGCGGCGTCCATCATTGCCAAGGTCACGCGTGACGAGATGATGGTCGAGTACGATGCCGAGTATCCCGAGTACCATCTGGCCGAGTCGAAGGGCTATGCGAGTCCCGAGCACATCGAGGCCATTCGCAAACATGGACTTTGTCCGCTGCACCGCGTGAGCTTTTGCGGAAACTTTCTGCAGACTGAGCGCCTTTTCTAGGTCAATTGTGGAGACAGGGACCTTTGGGATTCTATAAACCTGCTGGTAGCGGGCCGTATGCAACAACATTGCTGCGTACGGCCCGTTTTTTGACGGCATTTGGTCAGCTTTTGGTTTGCTTCCGGTACTTACCCGCATGAAAGGTGCCCTCATCATCGGGGCAATGCAGTGTGCTGGAAAGGAGACCCCATGAGTGCCGCAAGCAAAAAGAGCAAGACGCAGCAGCTCAAGGAGCGTTGGGAAAACGGCGAGCTCGACTGCGGGGCGATGACGCCCGAGTTTATCAAGGGGCTCAGTCCTCGCGAGCTGGGCATGCTGGGCGAGCTGATCACCATCGACTACTTTAACGAGCGCGGCTACACCTTGCTGGAGCAGGGCTATCGTTGCACTGAGGGCGAGGCCGACCTGGTGTTGCTCGATGAGCTTGACGATGTCGTGGTGATGGCTGAGGTCAAGACCAGGCGCGTCGCCCTGGATTGCACCACGCGGGTCTTTCCCGAGGAGGCCGTGGATGCCCAAAAGCAGCGTCGGTATCGCCGTATCGCAAGTTGCTATCTCATGGAGCACTATCCGCTCAAGGCGATCCGCTTCGATGCAGTGGGTGTCACCATTCGCGGCGGGCATATCGCCGAGATCGAGCATCAGTACAACGCGTTCGATTGGCAGGTGTCGTGATGGCGTTCGAGACGTTTGCCGTTCACGCGGCCTGCATCCGCGGCGTCGAGGCGATTCCCGTCACGGTCGAGGTCTCGCTTGCCGGTGGCGTTCCGGGCATTCAGATGCTCGGTATTCCGAGTATGGAGGTGATGGAGTCACGTGGTCGTATTCGCTGTGCGATGCGCTCGGCCGGCTTTGAGATCCCGCGCTCGGGCATTACGGTCAATCTGGCGCCCGGCGATATTCGCAAGACCGGTAGCGGCTTTGATCTGCCCATCGCCATCGCGGTTCTAGCGGCCGATGGTCAGATTCCCCGCGACAACCTCGATCGTTGTCTTATCGCCGGCGAGCTCGGCTTGGACGGCACGGTGCTTCCTGTCAAAGGCGAGGTGGCGTTTCAGCTATTGGCTCGCGACATGGGGCTGTCTTTTATCGCCGGCAGGTCCGACCAGCATGTGCCACTCGCGGGCGTGGATTGCGGCTTTATCGACCATCTGTCTCAGCTTGCTCACGGCATGGGCGATGCCGCACGGCACTACTTGGATTCCGAGGGTGTCGAGGCGACCTTTGAGCCCGAGCTCGACTATGCAGACGTGCTGGGGCAGGAAGTCGCTAAACGCGGCATGGCGCTTGCGGCGGCAGGAGAACTCGGCTTGCTCATGATCGGGTCTCCGGGATCGGGCAAGACGATGCTCGCACGCCGTATGACCGGCATCCTGCCCGAGCTTTCCGTTGAGGATCAGCAGGAGGCACTGTGCATCCATTCGGTTTTGGGTGAGAACATTGATGGCTTGTTGGCGGGGCACCGCCCCTTCCGCAGTCCCCATCACAGTATTTCGACCGCAGGCCTTATCGGCGGTGGGCGCCCGGTGCACCCGGGTGAGATCAGCCTTGCTCATGGCGGCGTGCTATTTTTGGACGAGCTTGCCGAGTTTCCCACGGGCGTACTGCAGACGCTGCGTCAGCCCATCGAACGCGGTTATGTGAGGATCGTACGCGTCGACGGGGCCTTTACCTTCCCGTCGCGCTTTCAGCTGCTCGCTGCGAGCAATCCCTGCCCCTGCGGCTTTTTGGGCGACCGTGAGGTGCCATGCCGCTGCTCGGCGGCGATGGTCGAGCGCTATCGGTCTAAACTGCGCGGTCCTTTGGCCGACCGTATCGACATGATGATTGATGTGACCCGTCCCGACCCTCAAGTGATTATCGAGGGTGCGGAGGGCATGTCGTCGGCCGAGTTACGTGACTACGTTGTGCGCGGTCGCGCCTTTCGCGCTTGGCGCGAATCCCGCATGGACGATGCGGATGCCGAGGCCGAGGATGACGAGACACGGTCCATTGACGGCGTCGTTTCGACCTTTGAGCTCGATGATGCGGCGGAGAAGTGTGTGCTCGGCCTGTCGAAGCGCACGCATCTCACAGGGCGTGGCATCGTGCGCCTTGTTCGCATTGCGCGCACGATCGCAGATGTCGCCGAGAGCGAGCAGGTGACGCAGGACCACGTGCTCGAGGCGGCGATGTACCAGGGAAGGAGGGACCAATGATGGCTGAGGGGACCTTCGAGCTGCATCCAGGTGACGCGTTGTATCCCGAGACCGTTTTGGAGCTTTCTGATGTACCTCAGACGCTCTATGTGCGCGGCAACCCCGAGGCGCTTTCGACGCCCGCGCTCTCCATCATCGGTGCGCGAAAGGCCTCGCCGTATGGTCTTGCCGTGGCAGAGCTTGCGGCGAAGGTGGCGGTTGAGGCGGGAGTGACGGTAGTTTCGGGCGGTGCGGTCGGTTGTGACCAGGCCTCGGGTTGGGCTGCGGTCAACGCCGGCGGCAAACACGTTGTGGTGCTGGGGACGGGCGCCGACGTGGTCTACCCGCGTTCGAGCGCGGGGCTGATTACGCGCACGCTTGATACGGGTGGCGCGGTCGTGTCGATCTCTCCGTGGGGCATGGGTCCGCGCAAGTTCGCCTTTCCGCGCCGCAATCGCGTAATCGCGGCCCTGTCGCAAGCCCTCTTTGTATCCGAGGCGGGTATGCCTTCTGGGACGTTTTCCACAGCCGAGGCTGCTATGGATTTGGGGCGCGAACTTCTTGCCGTGCCGGGGTCGATCCTATCGCCCGAGTCGCGTGGCACGAATTACCTCATTGCGAACGGTGCCTGCTGCATCATCGACGAGGAATCTATCGAGATGGCTATCTCACGCATCTACGGCACCCTGCGCTACTCGCGCCCCGATGCTCCCGGCATTGCCGACCTGGATCCAACGCAGCAGACCGTGATGCATGCGCTCATCGCCTCTCCACTCAAGGTCGACGACATTGCGGCGCTCGTCTCGCTCGATGCTGTCGGCGTACTCAAACTCTTGGGTTCGCTTGAACTCGAGGGCCTTATCGAGCGCATGATGGATGGAAGGTATGCGCCCTCCAAGTTTGCCCTTCACGCCCAGACACCCTTCGGTCACAATGGAAAACGTGTCAATTAGAAAGGTGTTTGCAGATGCAGTTCGATCAGGTGACGGTTATCGGTGGCGGTCTGGCGGGTTCGGAGTGCGCGATCCAGCTTGCAGACCGCGGGTTTGCCGTAAAGCTGTGCGAGATGCGCCCCCAGGTGAGCTCCCCGGCCCACCATACCGATCATCTGGCAGAGCTCGTCTGCTCCAATTCGTTTAAGTCGACCCGTCCGGATTCCGCGGCTGGTTTGCTGAAAGCTGAGCTTGAGCGCATGGGTTCAGTCCTGCTCGATTGCGCCCATCGCGCGGCTGTTCCCGCCGGCGGTGCCCTGGCGGTCGACCGCGTCAAGTTTTCCGAGCTTGTCGAGGCCGAGGTTGCCGCTCGTCCCAATATCGAGGTCGTGCACGGCGAGGTCACGCAGATTCCCGAGGGTCACGTGGTCATTGCCGCGGGCCCGCTGTGTTCACCGGCGCTGAGCGAAGAGGTCATGAAGCTCGTCGGTGGCGACGCCCTTGCGTTCTTCGATGCCGCGGCGCCGATCGTCGATGCCTCCACGCTCGATATGGACGTGCTGTTCTCGCAGTCGCGCTACGAGGAGCAGGGGAGCGGCGACTATCTCAACGCTCCGCTCAACAAGGAGGAGTACGAGGCCTTTATCGAGGCGCTCACCACGGCCGACCGCGTGGTGCTCAAGGACTTTGAGGGCGGCGATCTGTTCCAGGCCTGCCAGCCTGCCGAGGAGGTTGCGCGCACCGGCAAGGACGCCATTCGCTTTGGCGCCATGAAGCCCGTCGGC
>CABULX010000003.1 GCA_902492545.1 uncultured Collinsella sp. | reverse complement strand
GTAGTCATTGGGGACGTTCTTAAATGACTAGTCGTTGGGGACGTTCTTGTTTGACTAGTCATTCAAGAACGTCCCCAACGACTACATAGCATGAGAGTGGATAATCTCCCAGTTTGGGCTCGCATTCAGGCTCAAAGTGGGAGATTATCCACTCTCGTTTCTGTTCTGCCTACATTTGTAGGAACAGTTCGTGGAGGCGGGTGTCTTCGTCGAGTTCGGGGTGGAAGGTTACGCCGAGCTGGTTGCCCTGGCGCGCGGCGACGATACGGCCGTCGACTTTCGCTAAGGCCTTTGCGTCGCCGTGGACCTCGACGATGCGGGGCGCGCGGATAAACGTCAGCGGCACTTCACCGTCGATGCCAGCTACCTGCCCCTTGGTTCGAAAACTGCCGAGCTGCCTGCCGTAGGCATTGCGCTCAACGAGCACATCCATGGTTGCCAGGCGCGGCGTGCCCTTATCGTCATGGGCGGCAAGGTCGTGAGCCAGCAGAATCAGGCCGGCGCAGGTGCCCAGGACGGGCATGCCTTCAACAATGCGGGTGCGAAGCTCCTCGAGCATGCCCAACTCATCTAGCAGCTTCCCTTGAACGGTAGACTCGCCGCCGGGAAGTACTAGACGGTCAAAGTCCTGCTGCAAATCGGCCGCCTGCCTCAGCTCAATACAGTGTGCGCCCAGCTCGGACAGCCTCGCCTCGTGCTCGGCAAAAGCACCTTGGACCGCCAGCACGGCGACCGTCTGGTCTGCGTAATCGCTCATGCGCGATCCTTTCTGCTGGACTAGCGTCCGCGCTCCTCCATGATGATTTCAATCTCGTCGGCGTTGATGCCGACCATGGCCTCGCCCAGGTCCTCCGAAAGCTCGGCGATGAGCTTGGCATCGGTGAAGTTTGCCACGGCCTTGACGATGGCGGCGGCGCGCTTGGCCGGGTCGCCGCTCTTAAAGATGCCCGAGCCCACAAAGACACCTTCGGCACCCAGCTGCATCATCAGCGCGGCGTCGGCGGGGGTTGCTACGCCGCCGGCGGCAAAGTTCACGACGGGAAGCTTGCCCGTGGCGTGGACATCGCGCACCAGCTCGACCGGAACCTGCAGCTGCTTGGCAGCCTCAAAGAGCTCGTCGTCACGCAGGGCAACAACGTCGCGGATCTGCTTTTGGATCTTGCGCATGTGGCGCACAGCCTGGACGACGTCGCCCGTGCCCGGCTCGCCCTTGGTACGAATCATCGTGGCGCCCTCGGCAACACGGCGCAGCGCCTCGCCCAGGTCGCGGGCACCGCAGACAAACGGGACGTCAAACTGGGTTTTGTCGATGTGGTAGACATCGTCGGCGGGGGAGAGAACCTCGGACTCATCGATGTAGTCGATATCGATGGCCTGAAGGACCTGCGCCTCGACGATGTGACCGATGCGGCACTTGGCCATGACGGGGATGGAGACGGCCTCTTGGATGCCCTTGATCATCTTGGGGTCGCTCATGCGCGAGACGCCGCCTGCGGCACGGATGTCGGCCGGGATGCGCTCGAGTGCCATGACGGCGCAGGCGCCCGCCTCCTCGGCGATGCGTGCCTGCTCGGGCGTGGTGACGTCCATGATGACGCCGCCCTTGAGCATCTGCGCGAGCTCGCGATTGAGTTTGACGCGATCGGCCTTGCTGGTCTGTTCTGCCATGGTTGCTCCCTTGGTTGGCATGTGCATTGCTTGACGGAACATCCTATCGGGGAGCTGGGTATGGCGAAATACTCAGATTTCGAGATAATGACAAGGTCAGACTAATACCAGATTGAATGACTTAATAAGGTCAGGTGATAGGCTCATGCTTGACTACAATTTGGAAAAACGCGGCGGAGCATCGCTCTATGAGTATGTTTACCAGCAAATTCGAGATGATATCGTAGCTGGACGCATTGCGGCGGGGGAGCACTTGCCGTCTAAGCGCGCCTTTGCCAGTCATCTGGGAATCAGTGTCATTACCATCGAGAATGCATATAGCCAGTTACTTGCCGAGGGCTATATTTGCTCAAAGCCGCGTCGTGGCTACTACGCTTGTGAGCTTCCGGATGCACCGGTTTTGCCTTTGGCTACGGGGAACATCGACCGAGATGCCGTCTCTGTGGGCCCCAGCGCGCATGATGTCAACGGACAGGTCGAGCGATTCGATGCACTTTCTCCTTCCGCTTTGGAGGCGGCGCGGCTTTGGCAAAGCGCACTGCGGGCGACGCTGGCATCCGAAGATGAGCGCGAAATCTTCTCACCCGCACCGGCACAGGGCACCGCTCGGCTACGACGCGCAATCGCTCACCACCTGCGCGGGACAAGGGGTATGAATGTCGACCCCAACAACATTGTTATCGGTGCGGGCGCCCAGCTGCTCGATACCATGTTGGTTCAGCTGCTTGGAGCCGACAGGGTGTATGCCGTTGAGGACCCGGGCTATTTGCGCCTGACGCGCATCTATCAGGCTATGGGCTGCAAAGTTCGACATATCCCGTTGGATGATGAGGGCGTGGACTTGAGCACTCTGCAGAAAAGCGGGACCGATGTCCTTCACCTGATGCCGTCCCATCAGTATCCGACCGGCCTTGTGACGAGCATTGCGCGTCGCTACGCGCTGCTCAGCTGGGCAGCCGAGCAGCCGGGCCGGTATCTCATCGAAGACGACTTCGATTGTGAGTTTCGCCTTGCCGGCAAGCCGATTCCCGCGCTCGCGTCAATCGACGCCGCCCAGTCGGTTATCTATACCAACACATTTTCGAAGAGCCTTTCATCGGCGTTGCGTCTAGCGTACATGGTGTTGCCCGATGAGCTGATGGAGCGGTTTAGGCACAACCTTGGTTTTTACGCCTCATCGGTGAGCTCTGTTGACCAGGTCGCTTTGGCTCGTTTGCTGGAATCGGGTGATTACGAGCGACATGTGAACCGCGTGCGCGTGCGCGCTCGCGAGGCGCGCGATGGCCTGGCGGCGCTTGTACGGAAAGCGTTCCCGGCAGGGGAGGTCTCGATTGAGCATGCAGACGCGGGCCTTTACTGCACCGTGGCTGCAGAGCGCGGAGCGGGTGGAAGCTCTTTTGTGCGGGCCCTCACGCGCTCGGGTATCCCGTTCGTCGATGTCAGTGACTGCTATTGGTGTGCCGATGGCGCATCTGTCCCTGAAAACTCAAGTCAAATTCTTGTTCAGTATGACGATTTGAGTCCAAAAGTGCTTAATACCTTGGAATTGCAGCTAATGGGAGCACTCTGCAACCTAAGTGAGTAGACCTTTGGAACTTTGGCGACCAGGCAGTTTTGTAACAAGCTATCTACCTGCGGTTTTGAAAAGCAGGATGACCGGCCTGCTCGGGATGTTAAAAAAGCCTACTCACTTGCCGCGCAAAGTTTCTGCATAAGAAAAAATGGGGTTTTCAACAGGGCTTCGTCCAGCTTTTGGCAAGCTTTTGGCCAGTTGGGGAGGGCTGTTGAAAACTTAACAGTCCGTTCGGTGCCATTTTTGGTGCGTTTGCCCCAATGTGAGACAGGCTGGGTTGAAATTCGTGTTTTCCTGTGCCTATGAAGGATTTACTTTGTGACATATCGGCTTTTAGATACTGGCGTTTGCCTCCTCAGGTCCGCGCTTTGTGTCCGCCGCTTCCACGGCCGGAAGAAGACCGGCAGCGATATGACCTCGCCCGTAACCCGACGGCTGCGGTTGCGCTCGGCTTTCCGTTGTATACATTGGTTCGGACGAGAAACAAACGGACTTGTCCTGCCAGCATTAGACAGCGGCTGTTTCTTGGTGAGCCCCCAGGGAATCTGTGCTGGAAACGGAGCATGGATTTTTGATTACGTCTCCTCTACTGACGGCATTCATCATGTCGCGGCATCTGACGGATCTTCAGCTTCTTTTTGTGTTGGCGGAGATGTGCGGCCTGTTTGCGGTGTGTGCTCTGCCGGCGGCACTCGAGGCGGAGCTTTCACGTGCAATTGATTCGGGCGCGATTTCGACAACGTTCGGTTGGGTGCGCTGCCCGTCCGAGGACGGCGCCACTTCAAATTTATGGCGTCGAGACGCTTTGGTTTTGGGCAGAGACCTTGACCGTTTTTGTTCAGATGTTTGCGGGATGCGTTACGGCAATAGATTTATGGCGGTATCGCAACTCGTCCCATTGGGTGCCGCGTCGCCTTTTGAGGTCGAGGCGCATTTGTTGCTCGGGCTGCCGCGAGCCCTGGGAGGCGAAGGGTTTTGCGGTATAGAGCTCAATGTCGAAGTGACGTTAAGCACAAGTGCTCGAGCGATTGTGGGAAAGTCCCGTGTGTATATCGATCTACTTCTGTCTTCGCCGGACGGCAGGCGACAGGTGGCCATTGAATGTCAGGGAAAGGCCTCGCACGGACGAGTAGGGGATGGCTTGCGTGACGCAGACCGCATGACGGCGCTTCAGGCCATGGGCTACGATGTACTTCTCCTGACACACAGACAGATATCCGATGAGGATAGATTCCGCGCGATCGTTAAGGCCGTATGCAGGATGCTCGATGCTGAATATCGTGATAAAAGCTCAGATGAGCAAAGGGCTGAGACATTACTCCGGTCTGAACTATTCGTTGACTGGACAAAATTGGGAGTAATCGACGGGAAGATGCCCGTTAGACACAAAACAGCTCGATCGTGGACGGCTGCGGTTCTAAGTGAGTAGACTTTTGGCACTTTGGCGACCAGGCCGTTTGGTAACAAGTCATTTACCTGCGGCTTTATAAAGCAATATGGATGGTGTGCTCGGCAAGTTCCAAAAAGTCTACTCACTTAGTTTTTGACGAGCAACCGATGCCGAAGGCGGTCCTATTTCAGGGCGTTAATGAGTCCTCGAGACATAAAAAGGCCCGAACCATGCGGTCCGGGCCTTATCGAGCTAGAGATTGTCTCTCAGGCGGCTGGCTTAGCCAAAGTAGCGCTTGAGCAGGCCGGCGAAAGCCTTGCCGTGACGAGCCTCGTCGCGAGCCATCTCGTGGACGGTGTCGTGGATGGCATCGAGGCCAGCGGCCTTGGCGCGCTTGGCAAGATCAGTCTTGCCGGCGGTGGCGCCGTTCTCGGCCTCAACGCGCATCTCGAGGTTCTTCTTGGTGGAGTCGGTCACGACCTCGCCCAGGAGCTCAGCGAACTTGGCGGCGTGCTCGGCCTCCTCGTGGGCAGCCTTCTCCCAGTACAGGCCGATCTCGGGGTAGCCCTCGCGATGAGCGACGCGAGCCATGGCCAGGTACATACCGACCTCGGAGCACTCGCCCTCAAAGTTGGCGCGCAGGTCGGCAACGATGTCCTCGGAGACGCCCTCCATCTTGGCGACGCCCACGACGTGCTCGGCAGCCCACTCGAGCTGGCCCTCCTCCTGCTTCAGGAAGCGAGAACCGGGAACGCCGCACTGGGGGCACTTAAAATCCTCGGGCAGCTGGTCGCCGTCGAACTCTTCCACATAACCGCAAACGGGGCAAACAAACTTCATGATTCGATCCTTTCGATCGATGGCGATTGTGCGCTCGTCCGGTCCCGTAAGGGCCCTCTCCGGACGTGCGTCTTGACGAGTTCTATTATCCATAAATGCAACCAAATGTGAAGCCTATTAGGAATGATTTTTAATAAAACAATTTTGAGATATGAAGATGTTGATTGATTAACGATTGGGAGGCCGTCTGCGATCTCTGCTGAGTACAATCGGGCGAGCAAATGTTGACCTATCAACAAATGAAGGAGTTTCCTTTATGCATCTAGCCCGTCGTGCCTGGTGCCGAACATATCAGACGGTTTTTCGCATTGCATTGCCGATCCTGCCCTATACCGAGCCACGCATTTTGGAGCATGCCGAGGATGTGCCCGCGGTGCTTCAAAAGCGCTCGATCCAGAAGGTCCTTATCGTGACAGACCCTGGTATTGCACGTTTGGGGCTCACGGCATCACTCGAGCGCGCGCTTACGGCTCAGGGGATTGCCGTTACGGTCTATGCCGAAACGCGTGCAAACCCCACGGTTTCAAACGTGGAAGAAGCGGCGTCCCTGTATCGAGAGAGCGCCTGCCAGGCCATTATCGGTTTTGGCGGAGGATCGGCCATGGACTGCGCCAAGGGCGTGGGTGCACGCATCACGCAGCCAAGCAAGCCCATCAACAAGATGCGCGGCCTGCTGCGGATTCATCGTCGCCTGCCGCTGCTTATCGCCGTTCCCACTACGGCAGGCACGGGAAGCGAGGTCACGCTCGCGGCGGTTATCACCGATGACGAGACGCACTACAAGTACCCCATTAACGACTTTGTGCTTATCCCGCGCTTTGCGGTGCACGACCCCGAGTTTACGCGCGGTCTGCCCGCCTCCATTACGGGGCAGACGGGTATGGACGCCCTGACGCATGCCGTCGAGGCCTTTATCGGGCGAAGCACCACGCCCTATACGCGTAAGATGGCGCGACAGGCGGTGCAGCTCATCCACGACAATTTGCTCGAGGCCTATGAGCATGGCGACGACATGCGTGCGCGTCGCAATATGCTTTCGGCGGCGTATAAGGCGGGCGTTGCGTTTACCCGCTCCTATGTCGGATATGTGCATGCCATCGCGCACAGTCTGGGCGGCCGATACGGAATTCCGCACGGTTTAGCCAACGCGATCATCCTGCCGCACATGCTTCGCGCTTATGGTGACGCCGCCGCCCCCAAGCTTGCCGATCTTGCTCGCATGTCGGGCATTGCGCCGGCTACCGCGCAGGACAGTCTTGCGGCCGAGGCCTTTATCGATTGGGTCGACCGCATGAACGAGGCCCTGGGAATCCCCAAATATGTCTCGGGTATTCGCCGCTCCGATATTCCGCAAATGGCGGCCCATGCCGACGCCGAGGCCAATCCCCTGTATCCCGTTCCGCTTTTGATGGACCGCCTGGAGCTCGAGCATATGTACGAAGTTGTTGCAGGTGGTATGTTTGAGGGCGAGAACTAGGAGGGTCCATGAATACCGAGGAAATCGCGCGCATTGTCGGCGAGCAGCGCGCCTATTTTAAGACGCACGCCACGTTTGATGTCGATGCTCGACGTCGCGTCCTCGTGCGCCTGCGCGAGGCGGTGCGGGCACACGAGACCGATATCGCCCATGCGCTCAAGACCGATTTGGGTAAGTCGCATGACGAGGCATATATGTGCGAGATCGGCACGTCGCTTTCCGAGATTCGTCATCAGATTGCGCATATGGCTCGATGGAGTCGTCCGCGCCTGCGTCCGTGTGACCTCGCTAATGCTATTAGTGTGTGCAAGACACAAGCCGTGCCCTATGGCGTTACGCTCATCATGGCGCCCTGGAACTATCCGTTTTTGCTGACGCTCGAGCCGCTCGCTGGCGCGCTCGCTGCAGGTAATACCGTGGTCATCAAGCCGAGCGCCTATGCGCCGGCTTCGAGCGCGGTGCTCAAGCAAATCTGTGAAGAGGCATTTGATCCGTGCCTGGTGACGGTTGTCGAGGGCGGGCGCGCCGAGAATGAGGCGCTGCTCGATGAATGCTGGGACAAGATCTTCTTTACCGGTAGTGTTCCGGTTGGCAAGCTCGTCATGGAGCGCGCGAGTAAAAACCTTACGCCCGTGACGCTTGAGCTGGGCGGAAAGAGCCCCTGTGTCGTGGATGCGACGGCAAACCTGAAGGTCGCGGCACGGCGTATCGCCTTTGGTAAATGGCTCAACGTGGGGCAGACCTGCGTGGCGCCCGACTACCTGCTGGTCGATACGCGCGTGCACGATGAGCTGTTGGGCCTCATCAAGGAGGAGGTCCGCCGTATGTTTGGCGAGCATCCGCTCGATAACGAGGATTACGGGCATATCGTCAACGCCAAGCATTTTGCGCGTGTACGCGGGCTAATCGACCCCGATAAGGTTGTGCTGGGAGGCACGGCGCGCGAGTCGTCGCTCAAGATTGAGCCGACGATTCTAGACGGTGTGTCCCCCGATGACGCCGTGATGCAGGAGGAGATTTTCGGTCCCATCTTACCGGTGCTAACGTTTGAGAGCTTAGACGAGGCCGAGACGTTTATTACGGATCGTCCGACGCCGCTGGCCCTGTATATCTTTAGCCAGGATCGCGCGGTTCAGCAGCGCTTTGTGCGTTACGTGCCCTTTGGCGGCGGCTGTGTTAACGACACGATTATGCACTTGGCTACGAGCCATATGGGCTTTGGTGGCATGGGTGCGAGCGGTATGGGGCAGTACCATGGCCGCGAGAGCTTCGATGCGTTTAGCCACAAGAAGAGCATCGTGAACAAGGCAACGTGGCTGGACGTGCCGTTTCGGTATGCGCCCTACGCAAGCTGGAAGCACAAGTTCGTGCGCATGTTTGTGCATTAGGAAATGGCAGGTAATACGAACAAGTGTTCCTATTACCTGCAATTTACGTTAGACTACTGCTATGGGGTGCGGATGGGCCAACTCCCTTTAGAAGGGAATTGGTATGAACGTAAGCGATGTTATTTCGTTACTGGCGTTGTTAATCGCGGCTATCGAACTCGGCCTGTTTATCGGCCGAATGAAATAGCCGCCCCCGCGCAAGCGAAGACGGCCACTTCTCACGATGAAAACGTGTATCGGAGTTGGCAAGACCCGCTGCAACGGGTGCCATCCGTACCCTTATCTTATCTGCAAGCGCTCTGTCTCGCAAGCGTTGCGGCGAGCGATTGAAAGACGCGGGCAGGATGAATTTGTGTCCGCACGAGTTCGTAGACTTCTCAATAAGGTTAAGCGCCGGTTTATCCGGCCGTTAGGGGAGTTGCCATGTACGAGCCTTCACGTGTTCTTTTGTCGTTTCATATTGCAGGATTTCAATATGCCGACGGCGCTTTGGTCCTAGGCGATATTAAAGCGGGCGATAAACTGACGCTGTGCGCCGAGCGCGATAATCCCCATGACCCCGAGGCGGTTGCGATCTATTACGGCAACACCAAGCTTGGCTATGTCCCGGGAAACGAGGTCGGCCCGCTGTCCTTGATGATGTATTACGGCCACGAGGACGTATTTGAGGCCCGCGTGCAGCAGGTCGCTCCCGAGCGCAGCCCGTGGCATCAGGTGCGCGTTGGGCTCTATGTGGTGGATGCCCGCTAGTCGGCAATGGAGGCGGCCATGTTTGATGACGACGACCAGTTCGATCTGACAGACGATCCGTTTGAGTGGGATCTGCTACTCGACGACGATGAGTTGGAGCAGGATCGTAAGAAACGGCAGGACAAGAAAGCTCAGAGTGACGCTTCGAAAAAGAAAGACAAGCGCCGCCGCGGACTGTTCGGTGGGCTCTTTGGATGACCGCCGCATCGCTGCGTCTGTATACTTAGCACGAGTTGAACGCGTTGCGAAATGAGGGCATAGACGATGATGTGGTTTACCGCCGACCTGCACCTGGGCGATACGAATATCTTGCACGACATGGACCGGCCGTTTGGCTCGGTCGAGGAGATGAACCGCAAGGTCATCGATGTCATCAATGAGTGCGTGACTGCGGATGACCGTCTCTACATCCTGGGAGACTTTACCTATCGTTTGCCCCTAGCGGATGCCGTGCACCTGCGCGAGCGTATCGAATGCAAGAATGTGACGCTCATCCGCGGTAACCATGACGGCGACTGGGAAGATCCGGACGCGCCGCAGATTTGGGAAGACGTGCGCGATTACCTGGAGATTGCCCCTGGCTATGCCAAGGGCCATCGTCTGGTTATGAGCCACTACCCCATGCTCAGCTGGAACGGCAAGGCGCGTGGCGCCATCATGCTGCACGGGCATATCCACAGCAGGGGAGACCGCACCAACGCGCGCAACCGCGATCGCGAGCGCCCTATCTTTCGCTACGATGTCGGTCTCGATGCCAACGAGTACAAGCCCGTAAGCCGGGATCAAATCCTGGGCTTCTTTGGACTGTAATGCTCGAACCACCACACAAACCGCCACAAAGGTGCCTGTCCCCTTTGTGGTGGTTCTGGCGCCGTTGCCATTATGGCGGCGGCGTCTTTTTTGTCCGTGCGGCGCGGTAGAGTGTAGGCGGTTGAAATTTGCGTCCATCGAGGAGCTGCTATGAACGAGATCAAGTGCCCGCATTGCGGCGAAGTCTTTAAGGTCGATGCGTCCGGCTATGCGGATATCGTCAAACAGGTGCGCGATGCCGAGTTCTCGCGCGACCTGGATGAGCGTGTGAAGGCAGTCCAGCGCGAGGGTGAGCAGGCGCTGGAGCTTGAGCGCTCGCGTTTGTCGGCTGCCTTGCAAAAGGTAGAGTCTCAGCGCAACGCTCAGCTTGCCGAGCAGAAGAACACTGCGGAGCAGAAGCTGGCACAAGAGGTTGCCAAGCGCGATGCCGAGCTTGCCGAGTTGCGTGTCAAGCTCGAGGGCGCTGCCGCGGAGCGCGAGAGTGCAAGCCAGCGTGCAGCTGTTGAGGCCCGTGCGGATGCGCAGAAGGAGAATGCCGAGCTTCAGCGCGAGATTGACAATTTGCGTGCGCAGCTGGGACGCAAGGATGACGAAGCCAAGCTTGCCGAGGCTTCGGCGCGCAATGCTGCTCAAAACGATTTAGCTGCACGTGATGCCCAGATTGCCGAGCTGCAGGCCAGGCTTGCCGCGGCGGACAAGGCCCAGGAGATGGCGCTTGCCGCTGCTACGGCCGAGTCACAGCGTGAGCTTGATGCCGCTCGCGGCGAGGCCGAGCGCGCGCTTGCTGACTACCGCGCGAAGGTACAAGAGAAGTTTTCCGCCGCAAAGGCTCAGTCTGAGCAGGAGGCCGAGGGCCTGCGCGCGCAGCTGCGCGAACAGGAGCTGACGGCCAAAATGAACCTATCGGAGGCGGTCGCTGCGGCGGAACGAGAGCGCGATGAGGCACGTGCCAAGCTCGCGAGCGAGCTGGCGGTGCGCGATTCTCGCGAGGAACAGGCCAAGGCGGCGCATGAGCTCGAGCTTGCGCAGGCCAAGCGCGCGAGCGATGACCTGATTCGCTATAAGGATGAAGAGATTGAGCGCCTTAAGGACATGAAGGTCCGCCTGTCCACCAAGATGGTGGGCGAGTCGCTCGAGCAGCACTGCGAGACCGAGTTTAACCGTCTACGCATGACGGCGTTTCCCAACGCGTACTTCGAGAAAGACAACGATGCGTCCGAGGGTACCAAGGGCGACTTTATCTTCCGCGAGTGCGACGCGAGCGGCAACGAGGTCATTTCGATTATGTTCGAGATGAAAAACGAGAACGACGAGACCGCGACCAAGCATAAAAACGAGGACTTCTTTAAGAAACTCGATCACGATCGTCGCCAGAAAGGCTGTGAGTACGCGGTGCTCTGCACGCTGCTCGAGCCCGAGAGCGAGCTTTACAATGCCGGCATCGTGGACGTGAGTTATCGCTATGAGAAGATGTACGTGATTCGCCCGCAGTTCTTTATTCCCATGATCACACTTCTTCGCAACGCCGCTATGGGTTCGCTTCGCTATAAGCAGGAACTGGCGGAGTACAAACAGCAGAATATCGACGTCACAAACTTCGAAGCCAAGATGGAGAAGTTCAAGGACGGCTTCTCGCGCAACTACAACTTGGCGAGCAAGCAGTTCGAGTCGGCAATCAAGGAGATTGATGCTGCCATTAAGCAGCTCGAGAAGACCAAGGATGACCTGCGTCGCAGTACCGAGAATCTGCGTCTGGCCCACAACAAGGCCGATGAGCTTACCATTCGTAAGCTCACCTGGGGTAACAAGACCATGAAGGCGGCGTTTGACGAGGCGCGCGAGGGTGCAACAGACGCGAGCGATGAGCCTGCCGAGGCAGATTCGTATGAGGTCGAGGATGCCGAGTAGGGCATAGCGGATAAGGCAAAAGCGGGGCCGCTGGCGATGTTGCCAGCGGTCCCGCTTCGTTTTGCCCATTGTGCTCGGCTAGTCCTCGAGTAAATCCTCGATAAAGCCGACGCGGTAGTTTTTGAAGATGGCCTCGCCGCCGTCTTGCGTGGCGTCCAGATCGACATCGCCCATGATGCCAAAGTCGTGGTCGCCATCTTCGTCGGCAAAAATCTGGTGCACGTGCCACACGTGATCGGTCTTCTCGTCGCTCTCGTCGATGGTGAACATCGCGGAGCTGCGGGCGTCGCCGTCGGTGAGGATTTCCTCGTGCTGCTCGTGGTAGGCATCGAGGGCTTTTTGCCAGCGGATTTCGCTCATGCCCCAGTCGTCGTCGAGCTCGCCTAGGTCGCGCACATGCTCGCGGGCGGCAAGGGTCACACGGCGGAAGAGCGCGTTGCGCACCAACAGCGTGCAGCCACGGCGGTCCGCCACGACCTCGTCGATGCCCTGCGGTGGCGCGGCGTCGAGGGCTGCCGGGTTGCCGGCGTTTTCCCACTCGTCCACCAGGCTCGAGTCCACCGAGCGCACCACAAAGCCGAGCCACGAAATGATGTCGCGCAGGCGCTCATCGCGTTTCTCAATGGGCACGGTGCGATCGAGGGAACGGTAGGCCTCGGCTAGGTAGCGCAGCAGGATGCCCTCGGAGCGGGCGATGCCGAGCTTTTGGATATAGCCCTTAAAATCGCTCGCGCTCTCCAGCATGTCGCGCAGGACGCTCTTGGGCGAGAGCTGGTAGTCGTTGGCCCAAGGTACTTCTTGGCAGTACTTGTCGAAGGCGGCATCGAGTAAGTCCTCGAGCGGCTTTTCGTAGGTGACATCCTGGATGCGCTCCAGGCGTTCCTCATATTCGACGCCGTCAGCCTTCATTTCGGCCATCGCGCGGTCGCGCGCGGCGCGCTCCTGTGCGCGCAATACCTGCTTGGGGTCCTCGAGCGTGGCCTCGACCATCGAGATGAGGTCCATGGTATAGGTCTCACTCTCGGGGTCGAGTAGTTCCAACGCGGCAAGCAAAAACGGCGAGAGCGGCTGATCGAGCGCAAAGTCCTCGGGCAGGTCGACCGTCAGTGCATAGTCGATGTCCGGTGCGGCGTCAGCCGGAGCGTCGGGTGCGGGCGGCACCTCGGTGCGAACGACGACGCCGGAATCGATGAGCGTGGCGAAGATTTCGTCGGCGCGAACCTCGAGCTTGGCCTTTTCCTCGGGAGTCTGCAGACTCGTCTCGATGAGGTCGTGCACGCGGGCTCGGGCATCGCCGCCCTGCTCGACCACGCTAATCACCATGGAGTGCGTGATGCGCAGGCGCGGCTTGAGCGTCTCGGGCTGCGTCTCGATCAGGCGCTCAAAGGTCTGCTTGTTCCAGGTGACAAAGCCCTCGGGGGCCTTCTTCTTTTTAATCTTGCGGAGTTTTTTGGGGTCGTCGCCCGCCTTGGCCATAAGCTTGGCATTCTCGATCTCGTGCTCGGGTGCCTCGGCGATCACCATGCCCTCGGTATCGAAGCCCGAGCGACCGGCGCGACCAGCGATCTGATGAAACTCACGGGCGCGCAGGCGACGCATCTTGTAACCGTCGAACTTGGTGAGCGCGGTGAGCACCACGGTGTGGATGGGTACGTTGATGCCGACGCCGAGCGTATCGGTACCGCAGATGACGGGCAGCAGGCCCTGCTGCGCCAAGCGCTCGACCAACAGGCGGTAGCGCGGCAACATGCCAGCATGGTGCACACCGACGCCGCATCCAAGCAGGCGCTTGAGAATCTTGCCAAAGGCCGTCGAGAAGCTCGTTCCCTTTGCCGCTTCCTTAATGGCCTCGCGCTGCTCCTTGCTGGCGATGCCAAAATTGGCGAGCGACTGTGCTGTCGCAAGGGCGGCATCCTGGCTAAAGTGCACGATGTAGAGCGGGGCCTCGCCGCGGCGCATGGCGAGCTCGACCGTGCCCTCGAGGGAGGTTGTCACATAGTCGTAGCTCAGCGGAACAGGACGCGGGGCGTCGACAACCAGGTCGCAAGCAGCGCCGGTGTGCTCCTCGAGCGAGGCGGCGATGGCGGTGACATCGCCGAGCGTGGCGCTCATGAGCATAAACTGCGTGTGGGGCAGGGTGAGCAGCGGCACCTGCCAGGCCCAGCCGCGGTCGGGGTCGGCAAAGTAGTGGAACTCGTCCATGGCCACGCAGCCCACATCGGCGCCCTCGCCCTCGCGCAGCGCATCGTTGGCAAGGATCTCTGCCGTGCAGCAGATGACGGGCGCTTTGGTGTTGATATGCGTATCGCCGGTGATCATACCGACGTTATCGCGGCCGAGTACCTGTACCAGGTCGAAGAACTTTTCGCTGACCAGGGCCTTGATAGGGGCCGTGTAATAGCAACGTTTGCCCTGCGCCATGCCCATAAAGAGCATGCCCAGCGCGACGAGCGATTTACCCGATCCGGTCGGTGTGCCCAAAATGACGTGATCGCCGGCGGCCAGGTCCATGAGGGCCTCTTCTTGGTGATCCCACAGCTCAATACCGCGGCTGCTCGTCCATTCAAAGAAGCGTTCGAAGGCCTGATCGGGCGTGAGCCACGGTTCGGGCTCACTGCCGTCCTCGGGCTCCCACCAGGTGGGGGAGAGCGCGCCGAGCGAGCCAAACTCGGCTTCGGTTCCCGTGCCGCCCGAGAATGAGCTGGCGGCTCCGGCGCCGGAGACGGTGCTGGCGGCGGTATCTGTCGTGGTCTGTGCCATGTGTTTGCTTTCTCTCGCGATTGTCCGCCAACTATTATGGCGTAGCGTCGGCGTGGGGCGCCAGCGCGCGAGAAAATGCAGGAAATGGGCGTTCTGCCCAGTCGTTTGGTGCAGTTGCCAGCTAAGTGAGTAGACTTTTTGCGATATTGCGAGCACATGGCTTTTGCGCAAGGGCTCTACCTGCGGTTTTATGTTTCACTATGCGGGTTGTGCTTGGCTATTGCAAAAAAGTCTACTCACTTAGGCTTGAGGGTCGTTCGTCGGCGCCCATTCGCGCTTGTTTGCCGACGCCGCGACCATCAGAGGCCTCTGGGGCTCTTGCGGCAGGCGCTTCTTGCCCTTGCGGGCGCGGTTTCTAAAGTTCTCGACGGCCTCTTCCATGCCCAAGGGTACATAGGTGAGCTCGTCGAGGTTATCGGGCAGGTAGCACGCAAGGCTTTGCTCCTGCGCGCGGCCCGCCGCGAGCTGCTCTTCGATGGGTTCCGCGCCGGGCGTAGCGCAAATGCCATAGACGGCGGCGCCCATCTCGCGCGTGCGGCATTCATATTCGGTCTCGGGATGCTCGGGATGGTCGCGGCGGACGTCGTCACTTACCCAAAGCGTATCGTAGCCGGCTGCGGCAAACTGTCCCAGGGCGTAATCGCGCAACGGTTTGCTGTCGGTTCGCAGCGTTACGGTGGCGCCGGCTGCAAAGAGCGGGCGATAGAGCATCAGATGGTCGACATGGACGAGGCGCTTTTTGGCGTACTTGGCCTTGGGCTGCGGCGTGGGAAAGTTGATGGTGATGGCATCGAGCTCGCCTGTGGCAAATAGCTGCGGCAGCGATGCGGCGCCTCGAGGCAGAACGAGTGCGTTGGTCAGTTCATGCTCGCAGATTTTCTGTGCGGCATAGGCGATGCAGATGGGCTCTTGGTCCATGCCGATAAAGAGCGTGTTTGGCTCGTGGGCCGCGCGCTCTACAAGGTACGTTCCCTTGCCGCAGCCAAGATCCAGGTGAAGGTGTTCGAATGGCTTGCTGCCAACTGGCGCACAGACTTCACGCCAATCTCCGGCATAGGCCTCGGGGTTCGTCTCAATCGCATCGGCGTAGCGCTCCAGGCGCTCCTCGAGCACAAAGTTCTTAGGCGTGCGAACGTGGACGGCTCCCATGAGGCTCCTTGGTCATAAATATGGAACGCATAGCTGCGCGTTCCGTCAATGGGTTGAAAAGGGTGGGCATAGTTTGCCCGAAAGACGCGGCACGGCTCGGCGGCGAGTCGTCGATGCCTACAGGCGCTTGAGGATCACATAACGGTTGAGCTCGCCGCTGCGACCGTCGGCATGGAAACGCTCAAGCTCGCGCACGGGGACCTCGCCGCTTTTGTAGAACGTACGGACGCCGCGCACCAGGTCGGTGATCTGCTGATCGTCAAAGTGATGGCAATAGCGGTAGGCGTGGCGGTCGTTTTGCCAGCCAATGAGGTGGTCGCCGGCTTCAAACTGCGCGGAATCGTAACCCTCAAACGGCGGGGTGAGCTCGGCGCGGGCTTCGGCTCGAACGGCCTTGCGCGCCATGCGCTCGTCGTTCATAAACTCCCAAAAGCTGATGGCGATGATGCCGCCCGGGCGCGTTTGCCGCACCAGGGCGTCGAGCACGCGTACGCGGTACTCGCACGACGGCACGTGGTGCATAAAGCCAAAGCAGACCGAGATATCGGCGAGCGGGGCGTCGAAAAGCACGTCGGGTGTTTCGGCGGGGTTGAGCTTCATGAGGGCGTCGAGCACGTCGAGTTCCTGGAAGTGCAGGTTGGGAATGCGCAGCGCGTGGCCATGTGCATCGATGGCCAGGTCTTGACACGAGTCGACGCCATAGAACTCAAACGGGCAGCTGGCATCTGCCGAGGGGTTTGCGCCGTCGACGCCCTTGGCGGCAAGTGCGCCGCCGGCGGCAAAGTTTTCGAATCGCATATTGCCGCAGGCGAGATCGAAGACGCGGACGGGATGCTCGATCGTGGCGACGTCGAGCTGTTCGAGCGCGATGTCCATGGTGCGCACCCAGCCGGGCCACGGGGCCTGGCGCGTATCGGAAAAGGAGGCGGAGTGCTCGCGATAGAACGTGTTGTTGAGCTGGATGAGCGATGAGGCGAAATCGCGGTTCACGGCGCGGAACTCCCTCCGTTGGCGGTGCGGAATAAACAGTATGACCATACTACCGTTAACGCCGCAACGGGGACAACCGAGCTGCGGCTCATTGCTTTGTTTGGACACATTTCCGCAGCTCATATGTGCCCGCAACCGCCAGTTGTCAAAAATCTCACTAGAATAGGTGGCATGCTTTTGGCGGTGGCGGATAGATTTTTAACTGTGCAAGGCGCCTTAAGAACAAAAACGGTCCGGCGGCACGGCTGGCATCACATAGGAGGAACCATGAATGTAGAAACTGCGCAGCGGCTCGCCGACCTTCGCCGCAGCAAGGGCTTTAGCCAAGAAGGGCTGGCGCGAAAGCTGGGGCTGTCGCGCCAGGCGGTTAGTAAATGGGAGCGTGCGGAGAGCTCGCCCGATACCGAGAACCTGATCTCGCTCGCCAAGCTCTATGGTGTGAGTCTGGACGAGCTGCTCAATCCGAGCGATGAGATTGAGGACGATATCGAGTTTGAGAACGAGGACCGCGCTCGTCAGCGCGAGGCCGAGGCGGCAGAGCGCGCCCGCACCCATGAGGCGGCGGCGCGCGCCACCGAGGCGGCAACGCAGGCAAGTGACGCGGCAGCCAAGGCGGCGCAGGCGGCAAGCTGGAGTGCGCAGGCTGCCAATGCGGCGACGGCTCAGATGACGGGTACCGGTGCGGCTGGTCCGACTCCGGTGAAGGGTCCGTTCCAGTCATTCCCGTATTGGGCCGTGTGCTGGCTGCTGTTCTTTTTACTGATGTTCCTGTTTGGTGCCGGCCCCTTTGCTGCGCTGATCTTCTTCACGATTCCCATCTATCACTGGGTGGCGCGTGCACTCGATGGCGATTGGGCGCGCGGGGATATTCAGGTTGGTCCGGCACCGGTGGCGGTCAGGGCCCAGGGGAAGGATACTTCTGCGGAACCTGATGCTGACGTGGCTACCGCGGCCACCGCTGAGCCATGTGCCAAAGAAGGTGACGAATGATGAAGCTTTCGCATGAATCCAAGCTGCGCCTGGGCGTCGGCATCGGAGCGTTTGTACTGATTATCGGGCTTGTTTTTGGCGTTTCGCGGACTTTGATTCATTTTGATGGCCCGTGGGATCTCGACGATGTTATACCCGGCTTGTCCGGTATGGACGATGTGGTTGATGACGACGATTTTATGAACGATGGCGGTAACTATTCCGCTCGGCCTCAGCAGCTTTCGTGTACGACCTTTGATGCCGATGAGTTTCGCTACCTCGATTTCGATATCGATGCGGCTACGGTGGACGTCAAGGTTATTGATGGTAACAAGGCTCGCGTTATCGAGCGGGGACGCGTTGCCAATGGTATGGATGCCTCCAAGGCCGCGACGCAGAACATCGCATCCGTCGAGGACTCGACGCTCAAGGTTTCCCAGTTTGGAAGTGATGACGGTAAGGCAATCGATCGCTCAGTTACGGTCGAGCTGCCGCGCCGTGTTGCCGAACATCTGAAGGGAGTCAACGCGCACGTGGGCTCGGGTGATCTGCAGATTGCCGGTGTCACCTGTGATGGTTTCGACCTTTTCCTGGGTGCGGGAGATGTAGAGTTTGCGGGCAGCGTGACTGATTCGCTCAGTGCTGAGGTCGGTTCGGGCGATGTGACGTTCGAGCTCTACCAGGCCCCCGCGAAGTCGATGGACGTGAGTGTGGACTCGGGCGATGTGGAGATGATGGTTCCGAACTCGACGGGCTTTAAGGCGAGCCTTACCTTGGGCAGCGGCGACTTCGAGAGCGATTTCCTTCCGCTTGGCTACGACGGCGAGACCATTTTGAATCTTGAATTCGATAACGGCGATAAGTCTGCTACGTATCGTTTTGAGGTCGGTTCGGGCGACATGTCATTTGATTCAGAGTGACGGGCGGTTATCGAAGACTTATATACCATAGCTGCGCTGTTTGATGGAGGCGCCGGAGCCGTGACGGGCTCCGGCGCCTTTGCCTTTACAATGGGGTCATGGAACAGATTATCTTGAACATACTCGAGGCTCTGCGTCGCGGCGAGACCGTGGACGACAAAGCGCTCGTCAAACTGATACATGCCGAGGCGCGCCGTGAGGGTGCCGACAAACGCGATTTGGCCAAGCGCCGTCTGCTGCCGTTCTACCAGCGGGTAAAACGTGAGGAGCCGGCTCGTTGGGCTGGGTGGAATGTCGATGCCGAGCTGGAACGTCGACTGCTGCAGGTGCTGCGTATGAAGCCTCGTCGCACGGCTTCGGGCGTGGCGACCATTACCGTTATCACCAAGCCCTGGCCATGCTCGGGCGATTGCCTGTTTTGTCCCAACGATCTGCGCATGCCCAAAAGCTACCTGCACGCCGAGCCGGCGTGCGCCCGTGCGGAGCAAAATTGCTTTGACCCGTATCTGCAGGTGAGCGCTCGCCTGACCGCGCTTTCGCAGATGGGGCATGCGACCGATAAGATCGAGCTCATTGTGCTTGGCGGTACCTGGAGCGACTATCCGGAAGGCTATCAGACATGGTTTATGTCGGAGCTTTTCCGTGCACTCAATGACGATGCCGTCGCCGGCGTGGCGGCCAACCCCATGTTGGCACGTCCGGGCATCAGCCGTGCCGAGGCGGGGCGTCTGCTCGATGACGCTCCCGCCGATGCCCTGCCGCCTGTGGTAGCAGAGCGCCGTGAGCGCTATCGGGCCGCCGGCATTGCGACAGACGAGGTCGAGCTTGCTGCCGGCGTTGCCGACGAGCAGGGGCGTGTGGATGCTGCCGTGGGCGGCTATAACCGTGCGGTGCGTCGTCTGTACGGTCCCGGTACGCCGTGGGGCGAGGTCACTGAGTGGCAGACGGCAACGATGGAGGAGCTTGAGCGTCAGCAGCGCATCAACGAGACGGCGAAGCATCGCGTGGTGGGGCTCGTTATCGAGACGCGCCCCGATGCCGTGACGCCCCAGGCGCTCACGCTTATCCGCCGCCTGGGTTGCACCAAGATTCAGATGGGCATCCAGAGCCTCAACCAGCACCTGCTCGATATCAACGAGCGTCGCATTTCGGTGGCTCAGATCGAGCGGGCGTTTTCGCTTGCGCGTCTGTTTGGCTTTAAGATCCACGCGCATTTTATGCTCAACTTGCTGGGCGCCACGCCCGAGGGGGACAAGCGCGACTACGAGCGCTTTATGACCGAGGGGGCCTTTATGCCCGACGAGGTCAAGGTCTACCCGTGCGCGCTCATCGAGGGCTCGCGTCTGGTGGGCCGCTATGAGCGCGGCGAGTGGCGCCCCTATACCGAGGAAGAACTGCTCGATGTGCTGGCCGACGACATCGTGGTGACGCCGGCGTTCTGCCGCATCAGCCGCATGATCCGCGACTTTAGCTCCGACGACATCATGGTGGGCAACAAGAAGCCCAACCTGCGTCAGCTCGTTGAGAACCGCCTGGCTGCTCGGGGTGACGGTGCGACGGTGCGCGAGATTCGCTATCGCGAGATCAGTACCGCGGGTGCCGACCTGGATGAACTGTCTCTTGATGAGGTCGCTTACGAGACGCCGGTGACGCGTGAACGCTTTTTGCAGTGGGTGACGCCCGAAGGCAAGATCGCCGGCTTTTTGCGTCTGTCGCTGCCCGTTCGCGCTTTTGTTGCCGCACATGCGGACGAGTTGCCGACGATGCCGGACGAGGCGATGATTCGCGAGGTACACGTGTATGGCATGGCGGCGCGCGTGGGGGATCAAGGCCAGGCAGCCCAGCACCATGGATTGGGACGGTCGCTGGTGGAGCGTGCGTGCCATATTGCTCGGGACGCGGGCTATGCGCGCATCAACGTGATCAGCGCGATTGGTACGCGCGAGTACTATCGCCATTTGGGTTTTTACGACCATGGACTCTATCTGCAAAAGGAGCTCTAGATGAACAAGCCAAGTGTTTCTGCCGGCGTCGTTGCCGGCGTTGCTCTGGGAGCCGCGGCGCTTGGTGCGGCCGCCGTCGCTGTTCGCGCTGCCTGTCTGCAGGTTGCGCGAACCCGCAATGGGTTGGCGCGTGTGAAACGCGTGCACGATGAGGGCGGCGATGAGATTCGCGTGTTGGTGCAAGGCGGCGTCTACCAAAGCGCGAGCTATGTCGGTGAGCGTTGGGCCGAGCCCGTCTTTGCGTACTATCGTGCGTTTGACGACGTGTTTGAGTCCGAGGATGCGATGCGCGACGCTTATGGTCACGGCATCGACCGTATGCTTATGCTGGGCGGCGGCGGGTTTGCCTATCCTAAATTCGCCCTGATGTCGCACGAGGGCTTGCGCATGGACGTCATCGAGTATGACGGAGAGATTACGCGCCTGGCGCGCCGTTGGTTCTATCTGGATGAGCTGGAGCGCACGGTGGGCGACCGCTTGCGGGTGATTACTGCTGAGGCTCGCTCGTATCTGGGTGTGACGAGTGTGGGCCATCGTCGCTACGACGTGGTCGTGAGCGATTGCTTTGGCGGTGCCGAGCCCGTACGCGAGCTGGCGACGGTTGAAGCGTTGCGTTTGGTGCGGGGCGGCCTAAATGTCGGTGGCGTCTACGTTGCCAATATCGTGAGCGCAAGCGAGGGGAGCGATGTGACGTTCCTGCGCGATTGCGCTGCCACGGCACTCGAGGTATTCGCCCACGCCTGGGTGGTCCCATGTGGCGATGCGAAGTTCGGCGGCGAGGAAAACTACCTGCTCATCGCCAGCGACGGCAACTACGCCTTTGCCGAAGCCGTGCCCTTCGACGCTGACTTTCTCGGCGCTGCCCTCCACGACTAGCGCGTCTCCCTGCGACCAGTCTGTTTATGACGGGGCTCCTTTAGCCACTCCTTGGTCATGCCAAAGTAGCTCAACAAGCCCCGTGCCGAAAAGACCGGTTTTATGTATGGTCGCGCCAGCTGCGGACACGCTGCTTCATGTCTTCGATGTCGAGCACGCCTTCGGCAAAGCCTTTGCGCACGAGCTCTTCTGGAACGAATTCGTCGTACCGATCAAAGTAAGGCACCTCGCCGGGATAGACGAGGTCGATGGGGTCGAAGTCTTTCTCGGCTTCGGCGGCGAGCACTTCAAAGAACGTCTCCTCGTCGGCCTTCATCTTAAACTGCATAAAGTACGGGCGTGACGGGTCGAGTCCGCGAAGGCCCAACTCAGCGGCGCATTTAATCTTGAGCATGCGCTCGAGCGCCAAAAAGGCGTAGCTGCCCAACCAGGGGAAGAGCACCCAGGTGTCGCCACCCAGGTTGATGAGCGGCTTAGTTCCCGCGCCCGAAATCTCGGCCGTATGGCGAGCCTGCGCCAGACGGGCCCGCGCGTTACCCATCAGGTACGGATACGCCGCGTGCTCGTTGAGCGCCTTGCGCATACGCTCGAGTACGTGTGTATTGATGTCGCCGGGGCAGTCGCCAAAGTAGGCCGGCACCCGGCCCTTGACCTGCGTGGCAAAGACGGTGTGACGCTTCCAGTCCACTTCCTCGACAATCCAGCAATGGCCGGCGATGGCAATGCGCTCACCGGGCGGGGGCGGGTTGACAATCGTGCCCAGCTCGGCCGATTCGCTGCGAACGGTGAACTCCTCGTTTTCCTGGAACACGGCGTAGAACTTAAAGTTGTTGATGATGCGCTCGCCCGCGAGACCCACGATGAGCCCGCCGCCCTCGGTGACTTGGATATGGTCGATCTTAATGAGGTGACGCAGCAACACGCGATAGTCATCGGCCGAGATGCGATGGAAATAGCTGAGTGTGAGCACGCGCTGGGCAAGCTCTGCCGGCGTGAGTTCGCCGGTGCTGGCAAGCGTCGACATAGTCTGGTGGTAGAGCAGGCTGTAGGGGAGTCGATCGAGCTCGGGCGGCTCGACCCACTTTTCCTCGCGATAGAGTTGTACGAGCGCGATGCCCTGCAGGAGCTTCCACGGAATGGTCTCGGGCATCATCGTGCGCGGCTCGGGTTCCTCCTCGCGCATGACAAACCACATCTCGGGCGGAAGATCGCGGCGCCCCGTGCGGCCCATTCGCTGCAAAAAGGAGCTGACGGTAAACGGCGCGTCGATCTGAAACGCACGCTCCAGACGGCCGATATCGATACCGAGTTCCAGCGTGGAGGTGGTGACGGTTGTCTGTGCCTGCTCCTCATCGCGCATGAGTTCCTCGGCCGTTTCGCGCAGCGATGCCGAAAGATTGCCATGGTGGATGAGAAAACGGTCGGGCTCGTGCCGGCTCTCGCAGTAGCTGCGCAGCATGGAGCACACGGCCTCTGCCTCCTCGCGCGAGTTGGCAAAGACCAGGCACTTGCGGCCGCGCGTATGCTCAAAGATATAGCCCATACCGGGGTCGGCGTTGTCGGGTGCCGTGTCGGTGGGGTTGAGAAGCGCCTGCTCGGTCGCTCGTGGGATGTCGACTTCGCCCTCGGGGGCCGAAGAAGTGCGACGGTCTTTGGGAGCGGCCTTGCCCCGTGCCCGCTCACGACGTTGACGGCGTTCCTCCTGTGTAAGCTGTCCGCTGTGGCGCACGTCTTGGGCGCCAGCCGGCAGCGCCGCGGGCGCCGCCGGCTCAATACGCTCGCAAGCAAGCATCTCGGCTTCTTGTGGACCCGTGCTCTCGAATCCCCGCTGCTGTGCCTGGGGACCCGAGTTGTAGAAGTGCTCCATGGAGATGCGCCACACGCGGCGCGGTTCCTCAAAGCGGGGGATGATGCAATCGCGTCCTGTTCCCTGTGAGAGAAAGGCGCCCGTGCGCTCGGGGTCGCCGATGGTGGCAGAAAGGCCGATGCGGCGGGGCTGCACGCCCGCCATGCGCGAGAGGCGCTCGATAAGGCAGAGCGTCTGACCGCCGCGGTCGCCGCGCATGAGCGAATGAACCTCGTCGATAACCACATAGCGCAGGTCGCAGAACATACGAGGGATTGCCATGTGCTTATGGATCAGGAGCGCCTCGAGCGACTCGGGCGTAATCTGCAAGATACCGCTCGGTTTTTTGATGAGCTTAGCCTTGTGCGACTGCGAGACATCGCCATGCCAGTGCCAGACAGGGATATCGGCCTCTTCGCACAGGTCATTGAGACGGACGAACTGATCATTGATGAGTGCCTTGAGGGGGCCAATGTAGAGGGCACCAACGCTTGCGGGCGGGTTCTCCCAAAACTCGGTCAGGATGGGAAAGAAGGCCGCTTCGGTTTTGCCGGAAGCTGTGGATGCCGTTAGGAGCACATTGTCTTGTGTGTTAAAGATGGCGTCTGCCGCCGCAACCTGGATAGAGCGCAGGCTCTCCCAATCGTGGGAGTAGATGAAGTCTTGGATAAACGGGGCGTAGCGGTCAAAGGCGTTCATGGGGCCTCCTCTCAAAAACGAATCTCTCAACGCGGCTGGCAACGGCTTGCTGCATTACAGTCTCAACGTTCGCCCAGATAAAACCTGCCAAAATAAACCTGTCCCTTTTTGGCAGGTTAGATGGTGAATTCGGCGAAGTTACGGTCGCCGCCTGCGGTGCCGGTGTCGCCTGTTGCTGCTGCCGGCACCAGCGCGTCGCCGCCGACGCTTTGCAGCAGCTCGGCTACGTTGGCGTCGGGGTTCTGGCATAGGATGTCGAGCAGCTCGATAAAGTCGCGAATGACTTCACGCGGCGTCAGATGTGTGTCGGCTCCCACACGACCGAACTCGATCTTGAGGAAGTCCACCAAGTCGTTCTCGGTAAGCGTGGGCGTCCAGCCAAAGTAGCCGGCGTGAATTTGCATGAGTTTTTCGATCAGCACCAGCAGCTCCTCGTAGGTGAGTGGCTGCAGACGGATGATGGGCGCGAGCATGTCCTTAAGGTCCTCGCGCGCAAAGCGACCCTGAGCGAGTCGGCTACGCAGAGCCTCGTAGGAGAACACGCCGCGGCGGCGGTCTTCGATGGAGGTTGGCGTGCCGCCCATGATCATGCCCAGGTACTGCGCCTTGCCCTGGAGTGTGTCGTTGTACATGGTCAGGATCTTCTCGTAGTTGTACTGGCGCGTGATCGCGTTGGGAATCTTATACAGATTCACGAGCTCGTCGATGAGCACCAACATACCCTTGTAGCCGCTGCAGACCAAAAAACGCGCGATGAGCTTAACGTAGTCGTACCAGTCGTCATCGCTGATGATGGTCGAGGAGCCCAGCTCGGCGCGTGCCTCACTCTTGGTGCGGTACTCGCCGCGAATCCATTTGGTCACGCGGCTCATAGCTTCTTCGTCGCCCTCGGATACGGCCGCGCGGTAGCGGCGGAGCATGCGGGCGAAGTCGAAGCCGTGGACCATTTCCTCGAGTGGGGCCAGTTGGGCATTGACGGCAGACTCGTCGGCATCGGCACACGAGGCGACCCAGCGATCCAGGATAAGGTTGAGCGCACCGCCCTCGGGGCGCGTCTTGGTCGATATGTTGCGGATGAGCTCACGGTAGGTGGCAAGGCCCTGTCCCTGGCCGCCCTGCAGACGGCGTTCAGGGGATAAGTCGGCATCGGCGACGACGAATCCCTCGCCCATGGCGTGCGTGCGGATGGTCTGGAGCAAAAAGCTCTTGCCGGCGCCGTAGCGACCGACTAGGAAACGGAAGCTTGCGCCGCCATCGGCGATGAGGCTCAGGTCGGTGAGCAGAGCACGGATCTCGACCTCGCGCCCCACGGTGATATAGGGAAGGCCGATGCGCGGGACCACGCCGCCCTTGAGCGAGTTGAGAATGACGGCGGCGACGCGCTTGGGCACGCGGGGTGCTGCGGATGCGGTATCACTCATGGTCTAGGTATCCTCTCACGTCTGCTTCGTAGTCCTCGATAATGTGCGGTCCTGCTGAGCCAAATTCAATAACGGTGTCGCCCACCAGGTCAAAGAGCGCCTCGTTGATGGTATCGACGAGCATGTCCTCGCTCTGCCCCGACCTCTCCACTGCCGATGTCGCTTGCGCTGCGTTTTGCTCGAGCAGCGCGCGCAGATAGGCATTTGCGGCGGGCGCGAGTTCGGTCGCGGCGTAAGTGGGCGCGGGCGTTACGGGTGCGGGCGCAGACACGAGGAGCGGTGCCACGACGCCAAACTCTTCGGTGGAGACAGTCGGCTCGTCGGGTTCGTCTTGCCGTATGGTCATCTCGCCAGGTTCGGCAGCCATGCCGGGCGCAGACTCGGTGTTCGGTTGCTCGATAAGCGTCGCCTCGGCTTCCATAGGCACATCATCCTCGCGCTCCTCATCAATCAAAAGTGCCTCACGCGTTTGCGCGGCGGCGCTCCGAATGTGCCCCAGCTGACTCAAATCGATATCGATCTTGACGGGTTGGTGCGCGGCGTCCCACGAAAGCCATGCCACGATCTCGTCATCGATGATCTTGGCCAGATATTTGGGGACCTTCTCCTCCTTTAGGGGGTGGGTGGGGTCTAGGGCCAGGCGCAGCCGTTGGTCGCAGGCGCGCATCATCTCACCAAGCTTGCTGCTTTTTTGCCTGCTGCCGTGAATTCGCATGCATTCCCAAAAGCCGTTTTGACAACGGTAAATATGGATGGGGTCCAGACGGTATTCGCAATCCTCGTGGCGATTAGGCGCAAAGAACACAGCCGAGGCAAACATGGTATAGGGCATGGCCGTCTCCTCCCCAAACAAGCTCGCCACGATACCGCTCTTTCGGTGCGTGTCATAGTAGCGCGCCATACGGACATACACGGCGCATGCCACGTGGCGTAGGTCGCGATGGTGACTGCGATCGAGCCGTGAGTTATTGAGGTTATACGTGGAGAGGGCGTTGATGGCGGCCATGAGTCGCTCCTCGCGCGCCTCGTCGGGCGGAAGGGGGAGCGTAGGCTCGGAGGTCTTGCGACGCGCAGGCGCCAGGTCTGACGGCGTTGGCGCGGGCGCAAGGTCTCGCGCCGCACGCCGCAGCTCGATAAGGGCGTTATCGAACATGACGGTTTTAGAGTCGCGAAGCAGCTTGGGGTCGAGTCCGTGGAACACGGCGTAGTCCTGCAGCCACACGCGTGCGAACCGGTCGATGCCGGGTTCAAAGGCGCGATAGGCATCCCAAAAGGCCTTGATTTTGTTAAAACCATCGAGTGGGTCATCTACGCCAATGCCGCAGATCAGCTCATAGAGATACAGAAAGGCAAAGGACGTAGACGTTTCCTCGACGGTTCCGCGGCGCACTTGGGTGCGCCAGGTAAAATAGCCGCGCAGCTGCCGATCGCTCATGGCGTTATAGGTGGGAAAGTACGACTTGAATGTGCCGTTGTAGGGACAGTCGTCCTCAAAGTCGGCCATCAGCAGGCCTTGGCGGTAGAAAAGCTCGGCTTCCGAAAGCCAACGTCCCGCGCCACCCTTGGGGTCATCCTGCCAGCGCGATATCTCGCGCATCTTGCGGTATTGGTCGGGGAGGAAATTCTGCATCTGTCGGCCGGTTTTGAGAATCGGCTCGTCTGCGTAGATTTCGTTTGAGAAGCGGGCGGACTGATGGGTCCGGGCCTCGGCCATAATGCGCTCGATGAGCATCTTGATGTCCTGGTCGGCCACCGCTTCTCCTCTCCTAACGCAGCTTCGGTGACCTCATATCATAGCACAGCATCAAACAGGTGTTCGAGATACTGCTGCGTAGATAGATTTAGAACAGGAGGGCGTAGATGACGGCGATGACGACGGAGGGGAGCATATTGGCCGTGCGGAAGGTCTGAGGACGGATGAGGTTGACGCCGACGCAGAAGATGAGCATGGAGCCTACGAGCGAAAGGCTGTCGAGGGCTGCCGTAGTCATGATGGGGGAGAGTGCGCCGGCAAACAGCGTGATCGTCCCCTGGAACACGGCGACGGGCAGGGCGGAGAAAATGCAGCCGCGGCCAAGCGACGCCGTCATGGTGCAGACGATGATGCAGTCCAATGCGCCTTTCAGGGCAAGCGTTGACCAGTCACCGAGCAGACCGTCCTGGATCGATCCCACAATGGCCATGGCGCCGATACACACGGTGAGTGAAGTCGAGACAAAAGCGTTGGTGAACTCGTTATCGCCCTCGCTGCCGGTTTTGCGCTTGAGCCATTCGCCAAGGTTCTCGATGGCGGCCTCCAAGTTGATGGCCTCGCCGATGAGCGAGCCGAGGGCGAACGAGACGATGAGCATGGTGGTGCCGGTGGTCGCTAGCGCCTTCCCATCGATAAGGAGCATCTTTTGCATGGTGCCGCCAAGGCCGATAAACAGGACGCACAGCCCCGATGCTTTCATGAGCGTGTCTTGGATGCGCGGTGTAATGAAGCGGCCGCCCGCTAATCCCAAAAGACCGCCCGCAACTAAAAGCACAACGTTGATGATTGTTCCCAAGCCCGGCATGAGCCCTCCTGTATTGATGCCAACGTGGCAATCGTAGCAGAACGAAATGCGAGGTACATCGCGACTCATCTAATACGTTATATAAGTGGTATTAGGAATGATGCGCGGCATTTAAGCCTCAGGTGGTTGTCGGGACATAGGGATAGTATTCAAAGCGCAGTGTCATAAGCCGCTGTGGGGATTCAATAGCCGCGGCGATGATATTGGCATCGCGGGCACGATCAAACCCTTCGAGTTCGATCTGATACGAGACGTCTTGCATAATGTCCAGACGTCGCCAGGCTAGGAGTGTGTCGCCATCGAATTCCAAGGTCTTGCCTCCGTCTGGAGCAACGGCGTATAGACGCAGCTTGGCGGTGGTTGCAGGGTCGACAACTGTGACCTTTTTAATTTCGTTTCGAGTATTCTTGGCGCCCAACAAGGTGAGCAGTGTTGGGGCCACGACCTCGCCCGATGGCAAAAAGACGACTTCGATGGATTCAGGAAATGCGATGATAGCCGACTTGCGGACGGGCTGATTGGCGGCGGCAACTTCGATGTTCGCAGCGTCGATGACCTCCGTGTGGTCGAGCGCGGCAAGCACGCAGCAGTTACCTTCATCGATCTCCTGAGGATCAGCAAGCCCCAGACTGTCCGCGAGCTCGGGATTGTTTGGATCGGCAGCGGGCTCATTCGGCGCTTCGAAAGAAGCTGGGACGCTGTTTGTCGGCGACGGCGTGTCGCCCGCACCTGCTTCTTTGTCCGCGCTCTCTTCTTGTATGGTTGCGTTGATGGGTTCGTTGTTTGGGGGGAGCGTCTTGGCGTCAAGCGCGGAGGGGAGAATTCCGATGGCTCCGGACCCGTTCCACTCCATTTCGAGAAGCGCCGGGTCGGCAAGAATGCGTTGCCTGCTTTGCGCGTGGGCATCGATTTCAATAGGGTCTGCCTCTATCCCTCGTGTAAGGCTGAGTGATCCGGCTGGCTTCTCGAAATGAGCGTCTGTGTCTTTGGCGCTGACGGCGTAGAACAGCAGGGACGCTTCTCCCGCCGCGATGGCATCGGTGCCGGCTTTGGTCAGCCGCAACGATGCCGTGAATGAGAGGGTGGGCTGCGTGTCGTCTGCATTCGCGGCGGCGCAGCCCAGACATATACCGCCTCCTTTCTCAAAAAACGTACCGTCGAAGGCGACCTTCGCTCCGTTCGCCGAGTCATCGACCGAAGCGATGTCGATGCGCAGCTCTAAATTGCATGGATCGCCATCCGCATCGAGCACAACCGAGCGCCACGTGCAGACGGCGCACCCCGCCTGGGAGCCGTTTGCCTTGTTCGAACGCTTGATATCCACGACTATCGAGCCGTCCGTATTACGACGAAGGCATCCCGAGGTTGAGATCGCGGCCTGTGCGATCGAAAAACGCTTGCACGCAATGGCGCTCGACGGATTTGGTGCGGAACTTAGGGCTGCTGGTAAGGAGTCTGCCATGGCGGGAGTCGCCCAAGCGGCGACAGGCGTTCCGGTTGCGAGCGCGCCGCAGAGTGCGACGACGGGCAAAAGGTTCTTCGATGCCATGGGGTCTCCTTAGCTAATTTAGTGCGGTCTGTCCGTGTTTTGTTTCTGGCTGCGTTTGATGTGCAGACCGAGGCCGGCGGTTCCCGCGCCTGCTGCTGTGGCGCCTGCTGCCAAGAGCCATCGTCTGTCGCCTGTCTGCGCCAACGGTTCCTCGCGGTCGCCGCGGTCGAGCTCCGAGAGGTCGACCGTCACTTGCGTGGCGGCCTGAGCCTGTTCTTGCTGGGCAAAGGCCATGGCTGGCCTAAACGCTAGGATGCTGACGGCGGCGGTCAGGGCGACGGCCTTATGCCGTGTGCGCACCGGGCTCGACCGTCCAGGTGATCGTTGCAACCTGATCGCCTTCGCCGGTTACGCGGAAGATGTCGCGCGTGACGCGGGCGACGTTTCCGCTTGTCTTGAGCTTAATTTTGTCCGTGCCGCCGGCAATGCCCTGGTAGCCCATGTCGAAGGCTGCGTTCTTGGAAAGATCGAGGCCTGTCCCTTGCATTGCGGCGCTGGCGTTCTGGAGTGCGCCGTCGGGGCCGACCTTAAAGTCGATGGAGTTCTGTGCGGTTCCGGCCTTGGCGTCGGCAGCAATGGTCCAGGTGTTCATGGCGTCGATCTTCATGTTGGTGACATGAATGCCGTAGGCCGAATGATTGTCGATGGTGGTCGCGTCTTCTGAGGGGCCCTGAAGCGCGCCGTCGGCCTTGGCGACGAAGGGAATAACCGTCGGAACTTTGAACTCAACGTTGTCGATCTCGGTCCTGACCATTACTTTCGTGGTTCCAACGCGCCCGGCTGCCATAGCTGGCGTCGGGGCGGCGCCCATTGCGAGCGCGAGCGCGAGTCCTGCGCCCACGACGAGCGCTCTGGCTCCGTTCATGTTCCTGGTGATGTCCATGGTCGTTCCTTTCTATTCGCCGCGGGCTGTCCCCGCGATGATTGGACGAATGTTGGTGAATTGCGTGCGGTGCCGCGTCGGCCGGAAAGCTAGTTCTCGGCTTGCTCAACCCGTACCTTGACACGTGTCGGATTGCCGTGGCTGTCGAGGGTCTTGGCATCGAGTGCCTGGATCTCGATGTACGCCTCGCCTTCTTTGATGTCGCCGGCGGGGCACGTCTCGATTGTCTTGCCGGTCTCGACCACACCGGATTCGTACATGGTCTCGTCGTTTTGGATGACGCGGAATCGCTGAGGAAATTTATTGTCTTGGACGTTTTGGACGTTGACGCGCAGCTTGCCGTCCTCCTGCAGCTGGGCGACCGGTGCGACCGAAATCGTCATCATGTTGTCGCGGACGATGGCGTCGAGCTCATCTTGGATTTCCTGACGCGTTTTGCCCTCCGCCGTCGTAACCGAAGCGCCCGCCTCGGGTACGGGCTGCGACTGCCAAGCGTATAGTCCTACGGCGACAAGGGCACAGACGATGGCCAGGCAGGCAACGATGAGCTTCTTGCGATGTCCCAGGCCTGCAAAGTGGGGTGGCTTCTTCGCGCTCATGCGGCATCCTTGGCGGTATAGATGCGCGCAAAGGTGGACGGGTCCGCTCCAAAGACCATGTGAAGCATCAGGCGGCGCGAGTAGACGAGTTCTTCGAAGTCGGGAGGGAGCTCGATGTCGTGGATATGCGCGATGTGGCGGGCGAGCGCCGAGAACGACTCGGGGTCGCAGATCACATCGGTGGTAACGTGGTAGACCGTCGTATCGGGGAATGCCTCTTCGTCGAAAGGCAGGAGATGGGGATCGTCGTCGACTTCGATGGCGATGCCGTACTGGGGCCAGTAATATGCCATGGGAACCTCCCTGCTTCTGGGCCAAAACTTCTATCGGTTTTGGCTGTCGACGCCGACCGTATCAGCCGCTACTTGACCAATTTCTGACCAAATGCTTGACGGATTGGCGTCTCCGCAGGTAAAAGGCGGCAAAAAATACTCCAACTTTTTTCAAGCGACAATCGCGCGGTCGGCGACGGCGGGGCCATATGTGTCAAAAGCATCGTCTGCCGAGGAAATCAAGCCGCTCGCCGAATTGCACGAACGTAAAAATCGCCAATTATGGAGACGGTCTCGAACACGTCGACGAAACGATGCGGTAACATCTCCCTGCAAACACTGTAGTTAGCTAAAGGGGGAGTTCGCGTGTCTGCAACCATCAAACCCTTCACCGACGAGTTCGAAGAGTATGGTCGCGATGAGTCTCGCGCATCGGGCGAGGCCTCGAGCATCTCGTTTCCGACAACGGAAGACGAGGTCCGTGCCATTTTGGAAAAGCTCCATGCCGAGCGTGTCCCGGTAACGGTTCAGGGCGCCCGAACCGGCCTTGCCGCCGGTGCCGTGCCCCACGGCGGGCATATCCTCAATACTTCCCGTATGAATCGCTACTTGGGCCTTCGTCGCGATGAACAAGGCCAATTTCTGCTGCGCGTGGAGCCGGGCGTTGTGCTCTCGGAGCTGCGCAAGCAGCTGAGCAAGAAGGTGCTGCCGACTGCTGGTTGGGACCAGGCATCGCTTGAGGCCTACGAGGAGTTCCAAGAGGTCCCCGAGCAGTTCTTTCCCACCGATCCCACCGAGACGTCTGCCTGTCTGGGCGGCATGGCGGCATGCAACGCCTCCGGCGCCCGCAGCTACGCTTACGGCCCCATGCGCCCACATATCACGGGACTCCACGTCGCGCTGGCTGATGGCGATTTGCTTGAGCTTCAGCGCGGCGAGGCTTTTGCCCAGGGCTGCCACCTGTCGCTCGTGACGGCAGCGGGCCGTGCACTCGAACTCGATCTTCCCGGATATACCATGCCCAAGACAAAAAATGCCTCAGGCTATTTCGTTGCGGACGAAATGGACGCCATCGACCTCTTTATCGGTGCTTGCGGCACGCTCGGCGTTATCACCGAGCTCGAGATTGCCCTGCAGGCGGCGCCTGCGGTCGTTTGGGGTGTGAGCTGCTTTTTCGATAGCGAAGACAAGGCCGTGTCCTTTACCGATTCCGTGCGCCCCGTCCTGTCCCATGCGGCTGCCATCGAGTACTTCGACGCTGGCGCCCTGGATATTCTACGTCGCCAGCGCGAGCAGTCGACGGCGTTTGCCTCGCTGCCGGCGCTCGACAAAGAGGCCAAGGTCTGTGTCTACGTGGAGCTCGACTGCGATGACGAGGCCCAGGCGACCGAGGAACTGTACCACCTGGGATGGGTGCTCGAGTTTGCGGGTGGCCGCGACGATGCGACATGGGTCGCGCGCACCGAGGTCGATCGCGAGTGCCAGCGGTTCTTCCGCCACGCGGTGCCCGAGAGCGTCAACATGCTTATCGACGAGCGTCGCCGCACGGATCCCACCATCACCAAACTGGGTTCGGATATGTCGGTGCCCAATGCACGCCTTGCCGATGTCGTGGCCCTCTATCGCCGCACACTGGCCGAAAGCGGGCTTGAATCTGCTGCCTGGGGGCACATCGGTAACAACCATCTGCATGTGAACATCCTGCCGCGCGATGCGCAGGACTACCGTCGCGGTGGCGAGCTGTTTGCCCAGTGGGCTGCGGAGGTAACGGCTATGGGCGGTGCCGTTTCTGCCGAGCACGGCGTCGGCAAGATCAAGGCGGGCTTCTTAGAGACGATGTACGGTCACGAGGCCATGGTCGAGTCGGCGCGGCTCAAGCTCCAGCTCGATCCCGACGGGCAGCTGGGTCGCGGCAACCTGTTTTCGGAGAAGCTCTTGGATGAGCTTGTCCAGAAAGGGGGCGCGTGAAGATGAGCGATTTCCATATGGTGGTGTGCGTCAAGGCCGTGCCGGGCAGCACCGAGGTCAAGATGGACCCCAAGACCAATACCATCGTGCGCGATGGCAAGCAGGCGGTCATTAATCCCTTTGATGCGAGCGCTTTGGAATGCGCGCTGGCGCTGAAGGACGACTTTATCGGCTTTGGCATGGACGTGCGCGTAACGGTGGTGTCGATGGGCATCCCCGCGACCGAGTCGCTGCTGCGCGACTGCATCGCCCGCGGTGCCGACGACGCGCTGCTGCTGACCGATCGCGCCTTTGCAGGTGCCGATACCCTGGCGACCACCTACGCCCTCAAGTGCGGCATCGAGGCGCTCGACGAGGACTTCGACCTGCTCATCTGCGGCAAGATGGCGGTGGATGGCGATACGGCCCAGATTGGTCCCGAGCTTGCCGGTGCCTTTGAGATTCCCTGCGTGACCGACGTGAGCTGCGTGCAAAGCGCGGGCTTTACGACGTGTGACTCGCTGGCGCTCGTTCACGGATGCGATGCCGGCGAGGAGACGGTGTACCTTGAGATGCCGTGCGCGATGACGACTGCCAAGGAGATTGGCCAGTTGCGTATGCCGAGTATTGCCGGTATTCGCGCGGCGGAGGAGGCGGACGTGCGCGTGGTCAGTGCCGCCGACGTGAACGCCGACCCCGCGCGTTGCGGCCTTGCCGGGTCGCCGACACAGGTCGTGCGCTCGTTTGTGCCCGACCGTGACCAAACGTGCGAGACCGTTGAGGGGACGGCGTCCGAGCAGGCGGCAAAGCTTGCCAAGATTATCGAGGGGATGGCATAGATGGGCGGACTGATTATCGATAGCGAAGCCTGTATCGGCTGCGGTCGCTGCGTTCGCGCCTGTGCCTCGGGCGGCATCGTAGTGGAAGGCGAGCGACCCAGCCGATGCGCCCGCGTAACCGACGGCTGCATCCTATGCGGTGGGTGCGTCGACGCCTGCCCCGTCAACGCTATCTCGATCGAGCGTGACGAGGCCGCTGGTACGGTGGACCTTGATGCATATCGAGACATTTGGGTCTTCGTGCAGACTGACGAGCACGATGCCGTGGCTCCCGTGGCCTACGAGCTCATGGGCAAGGGGCGCGAGCTTGCCGATGCTCGCGGCTGCCGTCTGGTGGCACTGGTCGGCATAAGCCCCGAGGGCTCGCTTGGGGACCTGGAGCATCTGGTTTGCGCGGGCGCCGACGAAGTCCTGGCCTGTCGCGACGAGCGTCTGCGCCAAAACGATGCGGAGGTCTACGCCCGCTTGATCTGCGATTTGGTAGCCGAACGCAAACCCGAGGCCATCCTATATGGTGCGACCGCTTTTGGTCGCGAACTGGCACCTGGCGTTGCCGTGCGTTTGCAGACGGGTCTTACGGCCGACTGCACCGTGCTTTCGATGGATGCGGAGTCGGGCCTACTGCAGCAGACGCGCCCGGCGTTTGGCGGCAACTTGATGGCCACCATCATTTGCCCCAACCACCGTCCGCAGATGGCAACGGTTCGTCCCGGCATCTTTAAGGCGCCCGACTTCGACTACGGCCGTTCCGGCGCGATCACCCAGGTGATGCTTGCGGAAGACGTTAAGGCCCGTGTCGAGATCTCGATTCCCGCCGAGGAGTGGGGGCAGCAGGCTTCGATTGCCGATGCCGAGCGCCTTGTCGTGGTGGGTCGCGGCATTGGTTCCAAGAAAAACCTGCCGCTGATGCGAAGGCTCGCCGATGCCCTGGGTGCCGAGCTTGGTTGCACGCGTCCCGTCGTGGAGGCGGGTTGGCTGGAGTATCGCCACCAGATTGGCCAGACGGGCGTATCGGTTTCGCCCAGGCTTCTCGTGAGTATCGGTGTTTCGGGCGCCATCCAACATCTTGCCGGCATCGGTGGGACGGAGTGCATCATCGCCATCAACGAGGACCCGGATGCCCCCATTTTTGGTGCTGCCCAGTACAAGGTTGTCGGTGATGCCGTCGAGGTCGTCGAGGAGCTGCTGGCCCAGCTTGAGCGCTAGGCGCGCGCCAGCCAGTCGCGCATCTCGTCCTTTAGGCGGCTCCAAGTTGCCTGCGTGGCGGGGTCGGTAAAGGGCCGCGTAATGCCAAAGGGCGCGTCGAGCAGGCGGTGGATATCGCCCTGTTCGCGCGCCAGCGCGCGGCTTGCTGGATAGACGAGCTCAAACATAAAGCAGATAAGCCCCACCAAGAAGTCGGCGGGCTCATCGCGCTCATCGCGTGCGACGCAGCGGTGCTCGTCAAAGGCGGCAAGTGTCGGCGACGAGAAACGGCTGCCGAGAAACGTCTTCTCGTCCACCTTGAGGATAGTGTCGACGGTGCTGTCGGCGATGGTGCGCATAATGTCGATCTTGTCACCATCGCGCACGATATCGCAGAAGCTCCGCGTGCGCACGTCGAGCTGCGCGGGTAGGCGGAAATCGCTGTGATAGGCAATGCTCGCTCGGATGAGCCCATCTTCTGCCGGGTCATCGATAAAGTCGCGGATGCTCGTTACGGCGGGTGCATCGGCGGGATTCTCGCCAAAGAGGACCTCGATGCCCAGCGCCGCATGGCTCATGCTTTCGGCATCCTTAAACGTGTCCCAACGTCGCAGCTGTTCAAAGCGACCTATATCGTGCAGCAGGCCGCAAAGCCATGCCAGGTCAATATCTTCTGACGACCAGCCCTGCTCGCGCGCTACGGCATCGCATGCCTCGGCCACGTGGTACGTATGCTCGATTTTGAGCGCGATGCGTGGGTTGGTGGCGTCGTAGGCATCGGTGTAGCTTTTGAAGGCCGCGCGCGCCCGGTCACGATCGATAGCTGTCATAATGACTTCCTAAAAAGTTGTGTCTTTCGATCCGGTGGCAATTGTAGGTGAACTCGGTTGCTGCCGGATGATGATTCTGCCGTGTCGTTACATGCGGCTCGGAGACCTTGTCAGGATGAGAAGCGTATGGTGCTCAAAATCGTTAGAACCGTCTGGCCGGTGATGCTTACCTATGTTGCAATAGGCGCGCCGTGCGGAATGATCATGGGGCAGACGGGAATGGAGCCCTGGATGGTCTTTTCTCTGAGCAGCACGTTTGTGACGGGCAGCGGGCAGTTTATGATCTGCAACCTGTGGCTGGCGGGTGTGCCTGCAGCATCGATCGTCGCGAGCGTCGCCGCAATCTCCTCGCGCTTTGCGCTTTACTCGGCATCGATCGCACCGCATCTGAGGGGTGCCTCGAAGCGTCAGACGCTGGCTGTTGCCGCGACACTTACCGAGGAGGCATATGGCATCTCGCTTGCCAAGTTGGTTGAAGGGGAGGATTGGGGCCCGCGCGAGTCCTTTGTGCTCAACGTAATCCTCATCGCAACATGGGGCGTTTCGTGTACGATGGGCGCCATCGTCGGCGCCGTTGTCGATGTTCCCACCGCCATTGCAGCCTTTGTCTGCACCTCGCTCTTTATCTGCCTGCTCTTTTCGCAGCGGCTGTCGCGCGGTAACGTTGTCGCGGCGGTTTCGGGCGCGGTGTCCGTCGCCGTATGCAAGTTCTTGGGCCTCGCGAATATTGCCGTGCCGGCAAGCGTCGTGGTCGGCATTGCCATTGCGCTGGCGTGCGATGCTGTATTTGACGGAAGAGGTGCCCGCGATGCCCGCTAACGAGTTCTTGGTTCTGTGGCTGTCGTCGTGGGCTGCTATCGCGTTCTTTCGCATCGCGCCGGCGTTCGCCTTGCGCGGGCGGACCCTGTCGCCCCGCATTACCGAGGCCCTGGGCTATATCCCGCCCGCTGCCTTTGCCGCGCTGGTCGCCAACGACTTGGTGAACCCCGGCGCGTTCGACGCGGGACTCTGGCCTGCCTTGGTTCCCTGGATTGCGGTCACCGGCGTCGTGGCGGTGGCAATCAAGACAAAGTCGATGTTGTGGTGCTGCGTTTCGGGCATCGTGTTCTATATCGTTTTGAGCCTCGTATAGGAGCAGGACGCGTTATCGTCCCGGCCTAACGAATCGAATTTCTCACCGAGGCGGTCTGCTTCTTCTGGTACCATGGTCAAACTTTACTGTAGCAAAGCGTGACGTGGGCTTTTGTTCTGCGTCAGCGGAAATGGGGGTTTCATGGCACAGGAAGCGACCGCCAGCGAGCAAAAGAAATTCAAGGTACCGCGCATCCCGGGCGACATCATGATCTATCCGATGATCGTCGGCCTTTTGCTCAATACCTTCTGCCCGCAGGTCTTTGAGGTCGGCGGCTTCTTTACGGCTGCCTGCCGCGGCGGCTCCAACACCATCGTTGCCGCGATCTTGCTGTTCGTGGGCGCCGGCATCAGCTTTAAGTCCACGCCGGGCGCCATCAAGACCGGCATCGTCGTGCTGATTCCTAAGCTTGTAGTGGCAGCCGCGCTGGGTCTGGGCGTCGCGTACTTCTTTAACGATAACTTTTTAGGCCTGAGCTCGGTTTCCATCATCGGCGGCATTACGTTTTGCAACATGGCGCTCTATACGGGCATCATGGGCGAGTTCGGCGATGAGTCCGAGCAGGGCGCTGTCGGTATCCTGTTCTTTACGGCCGGCCCCGCCGTCACGATGATCATCCTTGGTGTTTCGGGTCTCGCCAACATCCCCGTCGGCACCATCATCGGATCCATCCTGCCGCTTGTTATCGGCATGGTCCTGGGCAACTTGTTCCCGTTTATCAAGAACCTGCTGGTTCCCGGCGCCAATCCCGCGATCGCTGTAATTGGTTTTCAGCTCGGTGCGTCCATGAGCCTTTCGAGCTTCATCGCCGGTGGCATTTCGGGCATCCTGCTGGGCCTCATCACGCTCTTTATCGTCGGTCCCATTACCTTTGCCTTCGAGCGCCTGTGTGGCGGCAATGGTAAGGCGGCTGTGGCATGTTCCACCATTGCCGGCACGGCCATGACCACGCCGGTCGCCCTCGCCGAGGTCGCTCCGCGCTATGCCGAGCTTGCGCCCACCGCGTATGCGCAGATCGCCACTGCCGTCATCATCACGGCAATCATGGCCCCGATTCTGACCGGCTGGGTCGATAAGAAGTTCTGCCAGAGCAAGGAAGACCTGTCGCCTGCCGGTGTCGAGGCCATCGAGGAGGCTGTCGCGGCCGACATCGATGGCGAGTAGCAATCGATACCCATCAATGATTCCGGCGTGCAACTCGCGCCGTTTGAGCGCCCGAACGAGAGCTGTCTTGCAGTGACGTTCGGGCGCTCTGCTATTATTCCCCTTACCCCTGCGGAGAAAGGGGCGTTTATTGCCCAGACACGAATCGGGCGATTCTGACCACTTGGATATTGAAGGGAGGGCGTCTAGTGGTTAAGGCACTCAAGATTGAGATATTCCTGCTATGCATGATTGTTCTTATCGGGCTTGCCG
>CABULX010000002.1 GCA_902492545.1 uncultured Collinsella sp. | reverse complement strand
TGTGCAATCGCAAGAAGATGACGGGGCGGAATGTCAATCCTGGTCTAACAGAGCCATAGATAATCAACGATATCGTCAACTTCTTGTTCAGCTGAAGGCAGAATCTTGACGTTATAGGCCATATTTTGCCTCAAGGTCATCGAGAGCCTCAAAGGCATCACGTGCCGTACCAGCAGCACGCTCCCGTTCGGCCACAGCTATACGAGCCATCAGACGAGCCTTAGCCTGTTCCTGAACCATGAGGTCGTAGTCCTCGGATCGAAGTACAACAAATTTGCTATAGCCGTTTTTTGTAACAGTCACTGGACCAGTAGTAGTTTCAACGAGCTCCGAGAATTTCGCGGTGTCCCGCATATCTTTAATTGGAACGCAAACGGGCATGGCACACTCCTAACATAATTGTGTACATAATTATGAAGTATAGCTCAGCTAACGAGCGTCGACTACAGGAGAACTACCATGTCGAGGACAGTCCCCGATATGGCGGTTTTACTCCTCCGGAATCGGAAACGCACGGATGAACTCTGCAGGCGAGAAGGTCTTGATGGTCGAGCGCACAAAAGCGGCGCGGTCACGCGTGATGATAAAGTCCACGCCGGCACGCTCGGCCATCGCACGGATACAGCCGTCCTCAAAGTCCGGCTCATCGGAATAGGCGGAGGTAAAACAAGCCTCTTGGTCGAGAGGCTCTACCGAGTAGCTCTTAAGGCAGTCGCGCACTACCTCGCGCCCGCGCGCCTCGCCGGCCTGTTTGGTGAGAATGTAGTACGCGTCCTTGAGAGAGCAGGCCGAAACAACGCCTTCGATAAGCCCCACGTCGACGAGCCCCTTGATCGTTTGCGCCGCTGCGTGCTCCGGCCGGCCCGGAAGCACGCAATCGAGCAGAAAATTGGTATCGAGAAATGCTCTCATAGGTAGCGCTCCCTCGCGACGCGCTTTTCATCTTCAACCGTCATCGTATCGAGCGGCGTTCCCTTTGGCATGTTAGCCACGATATCGAGATACTCCTGGTAGTCCTCATTCTCCGCGAGCATCTCGCGAATCTCCTTCCAGGTGATCTTGGGATGCCACATCGTACCCACGTCGCGCTTGGGCTTGCCCGTGTCGCACGTCGGTTTTGCGCCCCCACGCTCCTGGGCAGCGTCATATTCCACCGTAACTGGACCTTCATAGTCGAGCGGCACGATCTTGAACAACGGCTTGCTCCGCTTGAAGACCACAACCTCCTCGCCCTCATTGGCAACCTTTTCGGCCACCTGCGTAAGGTTTTGGCGCAGTTCCGAAAACGCGACCGTAACCATAACTGCTCCTCTCAACATATATCTTCACTGCTGAGTATACACGTTAATGTTAATGTTAATGTTAAAGTGTATAAAACTCATCACAATGGGGCAGCCCCGTTGTGGGACCTCACTGCGGGGCCCCTTTGCTTTGCATGAATCTTCTATCGCTCCGGAACGGCACCGCTCCGCAGGGTCACCCTCAGCAACCTACATGACGCAGATCACGGTGCCCGCCATCACGCCCAAATAAAAACCTCCCGGAAAGTATCAACCTTTCCGGGAGGTTTTCTAATTTGATTATCGATGTCCTAAGCCTGGGGCACCCCACCAGTCGCCAGGATTTGCTCGAGTGCGTCCTCGTCCAGCACGGGCACACCCAGCTGCTCGGCCTTGGTGAGCTTGGAGCCTGCCTTGGGGCCGGCGACCAGATAGCTCGTCTTCTTCGACACACTGCCCGAAACCTTGGCGCCGAGCACCTTGAGTGCCGCGCCCGCCTCGTCGCGGGTGCGGTTGACGAGCGTGCCGGTGAGCACGAAGGTCAGACCCACGAGTGGCTGTGCGTCGGCGAGCTCGCCTGCCACGCCAGCGTCGGCTGCGGCCTGCGCGTGCGCGGCGCCCAAGTCGACCTCGAGCGAAAGGCCCGCTTGGCGCAGGCGCTCCAGCACGGCAAGGTTCTCGGGCACGGCCAGGAACTGCTTAACGCTCGCCGCAATCTTGGGACCGATGCCCTCGCACTCGGCGATGTCCTCTTCGCTCGCCAAGATGAGCTTGTCAATCGACAGGAATCGCTCGGCGATGACCTCGCCCACGCTCTTGCCCACGTGGCGGATGCCCAGGGCAAACAGCACGCGACCGAGCGGCTGGCTCTTGGACTTGTTGAGCTCGGCGATGATTTTCTCGGCCGTCTTGAGGCCCACCGGGATGGGGTCGCCCTTCTTGACACCCTTTTTGCTGTTGGAGCTGGCATAGGTGCGCCCCGTGTCCAGGCCGGCGATGTCGTCGACCGTGAGCTGGTAGAAGTCCGCGACGTCGTGAATCAGGCCGGCGGCGATCATCTTGTCGACGATCTCGTCGCCCAGGCCGTCGACGTCCATGCAGCCACGGCTCACCCAGTGGAGCAAGCGCTCCTTGAGCTGCGCGGGGCAATCGATGGAGACGCAACGGTAAGCGACCTCGCCATCCTCGTGGACCACGGGGCTACCGCACACGGGGCAGACCTCGGGCATGTGCCAGTCGACAGAATCGGCCGGGCGCTTGTCGAGCACCGGGCCCACGACCTCGGGAATCACGTCGCCTGCCTTGTGCACGATGATAGTGTCGCCCTCGCGCACGTTTTTGCGACGGATCTCATCGATGTTATGCAGCGTGGCGCGCGCGATGGTGGAGCCGGCAACCGTCACCGGGTCGAACTCGGCGACCGGCGTGAGCACACCGGTGCGGCCCACCTGAATGCGAATTTCGCGCAGGACGGTCTGCTTTTCCTCGGGCGGGAACTTAAAGGCAATGGCCCAGCGTGGTGCGCGGGCGGTAAAGCCCAGGTCGAGCTGCTGCTGGAAGCTGTCGACCTTTACGACCACGCCATCGATGTCGTAGTCCAGGTCACCGCGATGCTCGAGGGCCTGGGCGCAGAACTCGTGGACCTCGGCCGGCGTGGCGCAGCGTGCCACGTTGGGGTTGACGCTAAAGCCGGCGCTGCGCAGCCAATCGAGAAACTCGCGCTGGCTGTGAACGTGCAGCGGGTCGGTATCGGCGATGGCGTAGATAAAGGTGGCGAGATCGCGGCGCGCCGTGACCTTGGGGTCCTTTTGGCGCAGGCTGCCGGCGGCGGCGTTGCGCGGGTTGGCGAAGGGGTCGCGACCCTCGGCATCGGCCTCGTCGTTCAGGCGCACAAAGCTGCCCTTGGGCATATAGACCTCGCCACGCACCTCGATGGTGCGCTCGCGGTCGGCGCCCATGTGGGCGAGCGCCGGCTCGGAAAGGTGCATGGGCACATCCTTGATGGTGCGCACGTTAAGCGACACGTCCTCGCCCGTGGCGCCATCGCCACGTGTGGCCGCACGTACGAAGGTGCCGTTTTGGTAGGTAAGCGCCACACCCAGGCCGTCGATCTTAAGCTCGCAGGTATAGGTGACGCTGCCGGCACCGAGCGCATCCTCGGCGCGCTGGAGCCACGCGTCGAGCTCGTCCAGATCCATGGCATCGTCCATGGAATACATGCGTGCCATGTGCGTGACCGGCGTAAACTGCTCGCTCACGTAGCCGCCCACACGCTGGGTATAGCTGTCGGGCGTCACCAGGTCGGGATAGGCCGCCTCGATCTCCTGCAGCTCAACGAGCATTTTGTCGAAGGCGGCGTCCGTGATCTCGGGCGCATCGAGCATGTAGTAGCGATAGGCGTGGTAATCGAGCTCGTGGCGCAGCTCGGCCGCACGCGCCGCCGCCTGGGCATGGGCGTCGGCCGGTGCAGCGGCATCCGCGCTCGCGGGCGCTTCGGTATCGATGTCCACACCGTCACCAAACAGGCTCGATTGCTCCATAGCGGCACTCCTTCGCTCGATTTCAAACGGATACAAGAGTACCACCGGTCGCGATGGGGTCGAATAACCCTTTCGAACCGCACCGAATCGGCAGCCGCCAGACTGGGGTGGACAGTTAGTTCAGATACGTATAAATCCTAGAGCTGGATCAGGCACGAACACCCCTGTTTCAACTAATTTGGGCTCCTCGAGACCATGTAAACGTCCCACTCTCCCTTCCAAACACCAATTCGTGCCCCATCCCAATCAAAAATTGCTCAAAACGCATCCCAAGCTGCCCCAGATTTATACGTATCTGAACTAACTGTCCAGACCATTCCGAACCAGGCCTCTTGTCAGCCCCAAGTGATCCGTTTTCCTCCGTCTCCAAGGGATCATCGCGAAAAGAGGGGCTGTCCCGCGCTGGCGGAACAGCCCCTCTGGCTTCGGCATGTGCGAAACGGCTCGTTAGAAACCCTGACCGTTGCCCTGACCCTGACCTTGCTGGCCCAGCAGCTCCTCCAGGTACTGGCGCAGCTGCTCGTCGGTAATACCGCCGTTGCCGGTGTCGGTCGAACTGTCGTCCTGCTGCTGGTTCTGCAGCTCCTCGTCGGAGCCCAGCTCGACGGTGACCTTCTTCTCGTCCTTGCCGCGCATGAGCGTGATCTCGACCTTCTCGCCCACCTCGTGGCTGCGCAGCGCGATGATCAGGCCGTCGGCGCTCGTGATCTCGTCGTCGCCCAGCTTGGTAATGACATCGCCCTCCTGAATGCCGGCCTTGGCGGCAGGACCATCCTCAACGACGCTCGCCACATACGCGCCGCTATCGGTGCTCAACTTGTTGGTGCGGGCGTTAAGCGCATTGACGCTCGAAAGCGTGGCTCCCAGGTACGGGTGCACCGGCGTCTTACCGCCGATGATCTGGTCGGCAATGTTCTTGGCGTAGTTAACGGGAATAGCAAAGCCCACGCCCGAGCTGGAGCCCGAGTAGCTCTCGATAAGCGAGTTGATACCCACGAGCTCGCCGTTGTCGTTGACGAGCGCGCCACCGGAGTTGCCCGGGTTGATGGCGGCATCGGTCTGGATCATGTTGGCATAGATGGTGTTACCGTTGGTAGAGCTCATGGCCGTTGAGCGATACAGCGCCGACACAATGCCCGTGGAGACAGACTGCTCGTTGCCAAACGGCGAACCGATCGCCATGACCCACTCGCCCACGTTGAGCTTGGAGGAGTCGCCGATCTCAATCGGGGTGAGCTTGGAGGCATCGGCGTCCTTGAGCTTGATAACGGCGAGGTCGCTCGAGGCATCGTTGCCCACGAACTCGGCCTCGTAGGTGGTGCCGTCGTCCATGGTCACCACGTACTGGTCATAGCCATCGACCACGTGGTTGTTGGTGAGGATGTGGCCCTCGGTATCGAGCACAACGCCCGAACCGACGCTGCCCGAGTTGTCCGACTCATCGGCAGACTGCGAAAGCGAGCCATTCTGGCTGCCGCTCGACGTGGCGGTGATGGAAACGACGGAGGGCAGGGCCTTGGCAGAAACGGCCTCGGCCAACGTGGTGTCCTCAGAGTCGATCGTAATCTTTTGCGTCGACGAACCCGAAGCGCCCGCCGTCACGGCATTCTTGCCGCCACCGATATCGAGCGTACCGCTCATAATGAGCGCGATGACCAGCAGGGCGCCGCAGGCACAGCCGGCAAGCGCTGTAATAAAGATCGGCAGCTTTTTGGTCTTGGTCTTGACCACCGTGTGCTTGTTTACAACCTGTTGGCCGCCCAGCGGCTTGCCGGTCTGCGTATCGTAGGCCTGCACGTAGGGAATGTTGTTGCCGTCGGCAGGCGTCGACTCCACCTGCACGCGCGGCTGCTGCTGAGTCTCGCCGGCATTGCCAACATCCTGGGGACGCTGGGAATCGTTCTCGCTCATAGCTGCGGTCCTTTCGTCAAATAACCAAAGGCCCGCCAAACATGTGGCGGGCCATCATTGTTCACGTTGAGTTGTACCCCAATATGCGGGCGAACGTGTATGAGAACGCAATCTTTTAGGAAGGCTTAAGTTCTGTTGCAGGCCCAAAAGGACCCGGTCTACGGCAAAACCACCACAAAGGTGCCGTCCCCTTTGTGGTGGAAATCTAGTCCTTAAACAGATAGCCCACGCCGCGGACGGTGGTGATGTGAGCCGCGATCTGCGGGCCCACCTTGGAGCGGATGCGTCGGATGTGCACGTCGACGGTACGCGTACCGCCGCAGTACTCAAAGCCCCACACGCGGTGCAGCAGTACCTCGCGGCTGTAGGCACGGTTGGGATGCGTCGCCAAAAAGCTCAGCAGCGAGTACTCCATCAGCGTCAGGTCGATGGGCTCGCCATCGAGCGTCACCTGGTAGGTAGCCAGGTTGATCTCGAGGTTATCGATGTTGAGCACATCGTCGGCGGTAACGGTCTCCTCCTCGCCCATCAAGCGCTGCGCGCGAGCCTTGAGCTCGTTGGGCGTCGCCGTGGGGCACACAAAGTCGGCATGCGCGTGATTGGGCAGGCGCAGGGTGCCGAGCGCCTCATCGTCGACGATCACCAACATGGGGACGCCGCCGCGATCGTCAAGCCACTTGGCAATCTGATCGATGCGGTCGCTGCGGATGCCATCGGAATCGAGAATCAGCAGGTCAAAGTCGTGCGCTGCAGTCGGCGAATCGGGGGTTGCCAGGCTCACCTCGACACCCAGGGTGGTCGTCAAGCTGCGGGCAAACTCGTGGAAGCGCGTCGTGCGCGCCATGAACAGGGCACTCTTTTCGGACATATCGGCCTCCAAAGAAATGAGCTCAATCGTACTGGAACAAGCCAGCGCGATTAGGAGTTCGCCAGGTAGTGCTTGATCTCCCACTCGGTGATCGTAGACTCAAACTTATGCCACTCGTCGCGCTTCTTTTTAAGGAAGAAGCTGTGGATGTGCTCGCCGAGGGCATCCTTCATAAACTGCGAGTCCTCAAACACGTCGAGCGCCTCTTTGAGCGAGCGCGGCAGCGGCGTGTAGCCGGCCTCGACCATCTGGCGGTCGGTGAGCTTGAGCGTCTCGGCCGTTGCCTCGGGCGGGAGCTCCAGCTTGCGCTCGATGCCGTCCAGGCCAGCCGCCAGCGTGACGGCGTTGACCAGGTACGGGTTGGCCATAGGGTCGGGGCTGCGAAGCTCGATGCGCGTGGACAGCTGCTTGCCGGGCTTGTAGACCGGGATGCGGATCATGCTCGCGCGGTTGCGCAGGCCCCACGTGGCGTACTGCGGCACGGAGTCGCCACCCGTGGTGATGCGCTTGTACGAGTTGACCGTGGGGTTGGTGATGGCGCTGATCTCGCGCGCGTGCGCCAAGATGCCGGCCATATAGTGCTTGGCGGTATCGGAGAGATGGTACTTCTCGTCGTCCTCGCCCCAAAAGACGTTGTTGCCGTCGTGGTCGAACAGCGACTGATGCAAAAACATAGCGCTGCCGTCCTCGCCCGCCAACGGCTTGGGCATAAAGGAGGCGTGGCAACCGCTCTCGTAGGCCTGCTGCTTAATGATGAGTTTGGCCGTGGTGATGGCGTCGGACATGCTCAGGGCCTCGGCATGGCGCAGGCTCATGCCGTGCTGCGAGCGGCCGGCGGCGTGGAAGGTGTACTCCACGGGCACGGACATCTTCTCGAGCGTGAGGACCGTGTTGCGACGCAGGTCGCGAGCGGCATCGCTCACCGAAAGATCGAAGTAGCCCACGTTGTCGAGCGGCTCGGGGGTGTGCTCGTCGGGGAAGTAGTAATACTCCAGCTCGGCACCCACGTTGAGCAGATAGCCGGCCTTCTCGGCCTTATAGAACATACGGCGCAGGGCGTCGCGCGGGTCGCCGGCAAAGGGCTTACGGTCGGGGGTGCACACGTCGCAGAACACGCGGGCGACGCCGTTGTGGCTCGGGCGCCACGGCAGAATCTGGAAGGTCGAAGCATCGGGGAATGCGAGCATGTCGGCTTCCTCGGGCGTGGCAAAGCCCTCGATGGCCGAGCCGTCAAAGCCAATACCCTCCTCAAAAGCGACCTCGAGGTCCTCGGGGCTAATGGCAAAGTTCTTGAGGCGGCCGAGAATGTCGACAAACCACAGACGCACAAAGCGGATGTCACGCTGCTCTACAGAGCGGAGTACGTAATCGATGTTCTGCTGGTTCATGTCGCTCCCCTTTCTTTCGGGCGGGTTTCGACTGGTCTATATCGCAGATACTATCGCAGAAAAATGTTTCCGCAGGGTTAAAGCGTATCAAGCGCTCAAAAAACGTGCGCGAGCAGGCGGTTGCGAACGAGCGGCTAGCGTTCAGATTCGGAGACAATTTGTCTACAGGCTCGTTCCAGCGCAGGGAACTCCATCGTCACTGCATCCCAAACAACCGAGCGGTCGACATTGCCGTAATCATGCGCAAGATAATTTCTCATGCCGATAATTCCACGCCATTCAATTTCGGGATGAAGCCGCTGCGAGCGTTCCGACAATTTGCCCGCTTCTTCCGTCACCCTAAGCGCACACATCAAAAGGGAGTCCGCCAACGCCCTCGTCCGCACGTCATTCGCATGCAGAAACTGGTCCTCGGTGATATCAAAAGCCTTGATGCGCTCGTTCGTTTCGGAGATGGCCTCCAAAACCTCTTGGGCGCGAAGGCTGTCTGACTTACGCGCGATCATAAAGGATCACTCCTTCGCGCTCGATTACCGCGGCAAGTTCGTCATCAAGATGATCACTAGAGACGAGATCAACCTGCCTCCCGGTTTCTTTGCGCACCGCCTCGCCAAACGCCGACAGCGCAAAAAGACCAAAGCCCTGCTCGCGATCGACTTCGAGACGCAAGTCAATATCACTATCGGCATGCGCCTCGCCACGGGCATACGAACCAAATAGAATCACGGTTTTGATGGCGGGAATCGTGCTGGCTGCCTCGCGGACGGCGGACTCAATCTGGGCAGTATCCAAAATGCCCGCCGCGGCGCTTTCGCTCGCAGAGCTTTTACCAAGTGAAGGAACAAACGGCAGAGAGCGCTCGCGCAGCATCTGCCTCATAAACATATTGACCGCAACAGACGAAGTCATGCCAAGCTCTTCGCACAGTTCGGCAAATGAGTTTTTAATTGACGAGTCCACTCGCACACTCAGCACAGACGCAGCCATGGATACCTCCTGTATGACATTGTCTATATATTATCATACAGACTAGCGCGAGGTCGAAGCGCGGTGTTCGATGTGGCCGGGGACCTCGATACGCTTGGGGGCGAGCTTTGCGGCCTCGCCCACCGTGGTGGTGACGACGTCGATGCGCTCGGACAGGCGCTCGACCACGCGCTCGGCGATGGTAAGGGTGTCTTGCGCGGCCGTGGTCACGCCGCCAAAGAGCACATGGTTCCAGGGGTAGTCGTCAAACGTCGCGATTTTGAGCCCCGCCGGCAGCGAGGGACCAAGCTGCGCCAGCGCCTCGGTCAGACGCAGGAAAACCAGGCCGTTGACAGCAATGAGGCCGAGCTTTTTGCCTGCATAGCCGCGGATGGTCTCGTCCAAGCGGCCGACGCCCGAGGCGCCACCGTCGGCCAGAGTGACGACCTCACCCGCAAGGCCGCGTCGCGAAAGTTCGTCGGCAAAGGCCTCGGCACGCTCGCGACGCACGGGGCTGTCGTCGCTTGCCTCGGTGAGCAGGCACAGGCGCTCGCTGCCAGCGGCGGCGAGCTCGTCTACCAAGCCAGCGACCAGCTCACGGTTGTTAGATGTCACCAGATCGACACCGCCGTCGGCAACATCGCGGTCGAGCAGCACAACAGGCAGACGTCCCGCTGCCGCGGCGATCGCCTCGTCATTGCCTCCGCAGGTGTTGACGACCAGGCCGTCCACGCCGGCATCGATAAGCCTGGTGAGCGACTCCGCTTCCTTAGCGGGGTCGTTGCCGCTAATGGCCGTCATGAGCGAGCAGCCGCGCGCGGCGGCGCTGACGGAAAGCCCTTCGAGCATGGCGCTGGAGAATGGGTTGGCGATGTCGGCCAGGATCACACCGATGAGGTTGGTGCGCGAGCTGCGTAGATTGCGCGCGGCGGCACGCGGGCGATAGCCGGTGCGCTCGATAACCGCCGCGATGCGAGCACGGGTTTCCTCAGTCATTTGCCCGGGGCGGTTGTTGAGATAGCGCGAGACCGTGGCCGGGCTCACGCCCGCCTCGGCGGCAATGTCCTTGATTCTCATCTGCGCCATAACGCACCCCGTTTCCCAATTGTCGGCGGTCTGAGCCATTTTAGGCATTTTTTTAAAAATCTCGGTTGCAAAACGCTGTAGGTGAGTATACTACAACTCGAAACGAAACCGATTTCGTAAACCGATTTCGGTGAGCGTTGGCACGCAGGTGCAAAGACGCACCCTACCGTCTTGGCACCTGCGTGCCAACGCCATATCAAAGGTGTACGCACGAGCAAGAAGGAGCTACGCAACCATGGGTAAAACGGTTCTTACCTTCGGCGAGATCATGATGAGGCTATCGCCCAAAGACCACCTGCGTATTGAGCAGGCAACCGAGTTTGATGTCCGCTACGGCGGCGCCGAGGCAAACACCGCGCTTTCCCTGGCCTACCAGGGCGACAAGGCCACTTACGTCTCCGTTGTCCCGGCCAACCGTCTGGGCGAGTGCGCCCTGCGTTCGCTGAAGGCCTACGGCGTCGACACCACGCGCGTCGTGCGTCAGGGCGACCGTCTTGGCTCCTATGTGTTTGAGGTCGGTGCCTCGCAGCGCGGCAACGGCTGCGTCTACGACCGCAAGTTCTCTGCCATCAACATGGCCAAGCGCGATGTTTTTGACTGGGACGAGATCCTCAAGGGCATCGATGTCTTCTACTTCTCCGGCGTGACCCCCGCCGTCTCCGACGAGATGGCCGCCGCCTGCAAGGAGGCTCTCGCCGTCTGCCGCGCCAAGGGCATCACCACCGTGTGCGACGTGAACTATCGCGGCAAGATGTGGTCGCCCGAGAAATCGCAGGCAACCATGAAGGAACTCCTGCCGCTCGTCGACATCTGCATCGCCAACGACGAGGATGCGCCTGCCGGCCTTGGCATGACCTGCGTCTCCGGCTCCCTTGCCCACGGCATCGAGGAGCGTGACACCTACGTCGAGATGGCCCGTCAGATCTGCGCCGAGTACGGTTGCAAGAAGGTCGCCTCGGTCGTCCGCAACATTTCCTGCGTCGAGCGCTCCATCTGGATGGGCATGCTCTTTGACGCCGAGAGCGGCGAGCACTGGTTCTCCCCTGCTCACGACGTGCACGTGCTCGAGGGCGTTGCCGCCGGCGACGCTTTCAACGCCGGCCTCGTCCATGCCCTCATCAACGACTTTGACCCGCAGGACGCCGTCAACTACGCGATTGCAGCCTCGATCCTCAAGCTCACCATCAAGGGCGATTCCAACTTGGTTACCGCAAGCGAGATCGCAGCCGTGGCATCCGCCGCCGACGGTGGCACCCGCGTCGCGCGCTAGTCCGTCTCCATTCCGCGGGCCGCAGCTTTCCAATCCCATACCCCTGCGGCCCGCTCCCCGATTCCTCCGGCCGGGCAAAACCACCAGTCCCATTCCGGTTTTGCCTGGCATTCCCTACATGACTGGTCGAGCAGCCGGTTTTGGAATTGCTTGAACCCCAAGCAGTGCCTCCGATAACCAATCCAAAATCGGCTCCTGACCAGCACATTTGGCAATCACGCGCCCATGCGCGCCACACATCGAAAGGAACATCATGTTCGATCAGTTCTACACCACGCTTGAGTCCCTGGGCATCGTGCCGGTCGTTGTGCTCGACAAGGTCGAGGACGCCGCTCCGCTCGCCCACGCCCTTATGGCAGCTGGCATGAAGTCCGCCGAGGTCACCTTCCGCACCGCCTGCGCCGCCGAGTGCATCGCCGCTATGGCCGAGGCCGAGCCCGAGATGTGCGTTGGCGCCGGCACTGTCCTGACCGTCGAGCAGGTTGAGCAGGCCCGCGCAGCCGGTGCCAAGTTCATCGTCTCCCCGGGTTACAACGAGGACGTCGTGAAGCACTGCATCGACATCGACCTGCCCGTCCTTCCCGGCACCGTGACCCCCTCCGAGGTCACCGCAGCCGAGAACCTGGGCCTCAAGGTCACCAAGTTCTTCCCCGCGTCCCAGTATGGCGGCCTGAACACCATCAAGGCCCTCGCCGCTCCGTTTGTCGGTCACCGCTTTATGCCTACCGGCGGCGTGAGCACCGCCAACGTCGAGGAGTACCTGAGCTCCTCCGCCATCATCGCCTGCGGTGGCACCTGGATGGTTAAGCCGGCCCTGTTTGCCGACGGCGACTTCTCCAAGGTCGAGCAGATTGCCCGCGAGGCCATGGACGTCGTCAAGAAGGTCCGCGGCTAGGTTTAGCTCTCTATCGTGAAAGGGGGCGTGCCCTAGACCTCGCCCCCTTTCTTTTAAAACGGCTCGGAAGCGCGCCGTTTCCGTCACGAACAAGAACCAAAACCGTCTTGTATGCTGATAGAACGTGACGGAAGCGACACGCCCCCGAGCCGCTTTGCATACTCAGCTGGCAACCGCGCCCAGTTGAGCCACATCGACAAAAGCCGAGCCACCAAAACAGCTGCGGCGCCGTCTGGAGGAACGGACCCTTGCTTCCGGTCATTTTCTCCAAGCGGCGCCGCAGCTTTGTGCCCCGGTTACGCCCCAACGCAGTTGCGGTGAAATAGGGACTGTTGCGCCACCTAGGCCGCAAAACAGTCCCTATTTCACCGCAACTTATATGGGGATTGATTAGATGAACGAGTCTTTGGACAGCTCAAAATAGTCGGGATGCAAGGCGATAACCGGGCCCTGCTCCTCGGGCATCAGGTGCAGGTGCGTCTCTGCCAGATAGCTCGCCGCGTCGGTATCGCCCCTCTTAATGGCCTCAAGAATCCGACGATGCTGCCGACGAATCGGCTCCCAATCCAGGTCCTGCGACACCATACGCAACCAGTTGTATCGCTCAAAATGTGTGTTGATGCTCTTCATCCAATCCCACAACATGTGACGACCGGCAATCTCAAAACACGTCTCATGGAACAGGTTATCCAGGTCAAAGAAGCGGCGCGTTTCGCCATGGTCGAGCGACTCGGACTCGGTAAGAATCTGCTCAAGCCGCTGCTTTTGCTCGGGCGAGGCGGCCGAACAGCATTTAATAAGCACGCTTCTCTCGAGCTTCTCGCGCAAAAAGCAGGCGTTCTCGGCGCGCTCCATGCTGATTTTCGAGACATAGGTGCCGCTTTTGGGACGCGTTTCCACCAGCTCCTGCTCACGCAGGCGCACAAATGACTCGCGAATGGGCGTGCGCCCGATTCCCGTCTCCTTTTCCAGACCAATCGCCGAAAGGCGCGTGCCGGGCTTGAGCTCGGCATAGATAATCTTGGAGCGCAATGCGTTGTATGCCTGATCTTGCAGGCTCTGATAATGCTGGTGCTGTTCCATAAAGCCCTCGGATAAACCCTCGGTTAGTCGAATACCACCATGCAATACTATCGCATCGACACGCCCCAGCTCCCAATCAGTCTTTTTGGGACGGGGCTCTTTTAGCTACCCTGGCCCGCAGATCGGCCCCCTTGCCACAAAAGTGGCCCATCTACTACGTTAACACGGATAGCCTCGGCCATACCGAAAACCGTGAAAACAAAACCGCAGGTAGACAGCTTGTCGATTTTCGAAAAAGCCGGCTATGGTTGACCTCTGCGGCTTAAACGTAGTAGATAGGCCCTATTCGTGGCACAGCACTACTCCATCCCAAATTGGCACCCCGAGCCCTCGTGAGTTGCCAACAAGCTGTTTGACCAGCGCTTTGTGCGCGCGGCATTCGGGAAATAGCACCACCGTAAGAACCCGCAAACAGCGCTATACGTTGCTATATCTCACTATACTTTGCTATACTTTGCTATATCTTGCTATATCTTGAGCAAAGGTGGCTCACATGCAAACAAACCCTTTTAAGCCCACAGCAGGTAAAACACCTCCCACGATTATCGGCCGCGAAGATGTACTTGAAGAATTCAGTGAAGGCCTCACCAACGGGCCTGGTGCCCCTGGGCGCCTAATGCGCATAGCCGGCGTCCGTGGAACGGGCAAGACGGTCCTCCTTGACGAGTGCTCACGTTTGGCGCAAAGCCGTGGCTGGACGGTCATAAAAGAGGTCGCAACCGAGGGACTTTGCCAACGCATTCTCGAACAGCTGCAGCCCAAATTCCAGGCCAAACACGACAGATTTGAGCCCACCGTAGCTGGCATATCCATCGGCAGCATAGACATTGAGCGAATCGGTCCATCGCTACGCGACGCCATGAGACAGACAATATCCAAGAATGGAAATGGCCTGCTCATCACTCTCGACGAGGTTCAAGACGCAGAGCTCGATGAGGTCCGAACGCTCTCCATTGCGATTCAGCAGGTTATCGGCGAAGACCTTGATATCGCCTTTGTTTTTGCGGGGCTGCCTTCGATGATTGAAAGCATCATCAACGGAAAGACACTTACGTTTTTGCGCCGTGCCCTCCCCTTTGACCTGAAGGCTGTGGCAGTAACCGAAGTGTCGTACTCCCTCGAGGAAACCATTGAAGCGTCTGGCATGGAGTTGCAGCCAGGCATTGCCGGCCAACTTGCCGAGGCAACGCAAGGTTATCCTTTCATGATCCAACTCGTTGGATACTACGCATGGCAGTTGGCAAGACGCGCACATACACCGATTATTGGAGAAGAAGAAGCCGAGCGCGGCATCGCAACGGCACGCGAACGCTTCTGCGCCATGGTGATTGAGCCCGCGCTGCAGCGCATTCCGCCCACGTGCATCGCTTATCTGCTGAGCATGGCGTCTTTGGGGCAGACGAGCTCGACCAGCATGGTTGCCGACGCCCTAAATAAAACGCCTCAACAGGTGAGCTCCGTCCGCAGCCGCCTGTTAAGAGAATCGATTATCGAGGCTCCTTCGTACGGCAAGGTCTCATTTGCCATCCCCTACATGCGCGACTACCTCTACGAGCACAAAGCCGAACTGGAAGTTGAACTGTAGAAACGGCAACTGCCCTGCAAGACGAAAACCGTTTTCATACGGATTTAAAGCAGACGTAAACGGTTTTCGTCTGTTTTACGTTCGGAATAAGGATGAAATTGCGCTTTCGTACGTTTTTTCCCTAGACGCAACGTGCTTTCGTCCGACGATACGTCTGCAATCCAGACGAAAAGAACCCCGAGCTCGTGTGAGCTCGGGGCTCTTTGCGCCGCGCATCTATGAGAGGAGATATTTGATGCGCATGGGCGCTACTCCATATAGCCACCCTGGATGGCGGAAACTGCATGCTCGGTAAAGAACTTGAGCGTGCCGGAGGCGTAACGATTAGCCTTAGGCTTCCAGGCGGCGCGACGCTCGGCCAGGACGGCGTCGACCTCGGCCGGCTCCATCTCCTTGCCGGCGATGCCCACGATGGACAGCGAGCGCTCGGGATTATTGATCTGGATCAGGTCGCCTTCCTCGATCAGGGCAATCGGGCCGCCCACGGCAGCCTCGGGCGAAACGTGACCGATAGCCGGGCCCTTGGAGGCGCCGGAGAAGCGGCCATCGGTGATCAGGGCAATGCTCGCACCCAGCTCGGGATCGCTGGCGATAGCCTCGGTGGTGTAGAACATCTCGGGCATACCGGAACCCTTGGGTCCCTCATAGCGAATGATGACGGCGTCGCCGGGCTTGACCTCGTGCGTCAGGACGGCGTGGATAGCGTCCTCCTCGCAGTCGAACGGACGCGCCTTAAGCGTGGCCTGGAACATCTCGCGCGGAACAACCGTGTGCTTGACAACGGCGCCCTCGGGGGCAAGGTTGCCGTGGAGGATGGCGATAGAGCCGTCGGTACCAAAAGCCTGGTCAAACGGGCGAATGATGTCCTCGCGTTTGAGGTTCCACTTCTCCAAGTAGCGGCCGCACTTCTCGTAGTAGCCGTTGTTCTTAAGGTCCTCGAGGTTTTCGCCGAGGGTCTTGCCGGTGACGGTCATGACATCGAGGTGGAGCATCGACTTGATCTCCTCCATGATGCGCGGCACGCCGCCCGCATAGTAGAAGAACTGCGCCGGCCACTCACCTGCGGGGCGAACGTTGAGCAGGTAGTGGGCGCCACGGTGCAGGCGATCGAAGTCGTCGGCGGACATCTCGATGCCAAACTCGCGGGCAATCGCGGGGATATGCAGCAGCGAGTTGGTGGAGCCCGAAATGGCACCGTGGACCATAATGAGGTTCTCGAAGGACTCCTTGGTCACGATGTCGCGCGGGCACAGGTTGTGTTCGGAGAGCCACACGGACTGACGGCCGGCCTCGCGCGCAAACTCACGCAGATCGGAGCTGGTTGCGGGCAGCAGGGCCGTGCCGGGGAGCATAAGGCCCAGGGCCTCGGCGGTAACCTGCATGGTCGACGCGGTGCCCATAAAAGAGCAGGCGCCGCAGCTGGGGCATGCGTTGTGCTTGGCAAACTCAAGCTCCTCGCGGGAGATCTCGCCGCGCTCGTAGCGGGCAGAAATCGCGCCGAGCTGCTCCAGGGTCAACAGATCGGGACCGGCATCCATGACACCGCCGGTAACGACGATGGAGGGGATGTTGATGCGGCCCATGGCCATGAGGTTCGCAGGCAGGCCCTTATCGCAGCTGGCGACAAAGACGCCGGCGTCGAACGGGGTGGCCTTGGCATGGATCTCGATCATGTTGGCGATCATGTCGCGGCTGGGCAGCGAGTAGTTGATGCCATCGTGACCCTGGGCCTCACCGTCGCAGATATCGGTGCAGAAGTAACGAGCACCGTGACCGCCAGCCTCGGCAACGCCAGCACGGACCTCCTCGACCAGCTCGAACAGGCCGGCAGAACCCGGGTGCGAATCGCCAAAGGTCGACTCGATGATGACCTGCGGCTTGTCCAGGTCTTCGATGCTCCAGCCAGAGCCCAAGCGCAGCGGGTCCATCTCGGGGCTGATGGTGCGGAACTTGCCGGAACGCGGCTGCAGCTTGGCAACCAGGTCGGCTGCCTCCTGCTGAATCTGTGCCTTGGTCTTCTCGTCCATGATGCTCTCCTCTTTTGATTTAAACGGTTGTACCAATCGTTGGTTAATGAATCAGGTGTAAATGGGTACCGGGCGATGCACTCGGCGAAAGATGCTCAGCTACGCGAACTAGGCGAAGAACGAAATCACCAGGGCGCAGGCAAGACCCGAAAGGCCGATGAGCGTCTCCATAACGGTCCAGGACTTGAGGGTGGTCTTCTCGTCAATCTCCAGGAACGAGGAGCACATCCAAAAACCGGCATCGTTGACGTGCGAGAGGGCTGTGGCGCCGCCGCAAATTGCAAGACAGATAGCGGCACGCATGAGCACCGAAGCACCAGCGACCGCAGGCATGGCGGCCATAATGCCCGATGCCATGGTCATAGCGACGATGGAGCTGCCGACAGAGGCACGCACCATGACGGCAATCAAAAAGGCAACGACCACCAAAGGCAGCGGTGAGGCCTCGAGCATAGGGCCGATAACCTGGCCCAAGCCGCAGTCTTGCAGCATCCAGCGAATGACGCCGCCACAGGCAATAACCAGCAAGATCATGCCGACGGGCTTAAGAGAGCGGTCGAGCAGGGCCTTGAGCTCGGCGCCGGAGTAGCCGCGGCGCGCGCCCAGCAGATACATCGCGACGAGCGTGGCGAGCGTCAAAGCGACGAACGGCTTGCCCAGGAAGGCGAGAATCGAGGCGAGCTCGGCGGGCATGGGGATATAAGAGGACAACGTGCCCAGCAAAATCAGACAAAGCGGCGTGAGCACGATGGCAAGCACCATGCCAAAGGAGGGAAGCTCCTTTTCGTCGCTCGCACCCTCGGCAGAGGTAAAGTGCTCCGGAACATCGGTAAAAATGCGACCGCCCACGTTGCGGCCCCAGATGACGCCGGCAATCGCCATGGCGATGAAGGCGCTGGGGATACCGACGAGGATCATGGTGCCCAGGTCGACACCGAGCGTGCCGGCGACCAAAACCGACCCGGCCGATGGCGGCACAAACGCATAGCCAGCGGCAAGTCCCGCGAGTAGCGCGATGCCGTAGTAGAGCGTCGACTTTTTGGTCTGGGATGCCACGCTAAACGCAAGCGGAATCAAAACGACCACGCCGGCCTCAAAGAACACCGTAGTGCCGATAACCAGACCGGTAATGCCCAGCGTCCAGCTGGAATGACCCTGTCCAAAGGTATCGATGAAGGTCTGGGCAATCTTCTTGGCGCCGCCGCTCTCCTCAAGAATCTGACCAAACATCGAACCCAGGCCAATGAGCAGGGCGATGTTTTGCAGCGTGGTACCCACGCCCTTGGTGACGGTGTCCGCCACCAGGTCGAGTGGCATACCGGCGCCGATGCCGATCGCGAGCGCCGAGACCATCATCGAAAGCACGGGGTGCAGCTTGAACTTAATGATGAGCGCAAGCAGCAGCGCGATGCCCACGATGGCGGCGATGACCAGCCTGGTGGGATCAGCCATAAACGTTGGGTCTGACATCTTTCCTCCAATTCATCAGACCTTTTGAATTCGTCTGATGACTATAGCGTGTTTTAGAAAGGTCTGATGTTTCATTTTGAAATTTGTTCGAAATACATCTGATGTATTTGGTAAACGGTCGTATTTGCGCTGCGAACGGTATATCTAAGCTGCCCGACTCAAATCCAGCGGCCAATATCACATCCGTGGTGCGCTAAAATAGCTCAGATGAATTTTGTAATGAAAGGTATAGCTATGGCCCGCGCCGAATCGGGACTCCCTGAGCAAATATCGGAGAAAATCATTCAATTGATTCTGGATGAACACCTTGAGCAAGGCGATCGCCTGCCTAAGGAAACCGTGCTGGTCGAGCGCTTGGGCGCCGGCAGGAGCACCGTGCGCGAGGCCATGAAGTTGCTGCAGTCGCGCAATATCGTGCGCATTAAGCAGGGTTCGGGCACCTATGTGGCGTCAAACCCCGGCGTTGCCGACGACCCGCTGGGCTTTACCTTTATCGACGACAAGCAGCGTCTGGCGCGCGACCTACTCGAGGTGCGCTTTATGATCGAGCCGCAGATGGCACGCATGGCGGCCGAGCATGCAACCAACGACCAGGTCGTCTGTATCAAAGAGCTCTGCGACGAATCCGAGCGCCTGGCCGAGGCCGGTGAGGATTACTCCGCCACCGACACCGCGTTCCACAATGCCATTGCCGAGAGTTCCGGAAACCTCGTCGTTCCCCGCCTGATGGGCGTGCTCAAGGCATCCGTCCCCCTCTTTATCGACGTGACCGGCAAAAAGCTCGTCGAGGAAACTATCCGCACGCACCGCGATGTGGCCGACGCCATCGCCGCGCGCAACCCCACCGCAGCGCACGATGCGATGTACCTGCATCTGGTGTACAACCGCAACATGATTGCGGAGGGCACGCAAGATCAGGGCGAATAGCAGTCATCGCGACAATTATCTACAACCGTTCGCCTTTTAAAAGTGAACGTTCACCTGATTTTAGGAGAATCTGATTTTTAAATCCTTCTCTTCTCCTATACTGACCTTGTACGAAAAGCAAGACTTATACAGATGAACGTTTCTTTTGAAAGGATCGCTATGTCTGATCTTATGGACAGCTTCCGCCTGGATGGCAAGGTCGCACTGGTAACCGGCGCCACCTACGGCATTGGTATGGCCATCGCCGAGGCACTCGGCGAGGCCGGTGCCAAGATTGCGTTTAACGCCCGCCACGCCGACAAAGTCGCCGAAGCCGAGAAACACTACCGCGAGCTAGGCTTTGACGCTCACGGCTATGTTGCCGACGTCACCGACGAGGCCGTCGTCACCGAGCTCATCGCCGAGATCGGGGCCGACTTTGGCACCACGCCCGACATCCTGGTCAACAATGCCGGCGTTATCCAGCGCACCCCGATGCTCGACATGAGCGCCGAGGACTTCCGCCGCGTCGTCGATATTGACCTCAACGCACCGTTTATCGTGTCCAAGGCCTGCCTGCCCGGCATGATCGCTAAGGGCCACGGCAAGATCATCAACATCTGCTCGATGATGAGCGAGCTTGGCCGCGAGACCATCGCCGGCTATGCCGCCGCCAAGGGCGGACTCAAGATGCTCACCAAGAACATCTGCTCGGAGTTTGGCGAGGCCAATATCCAGTGCAACGGCATTGGACCCGGCTACATCGCCACGCCGCAAACCGCACCCCTGCGCGAGACGCAGCCCGACGGCAGCCGCCACCCGTTTGATCAGTTCATCATTGCCAAGACGCCGGCAGCCCGTTGGGGTACGCCCGAGGACCTGAAGGGCCCTGCCGTGTTCTTGGCTTCTGACGCGTCGGACTTCGTCAACGGTCACATCCTCTACGTCGACGGCGGAATCCTCGCATACATTGGAAAACAGCCTCAATAAGCGTCGCCGCAACTGCCCACATCAGGTTTCACCCACTCGTTTTTCATTTGAGTTGCGGTGAGATAAGGATTGGTTTTGGCTTCTATCAGGCAAAACAGTCCGTATTTCACCGCAAGTTAGAAATAGGAAGGTATTTCGCAATGAAGATCGCTCTGATTAATGAGAACTCTCAGAACTCCAAGAACCCTATGATTGAGGCTGCCCTTAAGAAGGTTGTCGAACCCATGGGCCACACCGTCTTTAACTATGGCATGTATGCCGACGCCGATTCCAAGCCCCTCACCTACGTGCAGAACGGCATCCTTGCCGCCGTGCTGCTGAACTCCGGCGCTGCCGACTACGTCGTGACCGGCTGTGGCACCGGCGAGGGCGCCATGCTCGCCTGCAACTCCTTCCCCGGCGTGCTGTGCGGCCATGTTGCCGACCCGCTCGACGCCTACACCTTTGCCCAGGTCAACGATGGCAACGCCGTCGCCATGCCCTTCGCCCTCAAGAACGGCTGGGGCCAGGAGCTCAACCTTGAGTACACCTTCGAGAAGCTCTTTGGCTTTGGTTCGGGAAACGGCTACCCCGCCGAGCGCGTTGAGCCCGAGCAGCGCAACAAGAAGATCCTCGACGGCGTGCGCGCTGTGACCATGCGCCCGCTCGTCGACGTCCTGGGCGAGATCGATCAGGACCTGGTAAAGGGCGCACTTGCCGGCGAGCACTTCCAGGAGTACTTCTTTGCCAACGCCACCGACGAGGCTATCATCGCCAAGGTCAAGGAGATCCTGGGGCTCTAATCGCACGGTTCATTGCTGCCAACGCAAGCGGCGGTCGTCCCACGTACGGGACGACCGCCGCTTTTTGCTATCTACCGACTGACGCCGTGGGGATAGGCCCCACATGCGCCAAGGGGTTGACTAGAGCTCGCAGGCAACCTTGTAGCCATCGCCGATGGCATCGCGGATGTTACCGCACTTGTTGGCATCGCCCAGCACGTGGGTGGCAACGCCGGCAGCGGCAAGGTCGTCGGCCAACTTGGTATTGGGACGATAGCCCATGGCAAGTACCAGCGTATCGGCATCGGCGATGGTGTGGACCTCGCCGTCCTTCTCATAGCTGATAGCATCCTCGGTAATCTCGGTTACCTTGGCCTCGGTCAGCACGTGAACGCCCTTGGAAAGCATGCGCGTGATGAGCACCGCGCGACCGGCGCCGCCCTCGTTGGCGGCGAGCGTCTTGGTCATCTCGATGACGGTGACGTCGCGATTGGCCGGCGACAGATCGTTGACCAACGGGGCCAGGTAGTCGGCCGTCTCGCAACCGACGGTGCCGCCGCCCACGATGACAATCTTCTTGCCCGGGAAAGCCTTGCCGCCCAACAGGTCGTCAGCCGTCATGACCTGCTTAAATCCCTGCATGAAGGCCGGGGCGATGGGCTCGGCGCCATAGGCCAGGACGACCTCGTAGCCGGCGTAGTCACGCTGAATGTCCTCGGCAGTAAGCTCGGTGCCAAATACGCACTTCACGCCGACCTCGGCCAGGCGACGGTACTGATACTTGATCACGCGGGTGAGTTCCTGCTTTGCCGGCGGAACGGCCGCGATGCGCATCTCGCCACCCGGCTCGTCCTGCTTATCCACGAGCACTACGTTGTGGCCGCGCTTGGCAGCAATGTAGGCTGCCTCCATGCCCGCAGGACCAGCGCCCACAACCAGCACGTTCTTAGCCTCGGCGGCAGGCTCGTAGCCGGCCTCGTCGCGCTCCACGTCCGGATTAACGGTGCAGGAGATGCGTTTGCCAAACATAATGCCGTTCAGGCAGCGCAGGCAGCCAATGCAGGGGCGGATGTCGTCGGCGTTGCCGGCAGCGGCCTTGTTGCAGAACTCGGCATCACACAGATTGGCGCGGCCCATCATGCAGATGTCGGCGGCACCGTCCTCGATCAGCTCCTCGGCGATCCAAGCCTCGTTAATGCGTCCGACGGTGGCAACGGGAATGTTGACGTGCTTTTTGATCTCGCGCGAGCAGGCAGCGTGCGAGGCCTGCTGGGTACCGGCGGCGGGAATCGCGGAACCGCGCTTGATGGTGGTGCCGCCCGACACATGAATCATGTCGACGCCGGCCTTCTCCAGGCGACGCGAGACGTAGATCATGTCGTTGAGGGTCAGGCCGCCATCGGTGTACTCATCGCCCGAGATGCGGACGTCGATGATAAAGTCCTTGCCGCAGCGCTCGCGAATCTCGGCGATGACTTCGAGCAGGAAACGCATGCGGGCGTCGAGCGAGCCGCCGTACTCATCGGTACGCTTGTTATAGAGCGGGGTCAAGAAACCGCCGAGCATGCCGTGGGCGTGCGCCGCATGGACCTCGACGCCATCGACACCGGCCTTCTGCATACGCACGGCAGCGTCGCCAAACTGATGCGTGAGCTCGTGAATCTCGTCGACCGTGATAGGACGCGGTGCCTCACGGGCATAGGACGGTCCCACGAAGGACGGAGCGATCAGGCGCGGCGTGCCCGGAATGTTAAAGGCCATGTAGGCGGGGTGAAAGAGCTGCGGCATGATCTTGCAGCCATACTCGTGGACGGCCGCGGCGAGCTTTTCCCAGCCAGGGATAAACGTGTCGTCGTAGCAGCACATGTCACCCGGCAGATAGGTATAGGTAGGCTCGACCGTCACGACCTCGGTGATGATCAGGCCGACGCCGCCCTTGGCACGGGCACGGTAATGATCGACCAAGTCGTCGGTCACATAGCCATGATCGGCCAGGTTCGTGGACACCGGCGGCATAAAGACGCGGTTCTTGACCTCGGTCGTACCGACCTTGATCGGGCTAAAGAGCATCGGATAGGCGGATGACTCCATACAGGCTTCCTTTCGTTTGAGCCGCTCGGCGGCAGTTGCTAACGTACCTATCGTATCAGCAACCGCCGCGTCCGTACCCGCTCGCACTCCCCCGCCTTTAATCCGATCCCCACAAAAGTTGAGGTGGAATACGGAGTAGATAAGGCCTTTGATAGCCAAAACAGTCCGTATTTCACCGCAACTAATGGATGGGATATGTTAGAGACCCAAATAGGCAGTCATGCCTTCGACGGCGAGCTTGGCGCCTGCCACGGCATGAACCACGGTGAGCGGGCCGTTAACCACGTCGCCGGCGGCAAAGACGCCAGGCACGGTGGTCATGCCATGCTCGTCGACCGAAAGCAGGCCGCGATGGTCGGTCTCCAGACCGCCCGTTGTAAGCACGAGCTTGTCCTTGGGCACCTGAGACGCCGCAATCACAACCGTGTCGGCGGACACGCGGTCGAGCTCTTCCTCGTAGCCCACCACATTGTTGTCCTCGTCAAAGACAGCCGTCTCGAACACCGGACCGTTATCATCGATGGCGCAGATCGCCTTGCCGCGCACAATCTCGGCACCGTCAAGCTCGGTCAACTCCACCTCGTCGTCAATCGCAGAGATATGGCGCGAACGGGCATACACAGTGACCTTGCGGGCACCCGAGCGAAGCGCCGTACGGGCCACATCCATGGCTACGTTGCCGGCACCGATTACGGCCACGTTTTCGCCGATCGCCACGCTCGTGGGGTCAACGAGGTAGTCGATGCCAAAGAGCACATTGCCGCGCGACTCGCCGGGAATACCCAGCTTTCGAGCTCGCCAGGTGCCGGTACCAACAAAGACCGCATCGTAGCCGTCGCGCAGCAAGTCGTCGATGTGGAGCGCACCGCCGATGGTGGTCGAGGGGCGAACGCGCACGCCGAGCGAGCACATCACGTGGCGGTACTTTTGCACGAGCGAGCGCGGCAGGCGGAACTCGGGGATACCGTACTCCAGCACGCCGCCGATCTCGGGCCGCTGCTCAAAAACGGTGACGGCGCAACCCAGCTGCGCCATCTTAATGGCCACGGTCATACCGGCGGGGCCGGAGCCGACCACAGCGACCTGTTTGCCGCACGACGGCGCGGGTTTCCACTCTTTGCGGTCCAAATACGCCGTGGAGATATAGTTCTCGATGCTCGAAAAATGCACGGGCGCGCCCTTGCGGCCCTGGATGCACGCGCCCTCGCACTGGCCCGAATGGTTGCAAACCATGGAGCAGACCGCACTCAACGGGTTATTCTGGAACAGCAGCTCGCCCGCCTCTTGCAGACGGCGCTGCTTAAAGAGGTCGATGACCTGCGGAATAGGCGTCTGAACTGGACAGCCCTCAATCTGACAGAACGCCCTTTTACAACCCAGGCAACGATTCGCCTCTTCGACAATGTGGATAGCCACGCAACTCCCCTTTTTAATGCAATCCAATGGGGCGACGATAAAGACCCTTCACCGCCGCCCCCATACAGGTAATCTCAATCTGCCGACACGGCAAAAGCCAATGCTATAACTCGCGATGCGAAGCCCCGCAGCGAGCGGACATGTGCTCGAGTGTCGCCAGGCAGTCAGCCCCCGTCGCCGGCACACTGTTCTCGACCACGCAGGGAATCCCAGGGCAGGCGGCAGCCGCCCAGGCCACCACGGGCTCAAAGTCGTATCGTCCCGTCTCGCCCACGCCATGGCACACCAGGCGCGAACCCGTACCGTCGCACCAACCGGCTTCGTCCTCGTTGTCGACGACCTCATAATCCTTGGCGTGCAGCACGCGGATCTTGCTGCCGCATAAGTAGAGTATGCGCGCGGTAATTTCCTGCGCTTCGTCAACGACGCTGGGGTGCAGCAGCGACACTGGGTCGTAGATCACGCCGAGCGACGGGCTCGAGACGCGCTCCAGCACCTCACGGCAGCGATCCGGCGTATTAACCGTCTCGTTCCAACCGGGCTCGATCAGTATTTGCCCGCCCACGGCCTCGGCCCGATCGCAGACGCGTGCAAGTCCGTCTGCAAACGCATCGAGTGCCTCGTCGGTCATGCGGTCGTCCGCGACGCGGTTCTGCGCATTGGGGCGACCGGTCTCGGTGCCAACCGGGCATCCGCCGAGCATCTGGGCAAAGTTCAGGCATGCCTCGTACTCGGCATAGTTATCCATGAGCTGTTGGCGATCGGGCGTCGCCAAATTCTTATAGCAGCCGAGCACGGCGACCGAAACGCCCGCCTCGTCGAGCACCGCACGCAAATGATCGGCAAGCTCGCGGGTCAGGCCGCCTCGATCGATCCCCATCGATGCATAGAGCACCTTGCTTGGCAGCTGAATGCACGAAAAGCCCAGCTCTCCCGCCATGCGAATGCGTTCCTCGACGGTCCCCTGCGGAAGGTCGTGCAAACGTACGCCCGGAGTAACAGCCCCCATGCTATTCACATCCCTTATGAGCGTTGATGCCCGGGGTGTATCCGCCAAACGGGTCCTCGATGGAGCACACGCCCGAGGGGGCGAGCGGATCGCGCTTACCGGCCAGCTTGTCGTGATGCATGGTCTCGATATAGGCAAGCACCAGCGGCGCCACACCCTTTGCATCATTTTTGACCACGGGCTCGCTCATGTAGTAATCAAACGTGCCCTCGCGGTGCGCGGTGTTGCCCAGGCCCGCAACCAGGCAGATGTTGTCGAGCGCCAGCTGCCCATCATGCTCGGACAGGCAGGTCTCGCAGATGCCGTCGAAGGCGCGACGGCCGTACTGGTAGTAACGCTCGCCCAGCACGCCTAGACGCACGCCCTTCATGATGGCATTGGCAAAAATCGCGCTACCAGACTCCTCCAGGTAGTTGGGGGCGATATTGGGCAGGTTGATGACCTGATGCCACATGCCGGTCTTCTCGTCCTGATACGGCAGCATGGCGTCGATCAGATCGTGGAACATCTTGCGAATCTCGTCCTTCTCGGCTGACATCGAAGGCGGCATGAGCTCCCAGGTATCGATGAGTGCCATGGCAAACCAGCCCTCGGCGCGCAGCCAGAAGTTAGCCGAAAGGCCGGTGACCGGGTCGCACCAGAACTGTTTGCGGCTCGCGTCGTAAGCGTGATAGTACAGACCGTTGAGGGGGTTGCGCATCAGGTCATGCACGACCTGGAACATATGGAAGCTGTCCGAGCAGGCACGACGGTTGTGGAAGCTCAGCTCGTACTGCATGTAGAACGGCTGGGCCATATACATGCCATCGAGCCAGATCTGGTTGGGATAGACGGCCTTGTGCCAAAACACGCCTTCTTTGGTGCGCGGCTGGGTCTCGAGCTGGCGGTAGATGGTGTCCATGGCGGCACGGTACTTGGGCTTGCCCACCAGGTCATAGAGCTTGTAGAGGGTCTTGCCCGCATTGACGTTATCGAGGTTGTACTCCTGCGGGTTGTAATGCTTGATGGTACCGTCGTCCTGGACAAAGAAATCGATGTAGTCATCGGCAAAGGTCAGGTAGCGCTGCTCACCCGTGATCTCGTACAGCTCGATGAGCGCCTTGATCATGCAGCCGTCGATATAGTTCCAGGTGTTCTCCTTGCCGGCGCGAATCTTTTCGATATTCCAAGCCGGCGCCTGCGGCGTAGAGGTTTCGATCAACTGCTCGATATAACGGTCCAGGATTTGATTGCAACCCATTGCTGTCCCCTCTGACATAAACGATAGGTGAACGTTACCCCTAGTGTAACGCGAACGGGGAATATAGGGTGAACGTTAACCCTATATTCCCCGCAAACGGCAGACTTTTAGCGGCAAACGGCGGTGAGACCCGCGGCGATGCGATGCGCCAGGCGCTCATAGCCGGCAGGACTGTAATGCAGACCGTCCGGCATATAGAGCTCGCGGTGCTCCGGCAAAAACGGGCTGATGCCGCTTTGCGCATACAGGTCAATCACCGGCACGGAGTAGCGGTCGCAGACTTCAAGCATCGCTCGCACGTAGGCGGCCTGCGTCAACCCCAGGTGGTTGAGCTCGTCGCTTGCCGGGATATCCTTCTCGTGCTTACCACTCGTCTTGCATGGCGTCATAAACACGAGCTTTGCCCGAGGCGAGCGCGCCGTTATGGTGCGAATCAGGTAGTCGAGTGCACCGTAGAACTCATGCACGTCCGTGCTGCCCAGCTCTCCAAGCGGCACGTTGCGGCTAAAGTCGTTGACGCCGCCAAAGACGATGTAGATATCGGCCGCATCGTCGATACCGTCCAGGCGCTCGACAAACGAATCGGTACGGTCGGCCTTGATGGCGATGCGCGAACCCTTGATGCCAAAGTTCTCGACGACCGCGCCTCCCAGCAACGCGCCCAGATGCGAAGTCCAGGAGATGTCGTTACCGCCTGCGCCGCATCCGTTATCGCCCCATGTGGTCGAATCGCCAAAGCAGCAAATGGTCGATTCACTCAAGCTCTTCGTTTCCATAATCTTCTCCTCATCCGCCCATCGGCGGTCATACAGGAACGTACCGTTTATTCGCAGCATGCCGAGGGGCTATGAACGGGCGCATTCCGCAACGTGCGAATCGAGCCATTCGATATCCTCGGCAAGATGTGCCACGCCCAGATGGTGTTCACCCGGACACACCTCGTGCCGCAGGCCATCTCTGCGACCCAGCAACTTGTAGGCATCGCGCACGATCTCGAGCTGCTCGTCAACATTTTTCAGCCCGCGCAAACCGTTCAGATGATCCTCTTCGCAGCTTTGCACCAGCAGCGGATGCGGCGCGATGAGCGAGGCAATATCGCCCATGTCGAGTAAGCGCCAAAGTCCGGGCGTGTAGTTGCAGCTGCAATTGCCATTGAGATGCAGCAGCGAATCATCGACACCGTACAGATAGCCCGAGACAAACGCCTTGCGCACACGCGGGTCGAGTGCGGCCAGGTACAACGTCATGTAGCCGCCACCCGAAAAACCAAAGCAACCCAGGTCATCCATGGCAATGTCGCCGCGCGCCTCCAAGTAATCGATCAAGCGCATGTTGTCCCAAACGTTGAGGCCCGCAACCGTAAGACCCAGCGGCTCGGCCATACGTGCTTGATTCAGACACGTACCGCGCAGGTAGCTGTTCTCGTCATCGCCTTGGCCCTTCCAGTCACGACGGTATCCCCAACCGCGCGCATCAGGACAGACGGTTACGTAACTCATGCGTGCCAAACGCAGACCGTAGTCGTAATTGAACTTACGCACGGCATCATCGACAGCCGGCACGCCCGCAACACCGGCTACGCTTGCTGCACCCGCTCCCTGATGGCCATGCGGGCAGATATAACAGCGTTTGAGTCCCCGCTCATCAAGCTTAGGATGAGACGGTTCCAACAGGTAGAACGGCATCCAAACATCGCGCTCGACCTGCAACATCGCATGAGTGCGCACGATGCCGCCGGCAACCCGCACGCGGCTGAGCTCACGAATCTCAATCGGGACGCGGTCCATAAGCGAAAGGCCCAAAACATCGTACAGACGAGTCCTGGTCGCAATCTTCCATGTCTCAAAATCTGCAGGAGTCTTGCCCGTAAAAGCAGCCGAACGCCCCTCGCGCTTCAGCCGGGCACGCAGCGCAGGTTCGTCTTCGCAGTACGTCTCGATGTGCACGGTGCGACCGTTGGCAGACAGTTCAGCCGTCTCAACCGCATCACCGTCGCCGCCCTCGGGATCCCAGCCATCCACACCGGCAAGCACCTGCTCGCGAGCGTACCCGGCGGCAGCCATCACATCGAGTTCATTCGCCCACGGTACCCAGCCGGTAGTATCACCCGCCGGCCCATGCAGAATCGCGCCAGCATACTGCACGCAGTTGTGTGCCGCCGGCTTATTCCAATCCCACCAGCCTTCGCGCTTGATATGTCGCCCCAGCCAGCAATCGATCAGCACAGTTTGCGCCCATTCGCGCCAAGGACGACCCAGGTAGACCGAATCCGGCGCCACGCCATCCGGAGCTGTAAACGAACAGCCGTGGAACACAAAGCCGTGCGGCTCGCCTTCGGGCGTCGACGCCGCCGTCACGTAGCCGTTCACGTCCATATCGCGGTTGAGCGAGCGAATCTCGCACCCCTCAAAGTAGGCACGCGCGCCGCCAAAGATAAAGTCGACATCGCCCTCGATCCGGCAACGTCGAAAATACTGGCGCCCCACCCGGCGCGGCGCATACTGTTTGGGTCCTATAAACCCGCCCGGTTTGGCCTCATGCGGCGGCAGCGGACCCAAAAACAGCGTGTCTTGGTGTCCCTTAATGCAGCAGGCATCGACAACCAGACGGTCGCCATCGGCATACAGGGCAATCGCCTGACCGACCTCGCGCCCATCGCCGGCATCGTTTTCGATCGTGAGGTTTGCAAGCGTCACGTCATCGGCATCGACCAGCACCGTATAAGTGCGGAAGGTGCCGAGCTTTCCGTCCTGGCCGCTGCCGTCCTCCGAGGGCATCTGCGCCGCAAGGCCGCCAACGATACGCACGCTGTCGGCCGTCTCTCCCTCAATCGTCACATGCGAGCGATGAATCTCGACCCGCTCGCAATACTCGCCCGGATCGACGCGAATCATCACCGGTTGCTCGGCATCCGGATAGAGCTGATCGGCTGCCGCCAAGGCATCGGAAATCGTTGGATACGCTCCTGCCGCAGCCCTCGAAACGCGCAGCGTATAGATACTTTCGCTCATCGTCCATCACGCTCCCATGCAACGAACTGCTCGGGCCAACCCTGAACCTGTGGCTGAATATGCTCGGCGCAGCCCTTAAATGCCGTTTGGGCCGTGGCGAGCGATGCCCCATGCTTTCCATGCGGAAAGACATGTAGGCTAAAGCCAATCCCGTGGTCGGCAAGAGCCTGCGCAAGAAGGAGGCTATTTTGAACTGGTACCGATGCATCCTCGGCGGTATGCCACAAGAACGTACGGGGGAAGCCATCGCCCACCATATTCTCGATCGACAACTTTTGAGCCAAAGCGCCATCGGCACCCGTTAGGTGTTCAAACGAACCACGATGAGCATAGGCCCCCGAGCTTACGACCGGATAGCCCAAGCAAAGTGTGTCAGGCCGAATCGACTCAGGCGATGCCGAAATCGACTCTGCAAGCCAGGGTTGGTCCCAAAGCGCCCCGAGCAAGCCAACTAGATGCCCACCGGCCGAAAAACCCATGACCGTAATCCGATCAGGATCGACACAGTACTCTGCCGCATGGCTTCGGACGGTATCGACCGCCCGCGCGAGTTCTTGCAATGCCAGCGGATAGACAGCCGGAGCAACCGAATAGTTCAGTACAAACGCTTGGTAGCCCATCGCCAACAAACGGAGCGCTACCGGCTCGCCTTCGCGCGGCGAAACGTGATCGTAGCCGCCTCCTGGCACGACCACAACTGCAGGCAGCGGTTTTAAAGCATAAGCATCTTCGGTCGGGGCAAAAACATAAGACGTAATCGTGGCAGACGAGCCATCGACCCCGACAGGAATCGTTTTATTGAGCATGTATTCCCTTTCACCATGATGCGTAGCGCAGCGCACACGGCCGTATCGCACAAGGGCTGCATTGCCGATTTATCCGACAATGCAGCCCTGGTCATCAACCCGAGTTAGGAACGGACAACCTTGTCGACGTTCTGGAGCTGCAGTTCCTCGCCGTCCTGGCCCTCGATCACCACATTTTGCAGGTCGAGTACCTTGACGTTTTGCGCGATGATGCCCTGGCGCACCATGGGCTCAACGCCGCAGGCCATGGCCGGGACAAAGGGCTCGGCATCCGGCGCGAAGGTCACGTGGACATCCTGGAACGTCAGGCGCGTCACTTTGCTCTCGGGCAGGCCCGTGATGTAAGCAGCAGCCGCGTGGCAGTTAGTAGCCTCGATATCACAAAACGTCGTGGCACCAAAGCCAGGTGTGCGGTCGTCGACGGGCAGTGCCTCGCGAGACTGCACGTAGTCGGTCTTGCCGTCCTTGTCGCAGAAGTAGAACGAGTTGACCACGAAGGGCGTAAGCACCTCGTCCATACGAATGTGCTCGAAGGTGATGCCCTCGTTAACGGCGTCCTTGCCGCGACCGCGGCGGGTCTTGACGCGCAGGCCGCGGTCGGTGCGCTCAAAGAGGCACTTGCTCACGGTAAGGTCCTTGATGCCGCCGGCAGCCTCTGAACCCAGGACCACGGCGCCGTGACCATCGTGCATGTAGCAGTGAGAGATCAGCACGTCGTGCGTGGCGGGACGAAGCTCGGGCTCAATGCCCAGCTTGCCGCTCTTGACGGCGATGCAGTCGTCACCCACCGAGAACTGGCAGCCCAAGATGCGGACAAAGCCGCAGCTCTCAGGATCGAAGCCGTCGGTGTTGTGGGAGTTCTTGGGACCCTCGATGGACAGGCAGAGCGCATCGACGTGCTCGCACAGGATGGGGTGGATGTTCCACGCCGGGCTGTTGCGGACGGTGAAGCCGGCAAGGCTCACGTTTTGGCACTCGGACAGGAAGATCATGCGCGGACGGGCGACCTCGCGGCCCTCCTCCGGGCGAAAGATGTTCTTAAAGTCCTTGTTCCACCAGTTGTCCTCGGCAAAATCGGTCTGACCGTCAATCGCGCCGCGACCATAGATGCACACGTCGTGCACGCCCAGACCCGTAAAGGTAGAACAGTAGGTCGAGAAGCTCTCCCCCTCCCAGCGGCCCAGGGGCAGCATATCGGTACCGGCATAACCGGCGCCCTCGTTGCCCGTGACCGTTCCCGGAATGTAGGCAAGCGCGGCACGATCGTGGCGGGCCAGCAGCACCGCTCCCTCGGCGAGCTCGATGTTGATATTGCTCTTAAGGAAGAGAGACTTGATGCGATAACTACCGGCGGGGATCAGCACGCGGCCACCCTTGGGGCAGGCCATGATGGCAGCCTGGATGTTGGTGGTGTCATCATGCTCGGCATCGCCCTTGGCGCCACAGTCGCGAACGTTGATGGTAAAGGGCTCAGCCGGCGTGGTGACACCTACGCTCAGCTCACGCTCGCCACAGACAAAACGGACCAGGTTGCGCTTGCCGGGGGTCAGGCCGTCGACATAGGTCTCGACCGTATTCGTGGTACCGGCGGGCTCGTCGTTGACAAAGATCTCCCACGTATCGGCGCAGGTAAAGTAACCGCCGTCGTCAAGCTCGATAACCGCCGCGCGCGCGTTGCGCCAGATAACGTTCGTCTCCATGGGTTTCTCCCTCAAAAAGATGCTCTAAAGGCAAATTGTACGCTGTTGAAAAAGGGCCGTGCCTGCCGGCGGAATTCCGGTGGCACGGCCCTGTGATTTGGACGATATGTCGGCCTTACTCGGCGGGAGTTACGCTACCGTCCTGGAAGCCAACGTTGTTGTGGGCAAAGCAGTCCTCGTACTTAAAGCCGGAGAGCTCCTCGCAAAGCGCCTTGACCTCGGGCTTGACGTCGGCCATCTTGCCACCCTCCTTGACTCGGTGAATCTCGTCGCAAAGGACGTCGCACTGCTCCTTGTCGATCTTGATGCCGCGGGCAAGGACGGCCGCAAGCAGGAAGAAGCCGGCGCAGCCGATGATCATGTAGCCGCAGATATACAGAGGCACGGTAGCGGGCTGGGTCACGGCGTCGCTATTGCCGGCGGTCTGAATGAAGCCGGAGGCAGCAAGGACGATAGCCCACACGTTGACGGCGATAGCCTGGGCGATCTGCTGGCAGAGCTGCTGCGCGGAGCTGTAGATGCCCTCGCGACGACGCAGGGTGATGAGCTCATCGACATCGGGGATGTAGTTGAGCAGAACATCGGGCAGGTACTGGAAGCCGACGTAGAAGAACTTCCAGATGGCGAAGATGATGGGGTAGGCGATCATGGCGATGGCGACCGTGGAGGTGCCATTGATCTGACCAAAGGCGAAGTAGTTGTAGGCGATGATGCACGCAGCGCAACCGACGTTGGCCAGGTACCAAGACTTGTGGAAGCCCTTCTTGGCCATGAGAGCGACCCAGATGGCGGTGCAGACGATAGCGACGACCTTGCCAGGCATCTCCATCACGGACTCGTAGGACTTAGGAATCTGCAGGCAGTAGACGATGAAGAAGGACAGGCAGGCAGACCAGCAGGCAGCAGCGAGCTTCGTGGAGACCTGTGCGTACAGGACCTTGCGGAAGGACTTGTTGCGGAAGGTGGAGATTACGTCGATGAAGAACTTCTTGATACCCTCGCCGACGCTCTCGATCTTCTCCTGAGCGACCTCCTCGGGGGTGTGCTCCCACGTGGACAGGTACACACAAAGCAGCGAGATTGCCATGACCGAAGCGTTGACCGTAGCGATGATGAAGTAGCTGAACGGGTTGGTCTCGCCGAAGGTGCCAAAGCCGAAGCCCACAAGTGCAGCCATCAGGAAGCCGGCGGCGTTACCAAAGAGATGCTTGTAGCCGGTGAGGTACGTACGCTCCTTAAAGTCGTCGGTCATCTCGATGGTAAGCGGCGACAGGTTGGCGGTGCAGAACGTGTACGCGACGTTGTAGATCAGGTACAGCACAAAGTAGTACGGGAAGCCAAACGGCGTAGCCACGAAGATGAGCGGCTCGGCGATCATCATCGGGATGGCCAGCAAGATCCAGAAACGACGACGACCAAAGATGCGGCCAATCTTGGTGGCATAGAAGTTATCGGCCACAAAGCCCATCAGCGGGCAAAGAATGGCGTTGACATAGATGGCAAACGAGCTGATCAGTGCAGCCTCGCCTGCGGACAGGCCACACTCCGTGGACAGGAACAGCACCATGTAGCTGTGCGTAAAGGTCAGGGCACCGGAATTGAGCATACCGCCCATACCAAAGCCCAAGCGCGTCCAGAATGTGATCTTACGCTTTTTTCCGATCTTATTAGTCATCGAGCTCCCTCTCTTTTCTCGATTGTCTTGCAGCAAGACATTGGAGTCCACACTGACATCTGTCTGCCCAGCGTTCAGGGTGAACGTTTAGTTAGATTATGTGCGATTCCTTACGAGAGGTGAACGTTCACTTGCATATTATCCCCGAACGGTCGATTTTTACCGCTGAACGGACACAATTGAGGTCCTAAGACCTATTGTCTGCTGGTAAAGGTGCCATGCTGGACACCCATGAGATAGGTGAACGTTTATCGTATTTTCCAATTTTTTCACTTAACCACAAAACGAAAACCCCGCCGGGAACACTCCCGACGGGGCCGACGACATAGCGCCACGCTTGGGTGCATTTGCCACTACAGGCAGACGCCGTCCTTCCAGATGCTGATCTCGTGACAGCCGCGGCGCTCGGCGCTGGTAAGCTTGCCGCTCGCCGTGTCCAGCACCAGCTGGTACAGGTCGTGGGCAGCCTCGTCGAGCGTGCGCTCGCCGGTGGCGACCACACCGGCGTTAAAGTCCATCCAGTTGGCCTTGTGGTCGCACAGACGCTGGTTGGTGAACACCTTGAGCGTAGGCGCTGGCGCACCAAACGGCGTGCCGCGGCCGGTCGAGAACAGGATCACGTGGCAGCCGGCAGCCGTCAACGCCGTGGTGGATACCATGTCGTTGCCTGGACCGCACAGCATGTTCAGGCCATGTTTAGTTGCCTGGCCGGCATACGGCAGCACGTCGACGATGGGGGCAGATCCGCCCTTTTGCACGCAGCCGCAGCTCTTGTCCTCGAGCGTGGTAATACCGCCGTCCTTGTTGCCGGGGCTCGGGTTCTCGTAGACAACCTCGCCGTGGCTGATGAAGTAGTCCTTAAAGCCATTGAGCATGTCAGAGGCGGCGTTAAAGACCTGCTCGTTCTCGCAACGGTCGAGCAGGATACTCTCGGCGCCAAATATCTCGGGCACCTCGGTAAGCACCGACGTGCCGCCGCGGGCGACGACCATATCGCTCACGCGACCGATCGTGGGATTGGCGGTAATGCCCGAAAGGCCGTCGGAGCCGCCACACTTAAGACCGATGACCAGCTCAGAGGCCGGAATGGGCTCGCGCTTGGCCTGCTTGGCGAGGTCTGCCAGCTCGGCCAGAATCTTGTGGCCCTCGATCTGCTCGTCGGATACATCCTGGCAGGTGAGGAAGCGGACGCGCTCGTGGTCGAAGTCACCGAGCTCGTCAAGCACCTGCTGGTGCGTGCAGTTCTCGCAACCGAGCGACAGGAATAGCACACCGGCCGCATTAGGATGACGCGAGAGCGCCACCAGCAGACGACGCGTCTGGGCATGGTCGGCGCCGGTCTGCGAGCAGCCAAAGGGATGCGGGAAGTAGTAGACGCCCTCGAGCGAGCCCTCGACCAGATCCTGAGCCTGCTCGCACATAGCACGCGCAACCTCGTTGACGCAGCCGACCGTGGGGATGATCCACAGCTCGTTGCGCGTCGCGGCACGACCGTCGGCGCGGCGGAAGCCCATAAAGGTCTCAGGCTCAACGGGATCCACAACCGGATGCGTGGGGTTGTAGGCGTACTCGACCTCGCCCGAAAGGTTGGTCTTCACATTGTGCGTGTGGAGCCACTGACCGGGCTGGACATCGCCCGTCACATGGCCGATAGGAAGGCCGTACTTGATGACGTCCTCCCCCGCGGCAATCGAGCGCACGGCCATCTTATGACCCTGCGGAATATCCTCCGCGGCCACGACCTCGCCCACCCCGGGAACCGCGACGGCGGTGCCCTTGGCAAGCGGCGACAGCGCGACGATCACGTTGTCGGCCGGATTGATCTGGATAGTGTTCATTGCAAATGGTCCTAACCCTACAGGTTGAGCAGAAGTCGAGACGCGGGCACGCCGTCCCGCGCCCGCGTCTGCGCCGGATATTTACGCCTGAGCGTTGGCGAAGGCCTGCTTGGCGCCCTCGGCACGCACGACGGCGAGCGCGCTGACGACAAACTCCTCAAGACCTGCGATCTGCGTAAGGTCCTCGCCCCACATCTGCTCGTTGGTGAGCACGTCGTGCACCAGCTGGGCATCGTCGGCGCCGGCATGGGCGGCGTAGAAGTCGAGCACGAAGGCGTCATCCTGAGCGGTGTACTCGGTGCCGTCGGAGCGACGCAGGTGCAGGCCGTCGCCCTCGCGGGACACGAGCTCCTGCGTGTAGAAGGAGATGAGCGTAGCGAGGCTCGTCGCCAGGCACTTGGGCAGGTTGCCGGTCTCGGCAACGTAGTCCTTGAGCGTGGGCAGGTCGCGAGCGCGCCACTTAGCCGTGGAGTTGAGGCAGATGGAGAGCAGCGCATGATCAATAAACGGGTTGTCGAAGCGGTTTTCGACGGCGGCGGCAAAGGCCTTGCAGTCCTCGACATCCAAGTCGGCGGCAAGCGTCGGAATGACCTCGTCGTAGAGCATGGTGTTCATGAAGCCGCGAATGGTCTCGTCATGCATGCAGTCGCGCACGATATCAAAGCCGGCAACCCAGGAACCCGGAACGAAGGCGGTGTGGGCACCGTTGAGGATGCGGACCTTGCGCTTTTTGTACGGGGTGACGTCGGGAGTCACGAAGACGCCGGGGAGACCGGCCTTCACAAACGGCAGGCGCTCCTTGAGCGACTCGTCGCCCTGGATACCCCACATCTGGAAGGGCTCGCGCACGGCCAGGAAGGGGTCCTCGTAGCCCAGACGCTCGGCAACCGCGGCGGCCTCCTTAGGATCGCGGATGCGGCCGGGGACGATGGTGTCGACGAGCGTGGTGCAGACGGTGCAGTCGTTGGCCATCCACTGCGCAAACTCGTCCTCCCAACCCCAGTCGCTCACGTACTGGTTCATGATGCGCAGCAGCTCCTCGCCGTTGTGATCGATGAGCTCGCAGGCGAGCACGATAACGCCCGACTTACCGGCGGCCCAGCGGGCGTGAAGGACCTGGACAAGCTTGGCAGGGAAGCTCGCGGGCGGCATGTCGTCGGCCTTGCAGGACGGGTCGTAGGCGATACCGGCCTCGGTGGTGTTGGAGACGATGATCTCCAGGTCGTCGGAGACAGCGACCTCCATCATGGCGCGATAGTCGTCCTCGCGATACGGGTTAAGGCAGCGGCTGCAGGCGCTGATTACACGAGACTCGTCAACCGTGTTGCCGTTCTCCTTGCCACGCACCAGCACGGTGTACAGGTCGTCCTGGGCATTGATACCGTCGGCGAAGCCAAAGGCGCCACTGATGGGCTGCACCATGACAACCTTGCCGTTCCATCCGGTGGCCTCGTTGCCCATGTCAAAGAAGCGATCGACGAAGGCACGCAGGAAATTACCCTCGCCAAACTGCAGAACCTTCTCGGGAGCGTCCTTGGGCAGCAGGTAGCCCTTGTAGCCGATCTTCTCGAGCGCATCGTAGCTGATGTTCTCCATCTATGTCTCTCCTTAGATAACTGTTAGCGTGCAAGCAAAACGGGGCGCCGTGTGTGGCAACGGCGCTCCCGTGTTCGATGTGATTCGATGCAGGCTTATGCCTCGACGGTGTCCAGATCAAAGCCAAAGTAGCGGACCGCGTTGTTGTAGCTGATGTCGCGCACGATATCGCCCAGCAGCTCCATGTCGGCCGGATACTTACCCTGCTCGACCCACTCGCCGATCACGCTGCACAGCACGCGACGGAAGTACTCGTGACGCGGGTAGGACAGGAAGGAGCGGGAGTCGGTAAGCATGCCCACAAAGTTGCCCAGCACGCCCTCGTTAGCCAGAGCCGTGAGCTGCTCGCGCATACCGACCTCGTTGTCGTTGAACCACCAGGCAGAACCGTTCTGGATCTTGCCGGCGGTCGGAGCCTCCTGGAAGCAGCCCATCACGGTATCGATCATGGTGTTGTCGATGGGGTTCAAGCTGTACAGGATGGTCTTGGGCAGGCCGCAGGTCTCCTGGATGGAGTTGAGGAAATCGGCGAGCTGGTCGGACGGCGTGTAGTTGGAGATGCAATCATAACCGGTATCGGGGCCGAGCTTGGCAAACATGGCGCGGTTGTTGTCGCGCTTGCAGCCAAAGTGCAGCTGCATGGCCCAGCCCAGACGGACATACTCGCCAGCAACGAACTGCATAAAGGCAGTCTTGTACTTGAGGACTTCTTCCTCGGTAAGCGGCTCGGCAGCCAGGCCCTTGGCAAAGATGGCCTCGATCTCGTCGGCGGTAGCCGGGGCGTACATAACGTAGTCGAGTGCATGGTCGGATGCGCGACATCCCAGCTCGTGAGCAACGTCGTAGCGCTTGGAGATGGCGGCCTTCATGCCCTCGAAATCGCTTACCTCAACGCCGGCAACCTCGGAGAGGTGCTTGCAGTAGTCGGCAAACTCCTGGCCGCGCTCGATGCGTAGAGCCGCGTCGGGGCGCATGGCGGGAACGACCCGAACGTCAAAGCTGTCATCGGCGGCAATCTTCTTGTGCCACTCAAAGCTGTCGGCGGGGTCGTCGGTGGTGCAGATCATGCGGACGTTGGACTGCTTGATCAGGTTGCGGCAGGTAAAGCTGGCCTCGGCGAGCTTGGCGTTGGCAAGGTCCCAGACCTCTTGGGCGGTCTTGCCGTTGAGAACGCCCTCGTAGCCAAAGTAGCGCTTAAGCTCCAGGTGGCTCCACTCAAAGACGGGGTTGCCAACGCAGCGGCCCAGGGTCTCGGCCCACTTCTGAAACTTCTCGCGAGCAGGAGCGTCGCCAGTGATAAAACGCTCGTCGACGCCGTTGGCGCGCATCAGGCGCCACTTGTAGTGGTCGCCGCCCAGCCAAACCTCGGTGATGTTCTCAAAACGCTTATCCTCCCAGATCTCCTTGGGGGAAATGTGGCAGTGGTAGTCGACGATGGGCATGCCCTTGGCAAAGTTGTGGAACAGCTCCTCGCCGGTCTTGGTGCTCAGCAGGAAATCCTGATCGTCCATAAAGTTTTTCATCAAACAGCCCCTTTGCTGGCAAGGCGGGCGCACGGCGCGCTCGTTATCCTTTAGGTGAACGTTCACTATATTAATCCATTGCAACTCAAAAGGTGAACGTTCACCTAACCACCACGGGGTGAACGGTCGATTTTGTCCGTTCAACGGTTGCCGGAGCTGTGACTTGCATGTATTGCGGACCGGTTGGCGTCCCCGAACACCGAACTTGAGCGCTTTTGCTCAGGTGGGTCATGTCCCGCCGTGCATTTTTGGGAGTATTCAGCATCGAAGCGCGCCGCGCGCCGTCCTCGGCGCCCCATTTGATGCGCACATTGCGTCCGATCGGCATAAAAAGTGCCGCCGATGGCGAAATACGCCACCGGCGGCACTTAAAACAGTCGTTCAGCGCCTCATTCAGGGCATGCCAATGCTGAATACTCCCAAAAATGCACGTCGCAAGAGGGGGTACCTGCCCAATCGGCTAAATTCCCGCAAGTTCGCAGTAGCGGTCGACGTTGCTGCCAAACACCATCTCGACGGCGCCCTTTTGCACAGGCTCCGCCGGTGTCTTTCCCCACAGCAGGTAATCGCCTAAGGTCTTGGCGCCACGGTATGCCAAACTCACCGGGTCCTTGTAGACGATATTGGTAAAAATGCCGCGACGCAGGGCAAGCACACTCTCGGGAAACAGGTCATTGCCGATCACCATGACCTCGCCCGCCTTGCCGGCCGAAACGAGCGCATCGGCAACCAGCTCGGAGCCCACGGCAAACACGCTGCAGATCAGCTCGGGGGCGTCCGGAGCCTTGAGACGATTCTTGAGCTCGCGCTCGAGCTGCTTGACCTGGGCATGAGCGCCGGTAAGGTCCTCGACCTGCCAAGGAACATCATGCTCGCGCAGGTACGTATGGAAGGCGCGAGCGGTCAGATAGTGTGAATCGGTATAGGGGTCGCCCGCTAGCAGGAGCACACGGGCATCGACACCAGCGGCGTGAACCAAGTTGACCGCCTGCTCGGCCATCAGGCTGCCCGCCGTTGAATAATCAGCCAGACTGGCGCCCAGACGGTCGAGGTGCGGACGGTCGCCGTCGACAAGCTCAATCGTCACGCCCGCCTCGGCGATCTGCCCCAAAAGCTCAGTTGCACGATCGTCGCCCGGCGCATAGGCAAGCAAGCCATCAATCTTCTCGCCCACCTGCAAACGCTCGTCGATTTGCTCGAGCGCATCAGCGTAGCCGCCCACGCCAAATTCAACACGCTCAACCGTAATGCCCTGGTCGATGACCTCCTGCTCAAAGCGATTGCAGCCTTCCCACAGGTAACGGAAAAAGTACGCTCCCTCGCGCGATGCGCGGGGCAGGCAAAACACCAGATTGATATCCTTGCGTCGCAGGCTTGAGGCACTTGTGTTGCGGTGATAGCCCATGGCCTCGGCCTTGGCGTTCACCTTGGCGCGCACGGATTCGCTCACGCCGGCCTTTCCCGTCAGGGCCTTGTGCACGGTATTGATGGAAACGCCAAGCTCGGCGGCTATGTCCTTCATGGTTACACGAGCGCTCATGGGGATACTCCGTTATAGATAAGTTGCCAATTAACAGTACAGGTAACGATACCCCAAAATCACTCTACAACTCGCCGCGCTCGCCCCCAAATGTGCAAAGCGCCCCGCGAACGGATGCTCGCGAGGCGCTTGGATGCCTAGACCTTATTTAATACCGCGGCCCAGGTCTTCGGCGATTTTGTCCACGCCCTTAAGTGCGGCGCACGTCTTTTTGTTGGAGCAATGCCCCGTGCAAACGCCACCCTGAGCGCAGTCGGCGCAGGTGCCCTTGCGGTGGATGCGCACGCACACGGCAACAAACGCAATGCCGATAACAGCCAGTACAACAATATCGATAGGTGCCATAGCAAGCCTCCTCTAGTTAACCACCACTTACTTTACCCCATTCTCCACCTACCAAAAAGGGACAGGTTTGTTTTGGTCGGTTTTATCTGCGGAAACGCCACATCTTACTTCTGGAGCAAAGCAATCTATCCCCCATTGCGCCAAAAAGCCCGAGTGTCGCTGGGACACCCGGGCTCATGGAAAGGGGCTAATCCTTATTCGGACTTAAGCGGAAACTGCGGTGGAAGCAGTGTTGGTCTCGTCCTCGTCGGTCCAAGCGTGCTTGGGCATGGGGCGGAAGATCTGGAAGAGCATCGCAACCAGCAGCACGATGGCCACAATCGTCCAGATACCAAACTGCCCCAGAACAAGCAGGTTGTAGAACTGGTTGATGAACAGGGCGATCACCCAAGCGAAGGCGCACTCGTAGCCGATGGCAATCGCGGTCCACTTGCCGGAGTCCATCTGGTTGCGGATGGTGCCAATGGCGGCAAAGCACGGAGCGCACAGCAGGTTGAAGGCGCCGAAGGCAACGCAGGCGCCCATAGTCGGGAACATGCCGGCGAACGCGGTCCACAGGCTCGGGTCGGTCTCGCCCGCGTCGGCGACGGACAGCAGCGAGCCGGCGGTGGCGACGACGTTCTCCTTAGCGACAAGGCCAGAGACGGTCAGCGCGGTTGCCTGCCAGGTGCTAAAGCCGAGCGGGGCGAAGATCCAAGCGACCAGGTTGCCCAGCATGGCGAGCACGGAGTAGTCCATGAACTCCTCGGGGATGCCGTCCATCGCAGGCAGGAAGCCAAAGGAACCGTTGTAGCTACCAAAGTTGGAGAGGAACCAAACGACGACGGTGGACGCGAAGATGATCGTGCCGGCCTTCTTGATAAAGGCCCAGCAGCGCTCCCACACATGCAGTGCCCAAGAGCGGATCGCCGGGAAGTGGTAGGCGGGAAGCTCCATAACGAACGGCGTCGGGCGGCCGGCGAAGAGCTTGGTCTTCTTGAGCATGAGGCCCGAGGCGATGACGGCAAAGACGCCCAGGAAGTAGAAGAGCGGGCTGATCCATGCGGCGGTGGTGGAAGAATCGCCGATGATGGAACCCATGAGCAGGGCAATAATCGGCAGCTTGGCGCCACAGGGAATGAACGTGGTGGTCATGACCGTCATGCGGCGGTCCTTCTCGTTCTCGATGGTCTTGGTGGCCATGACGCCGGGGACGCCGCAGCCCGAGGACACGAGCATGGGGATGAAGGACTTACCGGACAGGCCAAACCGGCGGAACACGCGGTCCATGATAAAGGCGACGCGGGCCATGTAGCCGCAGTCCTCCAGGAA
>CABULX010000001.1 GCA_902492545.1 uncultured Collinsella sp. | reverse complement strand
CGAGACCGAGCGCAAATTTGATTCTAAAAAACACCTTGCCAAATAGGAGCGTCAGACCAGGAAACCCCCTTATCCGCGGCTCCGAAGGAGCAGGATAAGGGGGTTTCCATGGTCGAGGACGTTCTGAAAACTAAGTCCAGCACGGGCCCGGACGATAACAACCGGCTACAGGTCGATGTGCGATTCCTTGATCGGGAACGGCTCCGCGAAGTGGCAGGCGCAGCAGTGGCCCGGGGCAACTTCCTTAAACTCGGGAAGCTTCTCGGAGCAGATACCCTGCGCAATCGGGCAGCGCGTGTGGAAACGGCAGCCGGTCGGCGGATCCAGCGGCGACGGCGGATCGCCGGCGAGGATGATGCGCTTGCGGGTCTTCTGGATATCCGGATCGGGCACCGGCACGGCAGACAGCAGCGACTGCGTGTACGGGTGGTGCGGCTCACTGTAGAGCGTCTTCCAGTCCGAAACCTCGACCATCTTACCCAGATACATAACGGCAACACGGTCGGAGATATGCTGCACGACAGAGAGGTCGTGAGCAATGAAGAGATAAGCCGTACCGAACTTGTCCTGGAGCTCCTTAAGAAGGTTCAGAACCTGGGCCTGAATGGATACGTCAAGTGCAGAGACAGGCTCGTCACAGATGATCAGCTTGGGCTTCAGAGCAAACGCGCGGGCGATGCCGACACGCTGGCGCTGGCCGCCCGAGAACTCGTGCGGATAGCGGTTGATGTGCTCGGGGTTCAGACCGACGACGTCCAGCAGCTCGCGGACACGCTCGATACGCTCTTCCTTGGTGCCAACGCCATGAATGGTCATGGGCTCAGAAACAATCTCGCCGATGGTCATACGAGGGTTGAGCGAAGCATAGGGATCCTGGAAGATGAACTGCATCTCGCGACGCATGTCCTTGATCTCATGCTTGCTCATCTCGGCAACGTCTTTGCCCTGGAAGAACACTTTGCCTGCCGTCGGCTTGGTCAGGCGCATGATGGTGCGGCCCGTGGTGGACTTACCGCAACCAGACTCGCCGACCAAGCCAAAGGTCTCGCCCGGATAAATCTCGAACGAAATGTCATTCACAGCAGAGACGACACGCTTGGAGAAGCGCTTGGCGAACATGCCGGACTCAGCGGGAAACTCCTTAGAGAGGTGCTCGACCTTCAGCAGCGGAGTACGCTCGTTGGTATCTGCCATTACGCCTCGCCTCCCTTCTTGGAATCCTTGCGCGTACGGGACGTCTCAGGAGCGTTCTTGAGGAACTCGGGGTCACCGGAGTAGTGGCACGCAGAGTAGTGACCAGACTCGGTGACGACACGCTCGGGGCGCTGCTTGCGGCACTTATCGGTCGCATAGGGACAACGAGGCGAGAACACGCAGCCCTCGGGCAGGTTCATGAGCGAAGGCGGGTTGCCGTGAATCGGCGTCAATGGCTTCTTCTCCTCGATGGCCTGCTCCGGAATGGAACGAATAAGACCCCAGGTGTAGGGATGGCGGCTCTCGTAGAAGATTTCCTCAGCAGTACCGAACTCGACGGGACGGCCGGCGTACATAACCATGATCTTGTCGGCCATATCAGCGACGACACCCAGGTCATGGGTGATCATGATGATGGCGTTGCCGTTCTTCTCCTGCATTTCCTGCATAAGCTCGATAATCTGAGCCTGAATGGTAACGTCCAGGGCCGTCGTGGGTTCGTCGGCAATCAGGATATCGGGGTCGCAGGCAAGGGCCATGGCAATCATGACGCGCTGACGCATACCGCCAGAGAACTGGTGCGGATACTCATTGACGCGCTTCTCGGGCTCGGGAATACCAACGAGGTCCAAAAGCTCGGTGGCACGCTTGAGCGCCTCCTGCTTGGAGTAACCACGGTGCAGACGAAGGCCCTCGCCCACCTGCTTGCCGATCTTATAGACCGGGTTCAAGGAGGTCATAGGATCCTGGAAGATCATCGCGATATCGTTACCGCGAATGTGCTGCATCTCTTCCTCAGTCATCTCGAGGATCGAACGACCGCGATAGCGAACGTCGCCGCCCTCAATCTTTCCCGGAGGCATCGAGATGAGGCCCATGATGGTCATGGCGGTCACGGACTTACCAGAGCCGGACTCACCGACGACGCCCAGGGTCTCGCCGCGATCGAGCGTGTAGGAGACACCGTCGACAGCGCGAACGACGCCATCCTCGGTGTGGAAATACATCTTTAGGTCATCGACCTCGAGCAGATGCTGGCCCTCGGGAACCGGCTGGTCCTTCAGGTCCACATAGTTCTTGTTCTTCTTCATCCTTATGCGTCCTTCATCTTGACGTCGAGGGCGTCGCGCAGACCGTCACCCAGCAGGGTGAAGGCGAGCACCGTCGAGAGAATTGCCAGACCGGGCATGATCATCATCCACGGAGCAGTCAGAAGATACTGCTGACCGTCCTGAATCATGGAGCCCCACGAAGGCGTAGGCGGAATAACGCCCATGCCGAGGAAGGACAGAGCGGACTCGGTCAGAATGGCGCCACCAATGTTCATGGTCGCGTAGACCACGATGGAGGCGACGGAGTTCGGGAAGATGTGACGTACAACGATACGAGCATCAGATGCACCCATCGCGCGCGCAGCATCAACATAGTCGTTTTCCTTGACCGTCAAGATTGCAGAGCGGAAGACGCGCGCAATCGAAGGCCAGCCAAGAATGCCGATGGCGATAAAGACGTTCTGAAGACCACGGCCGATAACGGCGATCATGGCGACAACGAACAGCACGTACGGGAACGCCAGGAAGATGTCCGCACAGCGCATGATGATCGTATCCCAGATGCCGCCGTAGAAACCGGCCAGAGCACCCATGACCAGACCAATCAGCGTGGAGATCGCGGTGGCCATAATTCCGACGGACAACGAAACGCGCGCACCGTAGATAACGCGGACGAGAATGTCACGACCAAGGGCGTCGGTGCCAAACGGGTGCTCGGCACACGGAGCCAGCAGCGACGTCTCGGCCATGGTGGTCGAGTCGGAAGCTGTCGGCGAACCGAGCCAGGGCTTAGCCCACAGATCTGCGGTCAGGGCAACCACAACGACGATGATGATCCAGCAGACACCGATAACGGCGAGCTTGTTCTTGCGAAGACGCTTAAAAGCGTCGCCCCACAGCGTGCGGGACTTGGCGGGAGCAGATGCGGCCTTGGTGGCGGTAGCCTGCTCCTGAGACTGAGAATCAGTTTCCTGCATGAGACGTACCTCCCTTAGGCCTTATCCGACGGACCGCCAAGGCGGATGCGCGGGTCGAGGAATGCATAGCTAATGTCGACGAGCAGGTTGATCACCATAACGACGACGACGATGAGCGTAACGCCGCCCATAACGATGGGCCAGTCACGCATGCTAATGGCGCGATAGACCTCATAGCCGATACCGGGCCAGTTAAAGACCGTCTCGGTCAGGATGGCGCCCGAAAGCATGCCGCCAAAGTCGACACCAATATAGGTAACGACGGGGATGAGTGCATTCTTAAGCGCATGCTTGACGATGATCGCACGATTGGAGAGACCCTTGGCCTTTGCCGTACGGATGTAATCCTGGTTCATGACGTCAAGCAGCTGCGAGCGCATGATGCGCGCAGCATAAGCGGTCGAAACCGAAGCCAGCGTAATGGTCGGAAGCACATAGTGCATCCAATCCTGATACTGAGAGCTGGAACCGCCGGCACCCGAGATCGGCATGGAGATTGCACCGCCCGTGGCGTCCTTGAGGATGACGCCAAAGAACAGCTGCAGCAACATACCGAGCCAGAAGGCCGGGACCGCAACGAGGATCGACGTGGTGAGCGTTACCAAAATATCCCAGAAGGAATAACGCTTTACCGCCGAAATGATACCCGCACCGATACCCATAATTGCCTCGAGCACGATGGCGCACGCGGCAAGTTTGACCGTATACGGATACTTCTGGGCAAAGATATCCGTAACCGGCAGCTTGCGCTGATACGAATTGCCCAGATCGCCATGAAGCAGGCCGTTCATGTAATACAAGTAACGGTCCACGAGCGACGTTTGAACGGGGTCGCCGTTCTCGTCAAGGATCGCGTTGCCGTCCTCGTCCGACTGGACCAGGTGATAGCGGACGCGAAGCTGAAGCTCCACCTCGGGGGACAGAGCCTTGTCTCCACCGATCAGCTTGATCGGATCTCCCGGCACGATATTCTGGAGGGCGAACAGAATCAGCGTAACGCCCAAAAATACCGGGATGAACTGAAGCACACGTTTAACGATGTACTTACCCATACCACTCCCCTATCTAGGGATTAACCTAAATGGGATGCCGATCGCCAGACCGGCATCCCAAAATTACCATCAGCCAGTTTACCCCAGGTTAGGGAGAACTGTATGTTTCCCATGAGGTCTACGTAAATACTTGACCCTCACGGAAGCTGCAAACTCTTAGGCGAGCTCAGCGGTACCCAGCTCGGCGTGCTTCTGCGGATCGACATAGAGGTGCTTGATGCGATCGGAGCCGACGATGGTGTGCGTGTAGAACATCACCGGGATGACCGGGCAGTCGGCAGCGACCATAGCGTCAGCCTCCTGCATCTTAGCGACGCGCTCTTCGTCGTCAACAGTAGTGCGAGCCTCGTTGACCTTGGCGTCGAACTCGGGGTTGTTGTAACCGGAACGGTTGTCGCCACCGAGGGAGTCAGAGTGGAACAGCGGATACAGGAAGTTGTCCATAATCGGGTAGTCGGCAATCCAACCCAGACGACCGAACTGATAGTTAAAGTTCTGATACTGCTCGAGCAGGGCAGACCACTCAGGGGTATCGGAGACAGCGGTAACGCCAACCTTGGCGAGGTCGCCGATGATGGACTCCATGATCTCCTTGTGACCGCCGTCCTGGTTGTAGGACAGGGTCACGCTAATGCCACGATCCCCGTTAGCGCCAGCGGGAGCAACCTTGTCGAGGTACTCGTTAGCCTTGTCGACATCGTAGGCGCAGAACTCCCATGCGCCCTCCTTGTAGCCATCGATGCCCGGAGGAACAATGCCGTCGGCAGGGGTACGGGTACCCTTGAAGATGGTCTTGCAGATGGCCTCACGGTTGATGGCCAGGGAGATGCCCCTACGCAGGTCGGCGTTGTTGAACGGCTCGGCCGTGGTGTTGCAGGTCAGATAGTAGGTGGAAGGCTCGGCGCCGAGCAGCATGCGCTCGCCGTCACCCATGGTGTAGCCGTCCTTGGACACGCCGCGATCCTTCTTGGCGGCATCGATCTGAGCGACGGGAACGTCGCAGACATCGAGGTTACCGGCCTGGAACTCCTTGTAAGCGGTCTCCATGTCCTTGATGACCTGGAAGTGGATGCCATCGATCTTGGCCTTGTCGCCATAGTAATCGTCGAACTTCTTGAGGTTGATCTCCTGACCATCCTCCCACTTGCCGTCCATCATGAACGGGCCGTTACCGACCGGTGCAAGGTAGAAGCTCTTGACATCAGACTCGGCGCACTCGGGAACCGGGGCCAGAGCCGGGTGAGAGGCGACGAAGGGGAAGTCGGCGTAAGCGGAAGACAGCTTGACGACGAGGGTCTCATCGTCGGGGCAAGTAACACCGCTGAGCTCGGTAACGTTACCGGCAAGCAGGTCGTCATAACCCTCGACCATGGAAAGGTGATAGGAGACCTCGGAAGGGCCGTACTCGGTAGCGATGGCCGACTTGGTGTTGACCAGACGCTCCCAACCGAGCTTGAAGGACTTGGAGGTAACGTCGTCACCGTTGTGGAACTTGGCCTTCTTGATCTTGAAGGTGAACTCGGTGGCGTCGTCGTTGGCCTCAAAGGACTCGCAAGCCAGCGGAACGATCTCGCCCTTCTCGGCGTCATAAGAGGTCAGAGCATCAAAGAGCTGGTACTCGACCTGAGTGCCCTGGTCCTCCTGGACGTTATAGGGGTCGATGCAGACCGGGTTGTTGATGTAGAAGTTCAGCGTCGAACCGGACTCAGAACCGGAAGCGTCGCCGCCCTTCTTGCCGCATGCGGCAAGAAAAGCCATGGAGCTCGCAGCAAGGGTACCGCCGACAAAGGCGCGACGACCCATAACGGGCTGGTGGAACATAGAATCAGCCATGCCATCCTCCTTATGAGATAGGACAAAGTAAGTTCGGTCGGGCAACGTCAAGACAGCCCAATCGAACCATTCAAACGCGGTCCGCCGTTTTGGCTGGTTATACAAAGCGGACCAACGTATTGCAATACAGTAGCGCATTTTATGCACGATTTGGGGCTAATTCCGGTTAACGGTCGAGAATTTCTTTAGTTGGGCGAAGTATGTGGGGATATTTTGACTCTGTTACAAATATGTAAACAAAAAGGGTCCCGCACATGCGAGACCCATTGCAAACGTATATACGCCGATGCTTAGTAGCCCACGATGCCCTGCGGGAAGAAGAACATGCACAGCACGACGCACGCAGCAAACACGACAGCCATGATGACGGTCAGGCGGTCAAGGTTCTGCTCCATAACGCCTGTGGCTGAGCTGGAGTTATACAGCGAGCTGGCAATCATATCCGAAACGCCGGTACCCTTACCGGAATGCATCAGGACGAGAATCGTCAGCGCCACGGCAGAAACAGCCCAAACGACAAACAGAAGAATCTGGAACGGACCCATAGATAAGCTCCTTAATAGAACAATTCAAACTCCAGTACTGTACCACAATCCCCCGCTCTCCCCTACCTGCCACTCAAGGACGGGGTAGAAATGGCAGAAATAGCTCTTGATTTTCATCTATTAAAGTGATTTGACAGCAGTTTGAACGACATAGCGTCCAAGCCCCGTAAGACGGACAATCTGTCGCTCACTAAAGCCAGCCTCATACAGCCTTCGAACAGCCTCGGCACGTTCAAATGGACCGGGAAGCCCTATGACGTCTCGGGGATCCATGCCGTTCAGAACTCCCCTAGCCTTGCGCTCCTGCTCAAATACCGTCATCGAACGACCCGTATTCAATGCATAGGTATCCTTGCGGCCCGATTTGCTAAAGGATTCAAAATTTCCCTGTCCGCCGATTAAACTAAATAGGATGCTTCGGTCCAGATGGCCGCCTTCACCAAGGTAGGCTTGATAGCTGCTCCATTGGTAGCATTCCGGACGGCAACCCAGCTCAATCGGATTATCGTGAATATAGCGAATTGCTTGCATAAAATAGTCGTTAGACTCGATTGGCTTACTTTTATAGCGATCCTGAAATACAGGGCCACAGCGTCCGGTCACCCTGTTGAAAAACTGACCATAGAGGGTTCCTATGTAATGGATAATCTCCCACATATGGTCCTCGTGATCAGAAAGCAGCATATGCACGTGGTTGTCCATGAGGCACCAGGCGCACAGCGATGCCTTGTACTGCGTGCATGCTTCGCCAGCTACGGACAAGAAAAACCTGCGCTGATAATTCTCTTCGAATAGATACTGCTTGCCACAGCCTCTCATCATCACGTGGTAATAGCCGTAGGGGGACTTAACTCTGGCCTGCCTCGTCATTGCTGGACCTCACAATCCGCAAGCGTGTTTGCATCAGACTCTACCCAGATAGGCATTAATACAAGGTTGGCAACGAAAGAAAACTAGCCAGCGGCAAACCATCACAGGCAAACGGAAAGTCAAGCTTTAGAGGAAAACTATTTCTACCATTTCTACCCCGTCCCCAAATGGCAGAAAAAGGGGATTGCCCAAATATGGGCAACCCCCTACAAGAAAACGCTTGGAGTTTTCTCTTAGGCCTCGGTGGCGAGCACGCGACCCGTCATCTCGGCGGAAGGCTCAATACCAGCCATGGTGAGCATGGTCGGAGCGATATCGGAAAGACGGCCGTCCTCGATACCGGTGAGCTGTGCCTTCTCATCAACAATGATGAACGGCACGCGGTTGGTGGTGTGAGCCGTAAACGGATGCTTGGAACCGTCGGAAGCAACGTCAAACATGTGATCGGCGTTGCCGTGGTCGGCGGTAATCAGCGCAAAGCCGCCCTTGGCGAGAATCGCCGGGACAACCTTGGACAGGGCATCGTCAACAGCCTCGACGGCCTTAACGGCGGCGTCGAAGACACCGGTGTGGCCAACCATGTCGCAGTTCGCGAAGTTCACGATGTAGAAATCAGCGCGATCCTCGTTGATGGCGGCGACAAGCTTCTCGGTAACCTCGGGAGCACTCATCTCGGGCTGCAGATCGTAGGTAGCGACCTTGGGGGAAGCGACGAGCACGCGCTCCTCGCCCTCCTTGGGCTCCTCGATGCCGCCGTTGAGGAAGAACGTCACGTGGGCGTACTTCTCGGTCTCGGCGGTGTGCAGCTGCTTCAGGCCATTGGCGGCGATGACGTCGGCCAGGACGTTCTCGGGGAACGTCTTGGGGAAGGCGACCTCGACGTCAAACGTCGGATCGTACTCGGTCATCGTCACAAAGTGCGAAAGCTTGATCTGCTCGCGCTCAAAGCCGTCGAACTCCTTGTCCGTGAACACGCGGGTCATCTGACGAGCGCGGTCGGGACGGAAGTTGAAGAAGATGGCCGCGTCGCCCTCGTGGATGCCCTCGTTGTGGGCAGCGAAGGGTTCGACGAACTCGTCGCCGCGCGGATCCTTCTCGTAGTAGGCCTTGATACCGGCAACGGGGTCGGTATCAGCATCGGACGCGTTGACCATGACATCGTAGGCGCGCTGGATGCGCTCCCAACGATTATCGCGGTCCATGGCCCAATAACGGCCCGAGACGGTGGCAACGCGAGCGTCGCAACCGGTCTCCTCGGAGATCTTAGCCAGGAAGGCGCAGAACTCACTCATGTAACCGGCACCGGACTGCGGGTCGACGTCGCGGCCATCCATGAAGGCGTGGACGCGAACGGTCTTGACGCCATGCTGGGCAGCCATCTTGACCAGAGCCTCGACGTGGTTCATGTGAGAATGAACACCGCCAGGGCTCATAAGGCCCATGAGGTGGAGAGTCTTGCCCTCGGCCTTGACATCGTCCATAGCCTTGACGAAAACCTCGTTCTTGGCGATGGAGCCGTCCTTGATGGCGTTGTTGATGCGCGAAAGCTCCTGGAACACGATGCGACCGGCACCGATGTTGAGGTGACCCACCTCGGAGTTGCCCATCTGGCCGTCGGGAAGGCCCACGTCCTCGCCCGAAGCGCCGAGCGTGGTGTGAGGATACTTCTCGTACAGGCTATCAAGGAAGGGCGTCTTGGCAGCGGCGACGGCGTTCTCGCCATCGGCCGGAGCCAGGCCGCAGCCGTCCATGATGATCAGGAGTGCAGGAAGATGACGCTGTGCCATATGTCCTACTCGCCTGCCTTGACGACCATAGAGGCGAAGTCGGCAGCCTTGAGCGAAGCGCCGCCCACGAGGGCGCCGTCAACGTCGGGCTTGGCGACGAGCTCGGCGATGTTGCCGGGCTTGGCAGAGCCACCATAGAGAACGCGGATGCCGTTAGCAAGCTCCTCGCCGAACATCTCCTTGAGGGTCTCACGGATAGCGCCGCAGACCTCCTGAGCGTCCTCGGCGGTAGCGGTCTTGCCGGTGCCGATGGCCCAGATGGGCTCGTAGGCGACGACGACCTGCTTGGGGCAGGTGATCTCAAGGCCAGCAAGGCCTGCCTTGACCTGGTTCACGACGTGCTCGACATAGGTGCCAGCCTCGCGGACCTCGAGGGACTCGCCGCAGCAGAAGACGGGAACAAGACCGGCGGCAACGAGAGCCTTGGCCTTCTTGTTCTGGTCCTCGTCGGTCTCGTGGAAGTAGTCGCGACGCTCGGAGTGACCGATGATGCAGTAGGTGCAGCCAGCGGACTTGAGCATGTCGCAAGAGGACTCACCGGTGAAGGCACCCTTGGCCTCCCAGTACACGTTCTGTGCACCGAGGGCGATGGGGGCAGCCTGAATACGGTCATGAACCGTGGTGATGTCGATGGTCGGAGGGCAGACGAGCACCTCGACGCCAGCCGGAACCTCGGGCAGAGCCTGGGCCAGCTCGTCGGCGAGCTTGGCAGCCTCGGCGACGTCGTTGTTCATCTTCCAGTTACCAGCGATAAGAAGGGTGCGATTAGGCATCGAGAAGCGCCTCCACTCCGGGCAGGGCCTTACCCTCGACGAGCTCCATGGAAGCGCCACCGCCGGTGGAGATCCAGCTCATCTTGTCGGCCAAGCTGAACTTGTTGACAGCTGCGACGGAGTCGCCACCGCCGATGATCGAGGTGCAGTCGGCCTCGGCGACAGCCTCGGCGATAGCCTGGGTGCCGTGAGCGAAGTTGTCGAACTCGAAGACGCCCATGGGGCCGTTCCAGAACACGGTCTTGGCGCCCTTGACGGCCTCAGCGTAAAGCTCCTCGGTCTTGGGGCCGATGTCCATACCCTCACGATCGTCGGGGATAGCGTCGGAAGCGACAACCTCGGGGACAGCGTCCTCGCCAAAGTGATCGGCAACGCGGTTGTCGATGGGGAGCAGGATCTTGACGCCCTTCTCCTCGGCCTTCTTGAGCATCTCGCCAGCGCGCTCGACCCAGTCCTCTTCCTTGAGGGACTGACCGACGGTCAGGCCCTGAGCCAGGAAGAAGGTGTAGGCCATGCCGCCACCGATGATCAGGGTGTCAGCGGAGTCGATGAGGTGATCGAGAACGCCGATCTTGGAGGAAACCTTGGAACCGCCGACGATGGCGACGAAGGGGCGCTCGGGCTCGGCGAAGATGCCGGTCAGCGTGTCGACCTCCTTCTCAAGCAGGAAGCCAGCGACGGCAGGCAGGTAAGCGGCGGGGCCCACGACGGAACCCTGGGCGCGGTGAGCGGTGCCGAAGGCATCGAGAACGAAGACGTCACCATAGGAAGCGAGCTTCTTGGCGATCTCGGGATCGTTCTTCTTCTCACGCTTATCGAAGCGGACATTCTCGAGAACGAGAACCTTGCCCGGCTCGACGGCAGCGACGGCCTCGGCAGCCTTCTCGCCGTAAGTGTCGGCGACAAAGGCAACGTCGAGACCAGAGAGCTCAGCGAGCTTCTTGGCGACGGGCTCGAGGGACAGCTCGGGCTGGAAGCCGGTGCCATCGGGACGGCCGAGGTGGCTCATGAGGATGACGCGAGCGTTGTGCTCAACGAGATAGTTGATGGTGGGCAGGGCAGCCTTGATACGGGTGGTGTCGCCAACGACGCCATCCTTGATAGGCACGTTGAAGTCAACGCGGACGAGAACGCGCTTGCCGTCGACATCGATGTCGCGGACGGTCTTCTTGGTAAAGGCCATGTTTGCTTCTACCTTTCGTACGTGTCTGCCTCCCATTACGGCAGACGATTTCTTATAAAAAGGGCGCGACCCTAGGGTGTAAGCCCTATGAGGCCGCGCCCTTCTTTAGACGCTCAACGAGCTATTCGCTAAAAGCTAAATTAAGCAACGAACTTCTCGAAGTACTTGATGGTGCGGACCATCTGAGAGGTGTAGGAGTTCTCGTTGTCGTACCAAGAGGTGACCTGAACGAGGGTCTGGCCGTTGCCGAGGTCAGAGCACATGGTCTGAGTGGCGTCGAAGATGGAGCCGTGGGTCTCGCCGATGATGTCGGTGGAGACGATGTCGTCCTCGTTGTAACCGAAGGTCTCGGAGATGGTGGCAGCGTAGGCCTTCATAGCAGCGTTGACCTCGTCGACGGTGACCTTCTTGTCAACGACAGCGTAGAGGTTGGTGATGGAGCCGGTCGGCGTCGGGACGCGCTGGGCGGCACCGATGAGCTTACCGTTGAGCTCGGGGAGAACCAGGCCGATAGCCTTGGCAGCACCGGTGGTGTTGGGGACGATGTTGACGGCGCAGGCGCGGCTACGACGCTTGTTGCCCTTGCGCTGCGGGCCGTCGAGCGGCATCTGGTCGCCAGTCCAGGCGTGAATGGTGGTCATGATGCCGGACACGATGGGAGCGAAGTCGTTCAGACCCTTGGCCATCGGGGCGAGGCAGTTGGTGGTGCAGGAAGCAGCGGAGATGATGTTGTCCTCAGCGGTCAGCGTCTCATGGTTGACGTTGTACACGATGGTGGGCAGATCGCTGCCAGCCGGAGCGGAGATGACGACCTTCTTGGCGCCAGCGTTGATGTGGGCCTGAGCCTTAGCCTTGCTGGTGTAGAAGCCGGTGCACTCGAGAACGACGTCGACGTCGAGGTCGCCCCAAGGCAGGTTGTTGGCGTCGGCCTCCTTGTAGATCTTGATCTCCTTGCCGTCAACGGTGATGGAATCCTCGCCAGCAACGACCTCGTGATCGCGAGCATAGTTGCCCTGCGTGGAGTCGTACTTCAGCAGGTAAGCGAGCATATCGGGAGAGGTGAGGTCGTTGATAGCGACGATCTCGGAGCCCTCATGACCGAACATCTGACGGAAAGCCAGACGACCGATGCGACCGAAGCCGTTAATAGCAACCTTTACTGCCATTGTGTCTCCTTTCGTAAGGCCCCCGCAAGCTACAGCGCCTGCCGTTGAGGCCCACAAACTAACCACTCGCCTAATATACCTTTTTTTTGACTTGAATTTCACGAGAATGCTCGAAATTGAAAATCAAATTTACGTTAAAACGTTTTAAAGAATAAAATAGCAGCTAAATCCGTATATACGTCGATACTGTAAACTACTTGTTTGCTTCAATGAGCTTTTCAAGCCTCAAGACACGATGGTAGAGGGCTGACTTCGACAAGGGAGGGTCAGCCATCTCCCCCAAATCACGCAGCGACAGATCGGGATAGCGCTCGCGCAGGTCGCAAAAGACCGCCAGGGCATCCGGAAGCGCATCGCGAAGACCACGCTGCTCGAGCTCATCGATAAGCGCAAGCTGATGTTGGGCGGCACCGGCGCTTCTGGTCTGGTTGGCGAGCTCGGCGTTCACGCGACGGTTCACATCGTTCTTAACCAACTTGACCGCGCGCGCCTCCTCAATCTCGGCAACGCTGCGCTTGGCACCAATCAGCTTTAAAAGATGCTCGATTTCCTCGGCGCTCTTAATGTACACGGCATAAGACCCCCGCCGCGCATTAACACGCGCGTGGACCCCAATCTGCTCCAACAGGTCGCAAAGCCCCTTGGCATATTGCTCGCCCTGCACCGCGATCTCCAAATGAAAGTCGCCGCGTGGATCGGCCACGAACCCGCCCGCGATGAGCGCGCCGCGGATATAGGCAAGTCTGCAGCAAGGACGGGCAACAATATGCCGGGGCACGCCGGCGACAAGTCCTCCCCTCCGGTCGAGGATACCCAGCAGCACCAGAGCCTTATCCAAATCGGGCTGATCAGGCAAGGTGATGAGGTAGTTTCGAACCTTATGCAATACAGATTTGCGAACGGTGAACTCCGTTTTGAGCTTAAGGATGCGATGCGTCAGCGTGATCATCGTGCGCGCAACGGCTCCCGTCTCAGTCGCAACCGTCAAACGATACCGCCCAGAGCCGGTAAGCGAGAGCGTACCACTCACGCGCGTGAGGGCGGCAAGCGTCGACAAGTCGCAGTATTCACATTCGGGTTCGCAGCGCGCAAGCTCGTCGCGCACCTCAGCGGTAAACGACATGCAGGCCTATGCCTTCGTGTTGGTGCGCGACAGGTCGCGGTGGGAGATGCTCACGTGGTACTGAGCGCCTTCCAGGTATCGGGCCGTGGCCTCGGCAATGGCAACGCTGCGGTGCTGGCCGCCCGTACAGCCGATGGCGATAGAAAGCTGCGGCTTGCCCTCCGCGATATAGCCCGGCATCACCGTATCGAGCAGCTGTGTCCAAGCCTTCCAAAACTCCTGCGTCTTGGGATGGCCCAGAACAAAATCGGAGACCTTTTTATCGAGACCGGTCATCGTGCGCATCTCGGGATCGTAGAACGGATTGGGCAGGAAGCGGACGTCGATCATAATGTCCGCCTCGACGGGCATGCCGTGCTTAAAGCCAAACGAGAACACGTGGACGTCCATGAGCTGCTGGTCGGACAGCTCGGAAAATGCCATACGTAGCTTGTTGCGCAGCGCAGAGGTGCGCAGACGGCTCGTGTCGATAATCATATCGGCTCGATCGCGCACGCCCTGTAGCTGAAGGCGCTCGCGCTGAATGGCATCGGCCGTAGTCTCCCCCGGCTTGGCAATGGGATGACGGCGGCGATTTTCGCTGTAGCGACGAATCAGCACCTCGTCAGACGCCTCCAGGAACACGATATCACAGCTCATCTCGCGCTCCTCGAGTGCGGCAACGGCATCGAGCAGCTCATCGAACAAGCCCTGACTACGCAAATCGCAGGTAACGGCGAGATGCCTGCCCACGCCCGTATTGATGCCGACGAGTTCGGCAAGCTGGGCGATGAGACGCGGAGGCAAGTTATCGATGCAAAAATAGCCCATGTCCTCAAACACGTGCATGGCCTGTGTGCGGCCCGATCCGGACATTCCGGTGATGATGACGATATCGGGGATGCGCTCCGAGCGCTCCGCCGCATCCATGGCATCTCCCTTTTGCATGTGCCGCCTCCCGAAAACAAGCGCGGGACCCAGCAACCCGGATCCCGCGCGGTCAATTGCCTAAATTGAGTATACCGCCCCGAGCGGATACGAGGCCTGTCTTACGCCTCAAGCGCAGCCTTGAACCAACTTGTAATACTCGTGGGGTGCGTGATGGCAGTGCCGACGACAACAGCCCAGGCACCAGCGTCGATTGCAGCGCGAGCCTCCTCGGGCGTATGCACGCGGCCCTCGCAGATGATGGGAAGACCGGGGAATTCCTCGGTCGCCTGACGCAGGAGCGGCAGATCGGGGCCATCGGCCATGGTGCAGTCGATGGCGGCGACACCGTGAGAAAGCGTGGTGGATACCAGGTCGAAGCCCATATCGACCGCGCGGCGAATGTCCTCGATGGTGGCACAATCCGCCATCAGGAGCACACCCTCCTCGTGCAGCGGGCGGAAGGTGTCCTCGACGGTCTTGCCATCGGGACGTGGGCGATCGGTGGCGTCGATCGCCACGATATCGGCACCCGCAGCAACGCAGGCGCGAGCGTGGCGCAGCGTCGGCGTGATGTAAACGCCCTCGTGCCCATCCTTCCACAGGCCGATGACAGGAACCTCACAGCGACCCTTAATGGCGGCAATGTCGGCAAGGCCCTGGCAACGAATGGCGGCGGCGCCGCCAAGCTCGCAAGCGCGAGACATTTGAGCCATGGTCTCGGGCGTACGAAGCGGCTCTCCCATATACGCCTGAACGCTCACGACGAGCTTGCCCTTCAGGGATTGAATCAAAGGATCGACGGTCATAAGGCTGCAACCTTTCTTAGAACAGCCTCCCGAGGCGTGTTGTCTCGGGAGGCTCCTACAGCAGATACGTTTACTTCAACGAGGCAAGAAGATGCTCAGCGGCACCGATGAGCGGAGCATCGCCCTCCAGAGAACCGATGAGGATCGGCGTGTCCTGAAGCGGATCGAGCGCCTGGCTGACATAGCCCTCGTGCACCGAATCCTTCCACGTCTGCGAACGCCAATCGGGGCCTTGGTGAATCACGCCGCCCGAAAGCACGATGACCTCAGGATCCAGGATGTTAGCGAGCGAGCCCAAGCTCGCACCCAGCGCAAAGCCGGCGTCATGGATGACCTCGGTCGCCTTTGCGTCGCCTGCACGGCACAGGTCGTTCACATCGCGACCGACCGAAGGACGGCTGGGGTCGACGCGGCCAAAGCGCTCATCGTACATACGACCAATGGAAGTGCCCGAAGCAACCGACTCCAGATGGCCGGAACGCCCGCAGGCGCAGGGAATGCCGGCGGCAGCCGAGCACTCGATGTGGCCCATATGGCCAGCAGCACCATGGAAGCCCTGCATCACGCGGCCGTTCTCGACATATGCGCCGCCAATGCCCGTACCGATGCCAAGACACAAGACGGAGAACTTGCCCTTGCCGACGCCCCAGTGGGCCTCGCCCAGAGCATGAGCCTGCACGTCGCCTACAACGGCAACGGGAAGACCGAGGTCCTCGCGCAGGCGCGGCCCCAACTGAACGCCGGACCAGCCGGGCATGATCTCGTTGGCATACGCGATGGCGCCCGTCTTGGGATCGACAACGCCGGCGGCACCGATACCGACGCCAAGGACCTCGACATCGGGATTCGCCTCGAGAGCAGCCTTGATGGACGCCTCGATACGCTGGAAGACGGCCTCGCCGCCCTCTTGGGCCTCGGTGGGAACCTCGGCCTCAAAAACAGGATGGGGCACACTACCGTCAGCCGGGTACTCCATGATGGCAGTCGCGATCTTAGTTCCGCCGATATCGACAGAGCAGACGTACTTGTTCTCCATGTCGCTCTCCTTAGGAGATAAAAAACAACTACAGGAAATGCGCCGTCAGGCTAGCCGTCACAGCGCGGAAAAGGTTTTCCAGGTGCCCGAGATCGCCAAGAAACCGTGCGACCATTGATCTAATGGGTCATGGCCGCACGGTTGAACGGCGAGGTCGGGTGCCCGGGGAAGCTTTACAGGAGACCGTTGTCCTGGAGGACCTTCTTGATCGCCTCGACGTTCTCGCCGGTCATGGCCTTCACCGGGCGCGGCATGGTCGGGCTGTCGAAGATACCCATGAGGTTCATAGCGGTCTTGAAGGCGCCGACGCCACCGGCATAACCCTGGACGCCCGAGGTGACATCCCAGATGTGCGAAATCTCATTGAGGCGATCCTGCTCGGCCTTGACGGTAGCCCAGTCACCAGCCTGGGCGGCCTTCCACTGACGCACGTAGCCCTCGGGCTCAACGTTGGCGAGACCCGGAACGGAACCGTCGGCGCCACCGAGGTAGGCGCCGTCGACAACAACCTCGTGACCGGTGAGGATACTCATCGGATGGCCGTTCTTCTCGTTCTCCTGAACGAGGTAGCGGAACGAGATGTCATCACCCGAGGAATCCTTGACGCCGGCCAGAACGCCCTCGGCACCGAGCTTGGCAAGGAGCTTCCACGGGAGCTTGGTGTGGACACACACGGGGATGTCATAGGCGAAGATGGGCAGGTCGAGTTCCTCATGCAGGATGCGGAAGTGCTCCTCGACCTCGGTCATGCCCTGCAGGGCATAGAACGGGCAGGTGGCGACAAGCGCATCGGCGCCCAGCTCCTGAGCGACCTTACCGTGCTCGATCATGCGCTCGGTCTCGGTGTCGATGATGCCGACCAGAACGGGAACGCGGTGGTCGACGATACGGACGGCCTCGGAGATGATCTGACGGCGACGCTCGTCGGTGGAGAAGACGACCTCGCCCGAGGAGCCCAGGAAGAACAAGCCATCGACGCCGGCATCGATCATGCGGTTGATGCTGCGCTCAAAGGAGGCAACATCGAGCTGGTGGTCTTCGGTATCGGGAACAACGACGGGAGGGATAACGCCGGTGAATTTCTGAGTTGCCACAAGAATCTCCTTAGTTGTCTGGTGGGCAGCCCTATGCCGCCCACTCTTGTTGGCAGTGTCCAGGCCGTCTAGGCCAAAGAACACGAGTAGAACGTTTGGTTAAAAAAGTCGACGACTTCGTTTTCGAACGCATTGATGCGCTCGTGAGCGTATTTGGCATAGATGATATGTCTCCGGTCACACTCAAGACCGTTGAATACGGCAAACTGATCCTTGGGATCGCTCACGGTATCCATGAGCGATGTGCCCATGAGCACCGATCCGCGCACCCGAGACGACAGCGCCTCGAGGCCGCCAGGAAGCGGATTGGCAACCGCCGTGCAGGCGAGACCCCGCTCGTCCAGAGCAGAAACCGCCAGCGCGACTCCGCCGCCTAGACCCTCGCCCCATGCAAAGATGCGGTCGGGGTCCATGCCATCAAGATTGCGCGCCACCTTCGCCAGCGCGCAACCCCAACGGACGCGCTCGACAAAAGCGGGCGAAGAAATCCCCCGCTGCAGGTCGTCCGCACCAGCAACATCGTCATCCAGCGCGAGGACGGCATAACCCATGGCGGCAAATCTCGTCATGTGATGCCAGCCGCGCACAGGCCGATCGATGTCGTGGAACATCAGGCACAGCGGCACGCGCTCAGATACTCGGGCACGACCGACAGGCTCAATCAAACGAGCGTGAATCGCATCGTCACCGAGCTCAAAGGAGACCTCCGAGTAACGGGCGCAGGGGTTAACAAAGTCAATCGCCGTAATGGCCAGGCCTTGAATCTCAAGATTCGAAGCGCATGTCTCTAAATCGGAAACATCTGCTTGGACATCACCGCGCCAGCCTCGATATTCTGCGAGCCTTGACGAAACCGTTCCAGGAATTCCCACGAGCCCGGGGACAATCAGCTCATTGACATTGCTCTCGCACTTAGACATGAGCCTCCCCTCCCTTGCAGAAAAACGGAATGATCAGATCGTCAAAATCCTGAATCTCCTCGTGGCCAAAGCCTTCAAAGAACTCATGACGCTTTTCACAGGTCAGGTTGTTATAGACCGCAAACTGCGTCGCTGGCGGACAGACGACATCGGTTGTGCCAGTGCCAAACAGCACGGGGCATTTGACCATAGGGGCAAAGTTCTTGGAATCGAAGTACGCCAGCTTGGCATAGGCTTCGTCAATACGAGTCGAGTCCTCGTCAAACCAGCGAGACCAATAGCGCAGGCCCTCGTAGGCAATGTCGTCGGCATCCAAATCCCAGACCAGGCGAAAATCTGACAGGAAGGGATAGAGGATGGCGGCACGATTGATAAGCTCGCTGTTAAGTGCGCAGGTCGCAATGCCCAAACCACCGCCCTGCGACGCGCCGTTCACAAACACACGGGCAAGATCGATGCCCTCGAGCTCGTGAACGATGCGGCACAGGATGCGAATATCTTGGTGCAAGCGGACATAATAGAGGTTGGCCGGGTCGCCGTCGATACCGGCGACGATATGCCCGGCAACCGTTGTGCCCTCAAATCCACCAATGTCCTCGGAGGGACCTCCTTGGCCGGGGCAGTCGAGGGCGATGAGTGCCATGCCCATGCCCGCAAACGACGCCTGCTCAAACCAGCTGCGGCTTGCACCCGGATACCCATGGAACTGAAGTACCAATGGCACGGGCTCGTCCGAGACGGGTTTAAGGTACTTGGCATGCAGGCGAGCGCCACACATGCCGGTATACCAGAGGTCGAAAAGCTGGCAGGTCGCGGCATCGGTGACCGATGCCGTCTCGATCGCATAGTCAAGCCCGACGGCGTCGGCCTCGACCATGCGATCCTTCCAAAAGAGATCGAAATCTGATGGACGGGGCATGGCGCCTCGATATTCACCAAATTGATGTTGTAGCTCCTGAGCACTTGGCATGGCTCGTGAACCCAACCTTTCGAAATCGCAACGGAGGTGCGCCCGGCAAGGGAACCGGGCGCACGGGAGGGAAAGCGAGGCTACTCGCCGAGCTTGGGGTGCAGCAGCGACGGCGCAGCGCCGAGCAGCATCTTGGTGTAGGGGTCCTGGGGGTGCTGGAAGACCTGCTTGGCCTCGCCCTGCTCGACGATCTTGCCGCCATTCATAACGATGATGTCGTCAGAGATATAGCGGACCGTCTGGATGTCATGGCTGATGAACACCATGGCCAGGCCGAGCTCCTTCTTAAGGTCGGTCAACAGGTTGAGAATCTGCGCGCGGACCGAAACGTCCAGAGCCGAGGTGGGCTCGTCGGCGATGATGGCATCGGGGTTCAGCGACAGGGCACGGGCAATTGCGACGCGCTGACGCTGGCCGCCCGAAAGCTGGCCGGGAAGAACCTCGGCGGCGGAGCTGGGCAGACCGGTGAGCTCCAAAAGCTCCTTGACGCGCTTCTCCTGCTCGGCCTCGGTACCCAGGTTGTGGACGCGCATGGGGTCGAGCAGTTGCTCGCGAACGACCATGCGGGGGTTGAGCGCCGTGGCCGGGTTTTGAAACACGACCGAGATGACGCGACCCATGTGGCGACGGTCCTCGGCGGTACGTTTGGTAACGTCCTTGCCCTTAAAGTAGACCTTGCCACTCGTGGGGGCCTGCAGGCCGCACATGACGTTGGCAGTGGTGGACTTACCGCAACCGGACTCGCCGACGATGCCGATCGTCTGACCGGGCATGAGCTTAATCGTTACACCCTGGACGGCGTGAACCAGGTTGGGGTGCAGAATCGAGCCGGTACGGGTCCTAAAGGTGACGTGGACGTCATCAAGGAAGATGATCGGCTCGACGCCGTTGACTGCGGTCTCGCTCATCTACATCACCTCCGCGTGAGGGGTCAAACCATTTGCCTTGAGCACCTCGTCGGGGAGCTCGGAATAGAAGTGCTCGGTGCCGGGCACGCGCTTGAAGACCGGACGGGTGTCCAGGCCAATACGCGGATGGCTCGAGCGGGGCGCGAAGCGATCGCCCTTGGGGAAATCGCGCGGGCTCGGAACGGCGCCGGGCACCTGGTGCAGGCGGCCCGAACCGCTCTCGATGGACAGAACGGAACCCAGAAGACCGCGGGTGTACTCGTGGATCGGGTTAGTGAGCAGCTCCTTGGTGGGTGCCTGCTCGATAACCTGACCGGCGTACATAACCGTGATGTTATGGGCAACCTCGGCGACCAGAGCCAGGTCATGCGAAACGAAGATCATGGCAAAGCCGAGCTTGGCCTGAAGATCGTTGAGCAGCTTGATGACCTGCTTCTGGACGGTAACGTCCAGAGCGGTCGTGGGCTCGTCGCAGATGACCAGCTTGGGGTCGCGGGTAAGGGCCATAGCGATCAGGACGCGCTGACGCTGGCCGCCGGAAAGCTCGTGCGGATAGCTCTCGAGCGTGCGCTTGGGATCGAGGCCGACGAGCTCCAAGAGCTCCTCGGCGCTGCGGGTTCCGCCGCGCTTGGTGAGCTGCTTCATCTGGGCAGAGATGAGCATGGAGGGGTTGAGCGAGGACAGGGCGTCCTGATAGACCATAGCGATATCGGTACCGCGCAGGCCGAACCACTCCTTCTTGCTCATCTTGAGCAGGTCACGGCCCTCCCAGAGAACCTCGCCGGAAAGATGCTCGTCATCGTCGGTCAGGCCCATGATGGCCAGCGTGGTGATGGACTTACCGCAACCGGACTCGCCCACCAGGCCCATGGTCTGACCAGGACGGACGTCAAAGTTGACATGGTCGACGACGTTGATATCACCGTGATGCTCAAACTGGATGCAGAAGTCACGGACCGAGAGAATCGGTTCAACAGACTCGTCGGGCACATGGCGATCGTCACGCTTGAGCTCGACATCGCGCAGGGCGCCAAGGCGAGCGGAGAGGGACTGGGCCTGCTCCTTGTAGGCGCGAACGGGGTCGGAGACCAGCAGGTCGGCCTCGCGACGCTTGGAGGAATCGGTGGGATCCAGGGCGGCGGAGGGAGCAGCGGCCATGGCGTCGGTAATGCCCTCGGAGAGGATGTTGAGCGCCAGGCAGGTGATCATGATGGCCAGGCCCGGGAACAGCGCCTGCCACCAACGGCCAGCGAGCACGCCGCCGCGGGCGTCGGCGAGGATGTTGCCCCAGGTAGCGGTGGGCTCCTGGATACCAGCGCCGATGAAGGTCAGCGAGGCCTCGAAGATGATGGCGTCGGCGACCAGGGTAACGGTAAAGACCATGATCGGGGCGATGCAGTTACGCAGAACATGCTTGATCAAAATCCACGGAGCCTTGGCGCCGGAAACGATGACCGCGCGGACATAGTCCTCGCCGTACTCAGACACGATGTTGGCGCGTACGATACGGGCAATCTGCGGAGTGTACATAAAGCCGATGGCGAAGATGATCGACGGCACGGAGTTGCCCAGGATGGAGACGAAGACGGCCGCGAGGGCGATGCCGGGGATGGACATGATGATGTCCAAGATACGCATGATCGTCTCGGAGACGGCCTTGCGCGAAACCGCTGCAAGGGCGCCCACGACCGAGCCGCAGACCAGAGCCATGGCAGTGGCGCCAAAGCCGATAATCAGCGAGTAACGACCACCGTAGAGCATACGCGACAGAATGTCGCGACCCTTATCGTCGGTACCGAAGATAAATCCGTTGCCGGGAGCCTGGCGAGCCGTAAAGATCTCGACCGGGCTATAGGGGGCAAGAAGGGGCGCCAGGATCGCAGTCAGGGCGACCAGCACCAGCACGACGGCGGCAATCTTAGAAGACAGCGTCATCTTCTTCCAGCCACCGAGCTTGAGCCCCTTGGAGGCAGCCTTCTCGAGCTGCTCGGTTTGCTTCTCTCGAATCTTTACCATAATCTACACCGTCCTGATGCGCGGGTTGATGAGCAGGTAGAGCATGTCAACCACGATGTTGATGATGATGAAGGCAAGAGCAACGACGATAACGACGCCCTGAACCAGGTTCGCCTCGTTGCCCTGAACGCCCTGCAGAATCGCGGTGCCCATGCCGGGGAGGTTGAAGATAACCTCGATGACGACGGCGCCGCCCATGAGGTAACCGATCTTAAGACCGAGGGTGGTGACCGGGGTGATCAGCGCATTGCGAAGAACGTTGATGCCGACGACGACCTTCTCGGGAACGCCGGCGCCGCGAGCCATACGGACATAATCCTTATCGAGCTCCTCGACCATGGCGGTACGCACGATACGAGTCATCTGGCCCGTCAGCGGAAATGCCAAGGCGATAGCGGGCATGATCATACGTCCCAGATAGCCAACCGGATTCGTGGTGAAGTGAGGCAGAGCACCCGATGCCGGGAGCACCTTAAGGTAGGAAGAGAACAGCAGGATCAACAGAACGGCAAGCCAGAACGACGGGGTTGCCAAGCCGGCGATGGAAAAGACGCGGATCACTTGGTCCGGCCATTTGTCGCGATACAGTGCTGCGATGACGCCGAGCAAAAACGAAACGACCGCACCGATGGCAAGACCGATGAAGGTCAGCTGCATCGTGACGGGCAGGGCCGTGGAGATGCGCTTGGCAACGGAGTTGCGAGCAGCACCATAGGTGCCCATGTCGCCATGGATCAGATCGCCCATATAGCGCACGTAGCGCACGGGCCAGGGGTCGTCCAGACCATACTTCTCATGGTACTCGGCAACCGCCTCGGGCGAGGCACCGTCACCCAACGCCGTGTAGGCGGGGTCGGTCTTGGAGAACGACATAAGGAAGAACACCAGGACGGTGACGCCCAATGCCATGATCGGCAGCGCCACAAGACGCCTTCCAATCAAACGTAGCAAGTTGTTCACGTTCTCTCCCCTTTCTTTTGTCGGTAGGACCAACTGGTATATGAGTACGGATACTCATTACAAGACCCGAGCGACATCGTTGCCGCCCGGGTCTTTGTTTCAACTATGAGGATACGGTCCCAACGACCGACATCCTGCATACAGACTCAAGCGAGTCTTACGCCTTGACGGTCGCAACGCCCCTGAAGGACATGCTCGTCGTGCCGATGCCCTTGAAGCCATCGAGGGCCTCGCCGTTGGGTGCAGTGGACGGATCGTCCCAGGAAGCGGAGACGGTCTTGACGTGGACAACGGGGTACAGAACGGCGTTGTCGGCAATGATGTCGAAGCACTCGTTCCACTTCTTCTGCTGCTCGTCGCCCTCGGCGGCAAGAGCCTCGTCCATGAGGCCGTGGAGCTTCTGCCACTCAGCGGACTCCTTCCACGGGCAACGGGTCTGCATCCAGACGTTGTCGCCGTACCACCAGTTGAGCAGCAGGTCGGGGTCGGCGCCGAAGCAGGAAGGATCGCCAGGGGCAAGGAGGATATCGTAGGCCTCGCCGCCGTCGATGGCAGCGTAAGTGGCCGGCGAGGTATCGGTCTGGATGGTCACATCGAAGCCGAGAGCGTCGAGGTCGTTCTTGACCTGGGCGGCCATGCCCTTAATCTGCTCGTTGTCGGTGGTGCGCAGGGTGATGGCACCCGGGGTGATGCCAGACTCCTCGATGAGCTTCTTAGCCTTCTTGGCGTCGGTCTTGTACACCGTGGAAGCCTCATGATAGTTGGTGAAGCTCTTGGGCAGGTAGCAGCTGGCAGCGGTGGCAAGGCCGGCGAAGGTGTTGCTGACCATCTTCTCGGTGTCGAGCGCATACATGACAGCCTGACGGACCTTGACGTTGTTCCAAGGCTCCTTGGCGACGTTGAACATGATGAAGCGGGTGCCGAAACCCTGAACGTTATCGATCTTGCAGCCGGCGCTCTCGAGCTGGTCGACGGCGTCAGCGGTAACGAGCTCCATAACGAGCGTGGAGCCCTCCTGCTGAGCGGTAACGCGAGCGGTGGGGTCGGTCAGGATGCTGTACTGGATCTTCTTATCCTCGGCAGCATACTCACCGTTGTACTCGGGGTTGGGAACCAAGGTGATCTCGGTATCGGAGATAGAGTCGTACATCCAGGGGCCGGAACCGATCGGCTGCTTGGCGCGATCCTCCTCGGTCTGGGTGGCCGGGGTAACGCGGACGATGGCCAGACGATCCTTGAGCAGGGAGAAGTTGGGGACCTTAGTCTTGACCGTCACGGTGCTGGCGTCCTTGGCCTCGATGGACTCGAAGGGCTGGAAGAACGGAGCATAGGTAGCGGAAGCGGCGCAAGCGGTGTAGGAGGCAACGACATCGTCAGCGGTGACCTCGGTGCCATCGGAGAACTTGGCGCCCTTGCGGATGGTGACCTCGAAAGTGGTGTCGTCCACAGACTTGGGATCGTCGGTGGCGAGCTCGTTGAAGGTGCTGTAGTCGTGGTAATCGATGCCGTAGAGGCCCTCGACGACGTGCCAGTTAGCACCCAGGCCCACAGCGGAGCCGGTGCTGGCGGGATCGAAGCTGGACGGAGCGTAAGCGGAACCAGCGGTGATCACGCCGCCGCCACGGTTGGCGGAATCGGTGGAGCCGGAAGCGGAACCCTCGTCGCTAGAGCTGCCACCGCAGCCAGTGAGACCAAGGCCGGCGACAGCAGCGACGCTGCCGGTGAGGCCGAGGAACGAACGCCTGGACATACCCTTGTTGATGATGGCCATGTCTTCTCCTATCAATAGAGAATCTTACTCGGGAGCACCTAGACGTGCCCCCGCGCAACTTGCGGACGATATATACCTTACCTACCGACGAACCCAACTGAGGTGCCGCGCTCGGCGACCGATACATACATACGCTTGAACGGTATTTACTACCGTTCACCGAATTCGTTGACAAACGATTCGCCAGACAGTATGTATCGGCGAGGTGAGATATCAGTCTTCGTCAACCCGCAGGATAGCAGGGTTTTCGCTTGGGTTAGTCAAACGTTTTAGCGTTAATAAAACCCGAAACCAGCAGGCAATCATGGCGAAATAAATGGTTGAAAATCGCGCAATCATGTATATCAGTTGTTTAGGCTCGTGTTTAGCTATCGGAATGGCCAGCCGCCGCCTCGGTGCGCTCGGCATTCCATGCAACGAGCGCCTCGTGGACCGCCTTGGCAACATCGGCAGGTATGCCGCGAACTTCCGCGATCTCTTGCTCGCTCGCCGCGCGCAAACGCTTCATCGAGCCAAAATGGCGCATAAGGGCACGTTTTCTGGTGGGTCCCACGCCCGGAACGTCATCGAGTACCGAAACCGTCATGGCTTTATCGCGCAACTCACGGTGGAACGTGATGGCAAATCGGTGGGACTCATCGCGTACCTGTTTAATTAGATAGAGCGAAGCAGACCCGGTCGGCAGCACGACAGGAGTCTCGTCCCAAGGCACAAAAACTTCCTCGTCGGCCTTCGCCAAGCCACAAACTGGTATATCGAGCCCAAGAGCCTCAAGTTGCTTGATCGCAGCGGTCAATTGCGGCTTACCGCCATCGACAACGAGCAAATCGGGGCGCGAGCCAAAGCGCTCGTCGGCCATGCGCTCGGGAGCATAGCGTCGTCCCAAAACCTCGGACATCGACACGAAGTCGTTTGCCTCGTCCAATTCGGCCTGAATTTTAAAACGACGGTACTGGCTCTTGTCGGCGCGCCCGTTGGTAAACACCACCATCGAGGCGACCGTAAAGGTGCCATGCAGTGTAGAGATATCGAAGCACTCGATACGCAACGGCGGCGATGGCAGCGCCAACGCACTTTCGAGCTCCAGGAGCGCTTGATTGGTGCGGTCGTCAGCGTACCCCGTTCGCATCATGTAGCGCATGAGGGCATGGCGCGCATTTTTGGATGCCATATCGAGCAGACGGTGCTTTTCGCCACGCTGCGGCCTATGGAGATGGCAGGAACGCTCACGCTTGCCCGCAAGCCACTCCCCCAGCGCCTCCGCATCCTCAAGCTCGACGGAAAGGTTGACCTCAGCTGGAATATCAGCCGTCTCGTCGTAATAGCGCTTAAGAAAGCCCGACTGGAGCTCTTCCTCGTCAACATCAAGACCCTTGTCGAGAATGAACTCGCAGGTGCGAACTGTTCGGCCCTCGCGAACGACGAAGACGCAAGCGGCGGAGATGGTCTCCTCGCGATAGAACCCGATGACATCGATATCGACACTGGAGGGAAAAACGACTTGCTGACGATCGTCCAGACCCCTGATGACCTCCAAACGACGTTTGACGCGTGCCGCGCGCTCAAAGTCGAGCGCCTCGGCGGCATCCGTCATCTCGGAGGTCAGCTCATCGACGACATCCTTGCGATGGCCCGACAAAAAGCGCTCGACACGCTTGACGTTCTTGGCATAGTCTGCCGGGGAAATCGCGCCGACACACGCACCCGGGCCGCGCCCGACATGGTAGTCAAAGCAGGGACGCCCGTTTTGTGCGCAAATCATATTGACGATGTCTTCCTCGCCCTTGTGGGACTCGATGGTACGGCGACAACGACGCCACTCCGCACAGGATGCAGAGCAGATGGGGATAACCTTGCGCAGCGTATCTATCGTCTCACGTGCCGCACGGCTATCGGTATAGGGTCCAAAATAGCGCGTTCCCGGCTTATGACGCTCACGCGTGTATTTGATCGCGGGATACAGGTCGCCCTTTGTAATGGCGATAAAGGGGTAGCTCTTGTCATCCTTGAGGTCGACGTTAAAGTACGGATGGTACTGGCCGATCAGGTTGCGCTCGAGTACAAGCGCCTCATGCTCGGTTTCGACAACGATGTAGTCAAAGCTCGCCACCAGCTGCATCATCAGCGGGATCTTTTGACGCTCATCCTGCAGTGTCACGTATTGACGCATGCGGGCGCGCAGGTTTTTCGCCTTGCCCACGTAGATGACATCGCCCTTGGCATCCTTCCAAAGGTAGCATCCGGGCTGTGTGGGAACGCGCGAAACCTGCTCGGCAAGCGTTGGTATGTTGTCGTGACCGGCCACGCGCACCTACTTGCGACGAAGCAGCGCCGAGACCTCGGGCATCTTAAGGACGACGGCAAGGCCAAAGGTAACAACAAGCGAGGCGACACCCGCAACGCAAACGTAGCCAAGAGTAATCAGAATCGAGCCGCCAAGTGCCCCGACAAAGTGTTCAAGCGCCCACATGACGCCGGCGCCTGCGGCAGCACCTAGGCCACCGAGCAAAAGGCCAAAGAAACCGCCATGTAGGATAGATTTGACCTGAAGGCCACGCAGGCGACGACGCAGCCACCACAGCGAACAGCCGACCAAGATCACGTAGTCGACGACATACGAAAGCGCGATTGCCGGCATACCGAAGCCCAGCACAACGCCAAACAGCAGAACCGAGCCGGCCTGGCCGATGGCGGAATACAGGCAATAGCGGCTATAGGGCTTCATGTCGAGCAAGGCAGAGAAGCTCTTCTGCATCAACACGACCACGCCGTAGAGCGGCAGCGAGAGCGCCAGGTAGACAAGGAACTCGGACACCAGCGCCACGCCGGACTCATCAAACTTGCCAGCACAGTAGATCATATTGAGCGGACGTGCGAAGACAATCAGGTACAGTGCGAACGGAATCAGGAAGAACAGCATCTGGGCGACGCCACGCGAAATGCCCGTGCGAACGCTGTCGTAATCCTTCTCCTGTGCGTCATGAGAGAGCTCGGTATAGAGCGCCGTCGAAAGCGAGGCGGCAATCAGCGCGTAGGGCAGCGTGTACCACAGGCGCGCATAGGCGATGACGGAAGGACCCGTCTCGGGCTGGACCACCAGCGCGGCAGCGTTGGTGATAGAAGTCGAGACAAACATGCACACCGTGGCGAGCAGCGTCGGGATACCGAGCGCAATCGTCTGGCGCAGCGCGGGGTCCTTAAAGTCGATATGGATATGGGGATGCACGCCGTGCTTGCCAAGCGCGGGAATCTGACATGCCATCTGAACAAAGACACCGAGGGTCGTACCGGCCGCAATCAAGATGATGCCGGCACGTTCGCCAAACTGTGCGGACACGGGCGCAAAACCCATAAAGCTCGCAATGACGATCACATTGTTGAGGACCGGGGCAAACGTCGACCAAAAGTAGTCGCGGTGTGCGTTGAGAACGCCCGAGAACACCGAGCCCAAACCATAAAACAGAATCTGGATGGCAAAGAAACGGAACATGAACGCAGCGGTATCCATGCTGCCACCGTCACCCGAAAGGAACGATTGCGTCCAGATAAAGCCCGGGGCGAACACGGTCCCCAGCAACGAAATGCCACCTAGCACTAAAAGCAGAATGCCGAGCAGGTTGCCCACGTACTCGTTCGAGGCCTCGCGACCCTGCTCACGCCTCACGCCCATGTACACGGGCAAAAACGCCGTCACGAGCATGCCACCCATCACGAGTTCGTAGAGCATATTGGGCAGGTTGTTGGCGACCTGATAGGAGGACGAGAGTAGCGACATGCCGATAGCGGCCGCCATTGCCCACGTGCGGATAAAACCGGTGACGCGAGACACGATAGTCAGGATGGTCATAAGCCCGGCGGAACGACCAACCGTGGAGTAGTCCGACGAGCCCATGTCGTCAGTGTCATCTCGCGACGAAGAAGCTTCGGATGAGGGCGTCTGAGGCGCAGATTCTTTTGCAAAATGAGCTCCGCGCTTCAATTCTTCCTGCGGCATCGCTCAGTCCTCTCTCGTAATCGCGGCAACCGTCGCCCCGCAAAATGCAATTAAATCATCGGGTGCAAGCTCGAGCTGATAACCACGCTTGCCTCCCGAAATAAAAATGGTATCCCAAAGGACACACGTCTCATCAATGAGCGTCCGGTAGCGTTTTTTCATACCGACCGGGCTGCAGCCGCCGCGAACGTAGCCAGTCGCCGCAAGCAAATCCTTCACATGCATCATAACCAAGGACTTCTCCCCCGCGGCACGCGCGGCGGACTTTAGATCGAGCTCATCGGCAACAGGGATGCAGCACACGACATGGTCGTTGGACGGCGTCACGCAGACCAAGGTCTTAAATCCTTGACCGGGCTCCTCGCCAAGCTGCTCCGAAATCGCGACCCCCAGGCCCACCGACTCATCACCATCGTCTTCGTACGTATGTAGAACATAGGAAATGCCGGCGCTTTCCAGCTCGCGCATCGCATTGGTTTTTGGCGTCTTTACAGCCTTTGCCATGACATATCCTTTCCCTCGCATTCGGACGCAAAGATTAAGTATATGTCCAATTCGGCTGCATACGTCACTTCGGCACAGCAAGCGCCATCGAATCACAAGGAGTCGATGGCGCCCATAAACTGAATCGCCTATTTATTGAGCATCAAGTTGAGCCTGACGCTCCCGGTCACGCCTGAGCAACGGCGCCAAAAACTTGCCCGTATAACTCTGCGGACAGTCCGCAACCTGCTCCGGTGTGCCCGAAACCACGACGGTTCCGCCGCCGTTACCGCCCTCGGGACCCATATCGATCAGGCGGTCGGCAACCTTGATGACATCAAGGTTGTGCTCAATCACCAGCACCGTGTTGCCCGCATCGACCAAGCGCTGCAGCACATCGAGCAGCTGGCGGACGTCCTCAAAATGAAGACCGGTCGTCGGCTCGTCCAAAATATAGAACGTCTTGCCCGTCTGGCGTCGATGAAGCTCCTTGGCGAGCTTCACACGCTGCGCCTCGCCGCCCGAGAGCGTCGTGGCGGGCTGGCCCAGGCTCACGTAGCCCAAGCCTACATCGTACAGCGTCTGGAGCTTTCGCTTGATCTGCGGGATATTCCCAAAGAAGGCCAGCGCCTCGGTGACGCTCATGTCGAGCACGTCCGAGATGGTCTTGCCACGGTAGGTGACCTCGAGTGTCTCGCGGTTGTAGCGTTTACCGCCGCAAACTTCGCAGGGAACGTAGATATCGGGAAGGAAGTGCATCTCGATCTTAATCTGCCCATCGCCCTTGCACGCCTCACAGCGCCCGCCACTCACATTAAAGGAGAAACGACCCGGCGAGTAGCCGCGCGCCTTCGACTCCGGCGTACTCGCAAACAGCGCGCGAAGATCATCCCACAGGCCGATATAGGTAGCAGGGTTGGAGCGCGGCGTGCGGCCAATCGGCGACTGGTCGATATCGATAACCTTATCGATACACTCGATGCCCTCGATTTTCTTATACGGACCCACAGGGCGCGTCGAACGGTGAATGACATTCGTAAGGGCAGGCGCAATGGTGTCGGTAACCAGGGAGCTCTTGCCCGATCCCGACACGCCGGTAACAACCGTAAGCGTACCAAACTCGATTTTGGCGGTAACGTTTTTGAGGTTGTTGGCTCGAGCGCCCGTAATTTTAAGGCAGCCGCGACCGGGCTTGCGCCGTTCATCAGGCACCCGGATCATTCGTTTGCCGGTCAGATAAGCGCCCGTCATCGACTCAGGACACGCCATGATATCGGCAGGCGTTCCCGCCGCGACTACGTGTCCGCCGTTGACGCCGGCGCCGGGCCCCATGTCGATCACGTAATCGGCGGCACGGATTGTATCCTCGTCGTGTTCGACGACGATAACGGTATTGCCGATATCGCGCAGGCGCTCGAGCGTCTTGATCAAGCGCTCGTTGTCACGCTGATGAAGACCGATCGAGGGCTCGTCCAGAATATAGAGCACGCCCATGAGACCCGCGCCGATCTGCGTTGCCAGACGAATACGCTGCGCCTCGCCACCGGAAAGCGTCGCCGAGGCACGATCGAGCGTCAGATAGTCGAGTCCAACATCGACCAGAAAACGCAAGCGCTCCAGGATTTCCTTGACGATACGGCCGCCGATAAACTGTTGGCGCTCGGTGAGCTCCAGGCCCTCAAAAAACTCGAGCGATTCACGGCACGACAGGCAACAAACCTCGTAAATGGACTTGCCGCCCACGGTGACGGCGAGCATCTCGGAGCGCAAACGAGCGCCGTGGCAGCTCGAGCACGGCTCCTCGCGAATGTACTTCTCCAGGCGCGCCTTGGTGTTCTCGTTCGTCGTCTCGGTATAGCGTTCGTACAGGATGTTGCGAACGCCCGAAAACTTGGTATCCCACTGGCTGCGACGTCCGTCGAGCTTTTGGTAGTCGACCGAGATCTTCGTATCGCCCAGGCCATCCAAGAATGCACGACGCACGCGAGGGGGCAAGTCCTCCCACGGCGTATCGGCGCTCACCTTAAAGTGTTTGCAGACCGCAGCAAAAATCTGCGGATAGTAGTTCGAATTGCCAAACAGGCTACCAAAGACTCCATCGGCAATGGACTTCGAGGGATCCTCAATCAGCGCCTCGGCATCAACGGTTTTCTTAAAGCCCAGGCCGTCGCACTCAGGACATGCGCCATAGGGAGCGTTGAACGAAAAATCACGCGGCTGAAGATCGTCAATGGAGTGACCATGCTCCGGGCACGCCAAGGCCAACGAATACTCCAGCAGCTCGCCCTCGGTCCCCTCGGGAGCATCACGATCGGGCAGCATGTACACGTTTACATTGCCGTGAGCCAGCGCGGTCGCTTGCTCAACAGACTCGGCGATACGGCCCAGAGAGTTCTCACGGATCACGATGCGATCGACTACGACCTCGATATCGTGCTTGAACTTCTTGTCCAGATCGATCGGATCGTCGAGCGAGCGCACTTCACCGTCGACACGCACGCGGCTAAAGCCCTCGGCGCGAAGGTCCTCAAACAGTTTGGTGTACTCGCCTTTTCGCCCGCGCACCACCGGTGCCAGCACAAACGCGCGGCGGCCCTCCCCCGCCGCCAAGACCTTGTCGGCAACCTGGTCGGTCGTCTGACGCTCAATGACGCGGCCGCATTCGGGACAGTGCGGGGTGCCCACACGGGCGAACAGCAGGCGCAGATAGTCATAAATCTCGGTTACGGTGCCAACCGTCGAGCGAGGGTTTTTAGACGTCGTCTTTTGGTCGATCGACACTGCCGGCGAAAGGCCGTCGATTGAATCCAGGTCGGGTTTGTCCATCTGACCCAAGAACTGGCGCGCATAGCTCGAAAGGCTCTCGACGTATCGACGCTGGCCCTCGGCATAGATAGTGTCAAATGCCAGCGAGCTCTTGCCCGAGCCAGAAAGACCGGTAATGACCACGAGTTGGTCACGCGGAATGGAAACATCGATATCACGGAGGTTGTGCTCACGAGCGCCGCGAATAACGATAGAAGAATCAGACATGGAAGCTCCTTGCCTCCTATTGCATCGAATCATACTGCCGATGAGTTTAGCGCACTCGACGCGCACAGATGTTCGTAATACAAGATTCGCAGACCTTTAGCTTTGCGTATCGGGCGCTTTGTTTCTCGAAATGTCGTGGAAAGGTTACAGTAATCTAATACTGAACTTAATTTGCCGTAACAGAGGAACGTCCATGACCGAAGATATCCCCCTTGAAATCACTTCGAGCGACATGGCCAATCTGCCCATATTCATCGCCGTCCTTATCGTGGCCATCGTCGTGGTGCGCGTATATTTTTCAATCAAACACAATGAAAAGCCGCCCATTGCCCGCGTCTTTTGGTGCGCGACGCTCCTCATCCCGCTCGGCATGGTAGCTGCATGGATTACGAATCAATTGCTCGTAAATGAGGACAATTCCCTATGGGTCCTTTCTTATTCGGCGCTCGGTGCTACCGCCGTCATACTTCTTGTCGAGCCCTTGGTTTCGGGACTTATCGACCAAACCGATCTTGCGACGGGAACGGTTGCCTGTATTTGCCGTGACATCCTTGTCATCGCCGCTGTTTCAGCGCTCTCGTTCGTTTCACTCGAAATTGCCTGCAACGAAACGTTCTATCGCATTCCCGCCAACTCATTCGGGTTTTCCGTCGGGCTGCTCGCGACGGTTCTGCTCTCCCTTTATTTGCTGGGACAGCGTCATGGAGGCGTCATGGCCCTCGTGCCCGTCGCCTGTTGCATCCTTGGCATTGCCGAGCACTTCGTCATAACGTTTAAAGGCGAGGCCATCCTGCCAAGCGATATCTTGGCCCTTGGCACCGCAATGGAAGTGAGCGAGGGATACGAGTTTACCTTTACCGCCGGAATCGTAACCTCTCTAGCCCTGCTGGAGATTTCCCTGGGGCTTCTTTCGCTTATCCGACCGAGAAAGCTCCGTACGCCCACCCATGTCTTCCCCGCAATCGCCGCTAACCTCTGCGCTTTTCTGCTAGTGACCGTTGTGGGGCTCTCGGGCTTTTCCAGCATCGACTTGGAGCAGGCGCTGAATTTTGGATTTGACCGTTGGCAGCCCATCACCACGTATGCGTCTCAGGGTTTTATCACTTCGTTCACCGAAATGGTCAACGAGTTGCCCATTGAGAAGCCCGAAGACTATACGCCCGATGAGGCGCAGAGCATCGAGCAGGAGCTCGCCGCCACCTACGACAGCACGTATGGCTCGAGCGAGCAGCGCGCGGCGGCCGTTGCCCAGTTCAAAGAAATCAAGCCGACGATTGTTGCCGTCATGAATGAGAGTTTTAGCGACCTTTCGTGCTTTGAGCAGCTCCAGGCGGCCGGGTACACCGGCCCCGCATTCTACAACTCGCTTCCCGACACACTTGTTCGCGGCACCATGCTCGCTTCGGTCGCCGGTGGCGGAACGGCGAACTCCGAATTCGAATTTTTGACCGGAGCGACAACGGCCTTTGTCGGATTAGGCAAGATCCCCTATCAGCTGTATCAGATGAATGGCGTCAACAGCCTGGCAAAGGACCTTAAAGAGCTTGGGTATACCGCCACCGCTATGCACCCGCAAAACCCCGTCAACTACCATCGAGATAAAATCTATCAGCAGCTGGGCTTCGGAGATTTTCTTTCAATCGGCGATTTCGAAGGTGCGCCCTGTTACCATGCCGGCGTATGCGACTACGCCACCTACGACAAGATACTCGACCTGCTTAGAACCGACGAAGCACCGCAGTTCATCTTTGACGTCACGATGCAAAATCACGGCGGCTACGACTATGGCACCGTTCCCGCCGAAGAGCTGACAAACTATTGGGTCGAGGGAGCCAGCGAGGGCGCCAATAGCGCGCTCAACACCTATCTTACCTGCATCAACGCATCCGACCGGGACCTCGAGTACTTTATCAACGAGCTCCGCAATATCGGCAGACCGGTTGTCCTTGTCTTTTTTGGCGACCATCAGCCGAGCGCCGCAACGACTCTCAACGACGAGCTGTACCCTCAGGAAGATACGGCAAGCCACGCTTTCCGTATCTATCAGTCGACATATTTTGTCTGGGCTAACTATGAAATCGCCGGCAATACCGAGCTCAACGTCTACGACACCGTCGGGGCAAACGAGATTGCAGCCATTACCCTTAATAAGATCGGCGCCCCGCTCACCGACTATCAAAAGGCTCTGCTTGCAACAAGGTCAGATGTGCCCACCATCAATGTCGCCGGCTACCTTGGTGCCGACGGGCTGCGCTACGACTTGGAATCTGAAGACAGCCCATACGCCTCGACGATCGACAAGCTGCAGCGCATGCAATACCTCGAGTTCGCTAGCAAAGTTCAGTAAGCCCGCCCATTCGCTTGGACCCATCGTATTGCAAGCACGCTCGGCCCAAATGCATCGCAAATGACTCCCGCTCGCAAACGAGGGTACAATGACGCTCGTGTCACATCACGGGGCCCCGGCCCCAACATATACAAAGGAGTCATACATGGGTTGCGAGCACGCACAGGCCGCCGGCGGACAAACGTCGCCGTCGCAATTTGAGGAGAACACGCTGTCCGAGGTCAAACGCGTCATCGCCGTGCTTTCCGGCAAGGGCGGTGTCGGCAAGTCGTTTGTCACCGGTGCCATCGCTACCGAGCTTGCCCGTCACGGCCACAAGGTCGGCGTCCTCGATGCCGACATCACCGGTCCCTCTATCCCCAAGATGTTCGGTATGAGCGGACGCCACGTCCATGCCCTTGGCAACCTTATGCTGCCCGAAATCTCCGAGCACGGCGTCAAGGTCATGAGCTCCAACCTGCTGCTCCAAAACGAGACCGACCCCGTCCTTTGGCGCGGTCCGGTCATCGCAGGCGCCATTAGGCAGTTCTGGAGCGAGACCTCGTGGGGCCCCATCGACTACCTGCTGGTCGACATGCCTCCGGGAACAGGCGACGTCGCTCTCACCGTCTTCCAGTCACTGCCCGTCGACGGCATCGTCATCGTCACGAGCCCGCAGGATCTGGTCTCGATGATCGTCGCCAAGGCGGTCAACATGGCCGAGAAGATGAACGTCCCCATTCTGGGCATTGTCGAGAACATGAGCTATATTGAGTGTCCCGACTGCGGCAAGAAGATCGAGGTCTTTGGCAAGAGCAAGCTCCCCGAGGTCGCAGAGCGCTATAACCTCGACATCTTGGGCACGCTTCCCATCAATCCGTCACTCGCCGAGGCCTGCGATAAGGGCGAGGTCGAGACCGCGCTGCCCGATGGCATGTTGCCCAAGGCAGTCTCTGCCGTCGAGGCCATTACCCCGCACGAGACCGACGAGGCCTAAGTGAACACGAGCGCCTTCTATGACGTCCTGGTAATCGGCGGCGGGGCTTCAGGCCTCGCCGCCGCCATTACGGCCGCACGTGCTGGCAAAAGCGTCTGCATCGTTGAGCGCGATGTCGCCTGCGGCCTTAAGCTCCTTGCGACCGGTAACGGCCGCTGCAACCTCTCCAACGAATCGATTGATCCTCAGCGGTATAACCACCCCGCATTCGTCGAATCCGTCATGGGCCCCCAGCCCGAACAAGAGCTTATGGGTTTCTTCTCCTCGCTGGGCATCATGACAACCTCCGAGGAAGGCCGGCTGTACCCGCGCTCCCTTCGCGCCGAATCGGTGCGCGACGCGCTTCTCAACGTTTGCAACCGCCTAGGTATCACCTTAATCTGCGGAGCCAACGTTGCCTCGGCGCACAAAGTTTCCGAAGGCTGGGCACTCCAAATAGACCGTCCAGCGCGGGCGCTCAAGGCAAAAAAGCACGACGACCGAAAATCGGAGCTCCGCTCGCTTCGGAAAACGCTCGCCGATGTCCCTCGCAAGAACGAGGCCCTGCAGGCACATGCCGTAATTATCGCCACGGGCGGCAACCCCACCGGTATCGCCGATACGTTTAGCCTCCCCCTCACTTCGCTGCGCCCCATCCTCTGCCCCGTATCGGCAACGGTCGTTGGCGATCGGGCGGCACTCAAGACGTTGGATGGTCTGCGCGTCCGCGCCCGCTTGACGCTCACCCGTAACCATAGTGAGCTCTGGCACGAAGACGGTGAAGTACTGTTTCGAGCCTTCGGCATCTCGGGCGTCGCTGTCTTCAACCTCTCCCGTCGTATCCAGCGCGGCGATACGATCCTGCTCGACGTTTTCCCCGACCTCTCCAAAGACGAGCTGCTCGATATGCTCAACCGGCGCGTTGAGCTGCTCGGCGGCTTTTCGCCCCGCGATCCCCGTTGGCTCGACGGCATGCTCGCCCCGCAACTCTCCCGCGTCGTCTGTACAGCGTTCGAGCAGTGCCATCCAGGCTCCAACGATGTCATCCACCTGGTCTCGATCCTCAAGCACTTTAAGTTGCTCGTCGAGGGAACAGCCAAGGAGCGCTCGGCGCAGGTCACGCGTGGTGGCGTATCTGTCGAGAGCATCTCAACACCCAGTCTACGCGCGCGCAGCGTTGTCGACACCCCGCTTTACGTCTGCGGCGAAGCGCTCGACATCGACGCCGATTGCGGAGGCTTTAACCTTGCGTGGGCATGGCTCTCGGGCATTCGCGCTGCAAGCAGCCTGTAGCCGCGCAGTCTATAATCAAAAACGCATTCGGGCCGTCTGGGATACCGGACGGCCTCTTTCTTGCCTCTAAGGAGACCTCGATGATCGAAATCACCCAAGTCAACGCGTCGCTCGATGAAGCCGGCGATGAAAATGCCTGCCTCATTGTTGGCAAGCGAGTCGCCAAGCGCATCCTACGTTGCAAGGACTCCGAGATCAAGTCCATCGAGCTCCATCGCAAGTCAATCGACGCTCGCAAAAAACGAGACGTCCATTTTATCCTGAGCTTTCGTGTTGAGCTGACTAGTCCCCACCTCGAGCGAGAAGCGGTCGACAGCGTTGCCGAGCGTGACCGCTCGCGCGTACGCGCGATAGAAGACGATGAGCCTTCATTCCCCTCCCCCGTCTCCGACGCACCTCAAGAACGCCCTATCGTTGTCGGCGCCGGATGCGCCGGCCTTTTCGCTGCGCTCACGCTCGCCAAAGCAGGTCTTAAGCCCTTGCTTATCGAGCGCGGCGACCCGGCATTTCGCCGCTCGCAGGCGATCGACCTCTTTCTAAAGGAGCGCATCCTCGACCCCGAGAGCAATATTCAGTTTGGTCTGGGCGGCGCGGGGACCTTCTCGGACGGCAAGCTCAATACGGGAACAAAAAATCCCGCCCATCGCCTTATCCTCGAAACCTTCGTCGAGGCGGGTGCGCCCCGCGATATTCTGTGGGATGCCAAGCCGCACATTGGCTCCGACATCCTTCCCAAGGTTGTCACCGCTATATCCCAGCGCATCGAGCAGCTCGGAGGTGTCGTCCGTTATCGAACGAAGCTCGTCGACATTCGCATCGACGCGTCTGGCGCCATCACCGGTATTGATGTCCAATCGTCCCAAGACGCCGCTTACGAGCCAATCGAGACAAAGCATCTCATCCTCGCCTGCGGGCATTCTGCTCGCGATATTTTTGAGCTCCTTAAGGACCACAACGTGGCCCTCGCGCAAAAGACCTTTGCCATGGGCGTTCGCATCGAGCATCCGCAACGCGACATCAACAGAGCCCAATATGGAGCCTCGGCGGGACATCCAGCGCTCGGGGCGGCCCCCTACAAACTTGTTGCCCATCTTCCCAACGGCCGCAGCGTGTTCTCGTTTTGCATGTGCCCCGGCGGACAGGTTGTTGCCGCCTCTTCAGAACCGTGCCATCTGTGCGTCAACGGGGCCAGTCTCAATGCCCGCGACGGACGCAACGCAAATGCCGCCCTGCTCGTTAACGTCACGCCTGAGGACCTTCCCAACGATGACCCGCTCGCCGGCATCGAGCTCCAGCGTGCCTGCGAGGCGGCCGCCTATCGCCTGGGCGGTTCCAACTGGAACGCACCGGCACAGCTCGTCGGAGATTTCCTCGCAGGACGCGCCAGCAAGGCGCCCGGAAAGGTAAAGCCCACCTATCCGCTCGGTGTGACCTGGACGGCAATTGACGAAGCCCTGCCGCAGCATATCGTCGAGTCGCTCCGTCTGGGACTTCCCCTACTCGGAAAAAAGCTACGAGGCTACGACCGTCCCGATGCCGTTCTTACCGGCGTGGAGACTCGTTCGAGCTCACCGGTCACTGTTACCCGAGACCGAACGTGCCATGCCGTGTCGACCCCGGGCCTCTACCCTTGCGGTGAGGGAGCTGGATATGCCGGCGGCATCATGAGCGCAGCCACCGACGGCATTCGTTGTGCTGAAGCCCTGATCGCAGACCTCTAACGCACAAATTCCAGCGCGCAAAAGACATAGGCCCCGAGCTCCACAGGGAACTCGGGGCCTGTTCGCTATTTCTTAAACCGTGCACCCTGGCGTTTTCTGCCCGATGCGAACGTGGAACCCTTGCGGGCCTGCGAGCGTAAGCGCTCGATCGTCTCGTCCTCAGACGCACCCTCGAGCATCGCCCGAATCTGAACGACAGCATCGCGCAGGCGCGCCGCCTCCTCAAAGTCCATAGCGGCAGAAGCGTTACGCATATCCTCTTCCATGGTTTCGACGATCCGCACAAGCTCGTCATGCGGCAGTTCTTCCAACTGCTCCGCAAGTGTCTGCTCGGGCGCCACCGTTTCCGGCACACCGCCCTCGCCCGACTCATCGGGCGTATAGAATGCGCCATGGCCAAGAGAGTCGCCCTTCGAGCGTCCCTTGGAGCCCACAGTTTTTTCGGCCTCGGCAATAAAACTTGAGATGTCGTTGATGGCCTTGCGCACTGTCTTGGGCACAATGCCATGTTCTTCGTTGTATGCCATCTGAATCTCGCGACGGCGCTGCGTCTCCTCGATGGCCTCTTTCATCGAATCGGTCACAACGTCTGCATACATGATGACTTCACCATCGGCGTTACGGGCCGCACGGCCAATCGTCTGAATCAGCGAACGGCGGTTGCGCAAGAAGCCTTCCTTATCGGCATCGAGAATTGCCACCAGTGAGACCTCGGGGAGATCCAAGCCCTCGCGAAGCAGGTTGATGCCAACGAGAACATCGATCTTGCCCTCGCGCAGCGTTCGCAGGATCTCGACACGGTCCATTGTCGCCGTATCAGAGTGCATGTAATTGACCTTAATGCCCGCGTCGAGCAGATGGTCGGTCAGGTCCTCGGCCATGCGCTTGGTCAACGTGGTCACCAGCACGCGCTCCTTGCGGGCAACGCGCTCGCGAATCTCGTCCTCAAGATCGTCAATCTGGCCGCGAACTGGACGCACGTCAATCTTGGGGTCGAGCAGGCCAGTCGGACGAATAATCTGCTCCACATCGTTTTGGCTCACCCGCAGCTCGTAGTCGCCCGGCGTGGCCGAAACATAGATAAACTGGGGTATCCTTGCCTCAAACTCATCGAAACGAAGCGGGCGGTTATCGAGCGCTGAGGGCAGGCGAAAACCGTGTTCCACCAGCGTCACCTTACGCGAGCGGTCACCTTCGTGCATGCCGCGAATCTGCGGCACCGTCACATGGCTCTCATCGATGATGCAGAGCATATCCTTGGGAAAGTAATCGATTAGGGTAAACGGCGGCTCACCCGGCTTGCGACCGTCAAGATGACGCGAGTAGTTCTCGATGCCGTTGCAAAAGCCCATCGTCTCGAGCATCTCAAGATCATAATCGGTGCGCTGCTGCAGACGCTGCGCCTCGAGCAACTTGTCGGTCGCCTTGAGCTCCGCCACGCGCTTCTCGCACTCTTCGCTGATCGATTTCAGAGCAGCCTTGACCTTCGGCTTCTCGGTCACGTAGTGTGATGCCGGCCATACGGGGATGGCCTCGTACTCACGAAGCATCTCACCGGTGACCTCATCGATCTCGGCAATCAGCTCGACCTCGTCGCCAAAGAACTCAAACCGCAACGGATGCTCGGCATAAGGCGGATACACGTCAACAACATCGCCGCGCACGCGGAACGTGCCACGTGCCAGGTCATAGTCATTGCGATCATATTGAATGTCGATAAGCGCATGGATAAAGTCATCGCGCTCGAGCGGCACCTTCTTGTCGACGTTTGGAGCCAGACCCGCATAGTCCTCAGGAGAGCCAATGCCATAGATACACGAGACCGATGCGACAACGATCACATCACGTCGAGAGAGCAGTGACGCGGTCGCCTGATGACGCAGCATCTCGACCTCTTCGTTAATCGAGGAGTCTTTCTCGATATATGTATCGCTTTGCGGCACATACGCCTCGGGCTGATAGTAGTCGTAGTACGAGACGAAGTAGACCACAGCGTTATTGGGAAAGAACTCTTTGAGCTCGCTCGCAAGCTGAGCGGCGAGCGTTTTATTCGGAGCCATGACAAGGGTCGGCTTACCCAAGGCCTCAATGGTTTTGGCCATCGTAAAAGTCTTACCCGAACCAGTCACACCCAGCAAAACCTGATAGCGGTCTCCGTCCCTCACGCCCCGCACAAGTGACTCAATGGCCTTGGGCTGGGAACCGGCAGGCTCATAGGGGGAAACGACTTCAAACGGCACCTCAGCGCCCTCAACGCCAAAGCGCTTAAGTTCACCACCAACGCGTTCTACTTCAAATTCCGCCATGGATACTCCTAACTCATACATCTGCAGTATACGCAGGCGGTGGGCTTAGTCCTATACGAACCGATCGGGATAGAGAGTCTTATATCGAACCCAGGCATTATTGACGCGAATCAGATAAGCCTGAGTTTCAGGGAAGGTAATCGCATTATGGAGTGACGTGTTCTGCTGCGCCCATCCGTCGACATTGCCCATACCGGCGTTATAGGCGGCGATGGCACTATCCGTCGACCCGTTGAAATAGGCGAGAAGATACGAGAGGTATGCGCAGCCAAACTCGATATTCGTAGCCGGATCGTTAAGATTGTCGGCCGAATACTCCCCTCCGTCGACAAGGCCCTTGGCGATCATATCCTGGGCAGTCTCGGGCATCAGCTGCATCAATCCCTGAGCACCCTGATTCGACTCGGCCTCGGGATCCCAATTCGATTCCGACTTAATGACAGCGCACACCAGATACGGATCCAGATTATGCGAAATACTGGATTGCTTTACATACACCTCGTAGTCAATCGGATACAGCGGCTTAAAGAAAGCGGCAGGGGCACACGAGTAGACGAGCGAAATAAGGCCGAAGACGAACACAACGGCAAGTGGCGCCACGCGATACCACGTAAAGAAACGTGCCTTAGGCATCGGCCTCCTCCTCATCCGAAGTATCTATAAACCCGTGGCATGCAAGCCATGAGTCAAGCTGCTCAAAGAGCGAATTATCGGCTGCCGAATTATCAATCACCGTTGTAGCGAGATTGCACAGCGCAGACTCATCGGGCTGGCAAGCAGAACGGGCATCGAAATCAGATGGCTCCATGCCACGTTGAATAGCGCGCTCGCGACGAACTGACAAAGGGGCGCTGATGACCAGAATTTCATCAGCCAAGCCAAATGCATCCTCAAAACCAGTCGGAGCAGAAACCTCAATCACCGCAAAGGGGTAACGGGGTGATGAAACCGTACAACAAACCGGATCGAGAATCCTAAGCGAAAGCTGTTCAATCAGAACGGGATGCACAATGCCATTGAGCCGTGCGACCGAATCAGGAGAAGCGAAAGCTCGAGAGGCGAGGATGCTGCGGCGAATGCCGCCTTCCTCATCCAAAATGTCCCAACCGAATTCATCCGCGAGAGCATTGACGATATCAGAGCCCGGCACATACAGCGATTTTGCAAGCTCATCCAGATCGATAAGCATAGCGCCACGAGATTCGAAATAGCGGCAGGCAGTCGACTTACCCGAAGCGATATTGCCCAAGACAAATACGGTAAACATCAAGCCCTCCCTAACGCCAATGCGAGTAATTATCGCTCAAATACACTAGAAGGACTCAAAATACAGCCAAACAGTAAGAGCGCATACGGGGGTGTTCCTATAGTTTTGTCAACTGGGAAATGCTGCCCGCGCGACTGAATCG